>NZ_JALGBR010000015.1:0-117811 GCF_022808535.1 Acinetobacter sp. NIPH1876
CGTATCGTTGAATAAATCGTTGTATGGCTTACATTCATTGTTTGATCCAAATCAGGAAATGTCTTTAAACGCTTTGCTATTTGCTGAGGAGACCATAAACAACGGATCGCTTCAACAATAAATTTCCAGAGGATTGAATCGATTTTGAGTTTTCTGTGACCACGTCTACGTCTAGCGAAGGTGTTATCAGAAGCATATCGAGCTTGATAAACGTCATTGATGCTATTTCTTTTAAGCTCACGATAGATCGTACTAGGATGTCTTTTAATGAGTTCAGCAAATTTTCTGGCTGAAAAGCCTTCTTTTCTTGACTCAAGCATTAATGCAGTACGATCTTCAAAGTTAAGATGATGGTATGACAATTTTATATACTCCATAAACCCTTTAAATTAATTAGGTGGTTTATGTCGCACTTCAAGTTTTACTCTGCCGTATGCTAGGGAATTATGCTGAAGAAGCAGAATCTCAACATATTAAAAGAATTTTAAAAGAATATTTAAGAAATGGGAAAAGTCTTGAAAATTTTGAATTTATAAATTTTGAAGACTATCCAAAATTTAGAATTACTCGTGAGGGTTATGAAGCTGATTTTGTCAGTCAGTTACTAACTAAGATAACGAATCCTAATTCATATTTATATAAAAGTTATATTTTGCAAGAAAATAGTGAAAATAACTCAAGTGAACAAGTTCAAAAGCTAATCAATTATAAGCTATTATGTGATAAAGATGTTCAAAAAGTAATTATAGAGTTGCTTTTTAAGATTAGGTTGTTTAATAATCAATTTATCACAGCACGTAACTTTCTAGATCTAATACATGAGCTTATATGTGGTAAAGGATATTTATTTGATAATTTATTTAATCAAGGTGATAATGAATTATTAGAAAAAATAAAAGAGTTTGATCCGACACTTTTAAGAACGAAAAATATTGATCGATTTATTCTTTCGTTTGAATTAAGTACTACAAGTGAGAAATTTAAAGAATTTAAGGAGTATTTAAAAGATTTTTTAAAAATAGAAAATTTAAATAATGCAATGTCATATATTCGACTGTTTTATTTGTTGAAATTTTCTGATTTTGGAAATGGCTATCAGCAAGATTTTAAAGAGGATTTTATTGAAGATCTTTTATTAAATTATTTGGAATTTTATCGTCATCATCAATATTATGACCCCTCCATCTCTAAGCCAATACTTAAAAGTTTTTACTCTCGAGATTTAGTTTTTGCTATCAGAAATTATATTAATAAAAAAGCTCCATATTTGGAAGAAGATCAATACTTAATTTCTGAATATGGGCACAATCAGATTATTTCAATTCTCAAAATTACACCTAACTTTGCTGCGATTGAAAAATATTCTAGTCAACAACCATGTGTAAAATTCAAAACTTTCTTGAAAATTAAAGATCATGAAAATATAAGTATTCCTGTTGATATTAGTCTATTTGATCTGATTCTAAAGTTAAAGTCAGGGTATAGACCAAGTAAAAATGATCGCAGTGTAGTGGTTATCTTAAATAAAATTGTGAATCAATTATTAGTCTTAGCTAATAAATCGAATCAAATTACAGTCAAGACAAGTGAGCAATTCTTTCGTTTAACTTTGGAAGATGACGAAATTGAAGTGGCAGGTATTAAATGAATTTGGATTTGAAATTAAAAGTAGCCAAAAAAAATATTATGGGATCTTTCTATCCTGTGGGTACACGTGGTGAGAGCAAAGGATTTGATTGGGAAATTTTAACCAATTTATTTATTTGTGAGATTTACGGTCTAGATATTTCAAGTTCATCTAAAGTAGAGCAAAAATTAAATGATTTTGAAAACTATTGCCGTTCAAGTTTTGTTCAAGCATTAGATGATCCAAGAGCATGGGATCATCTTAAAAAAATTTATTTTGATGAGAGAAATCTTGTTCTGATCTCCCCTAAACTATGTATTTATTCTATTGTAGATAAAATTGATAGTGCAAATGTTGAAAAAAGATTTTTAGGCTTAATTAAAACACTTCTTAAAGCAGGAAAGATATATCAAAATTATTCCGAACAATTAAATTTTCTAGAAAAGATTATTACAAAAAATTTTGATAAAAAGTTTGAAACAAAAGTTTCAAATGAAACTTTATTCGTAAATTACTTGCCTAGCTTAGCTGAAATTTTTTCTAACGATTTAGAATTTTTAATTAAGTATCCTAAATATTTTATTGAAAATATTCAATTATTTATACAAATATATATATGTATTTATACAATACAATTATCATTAACTATTAATAGTTGGCAAAGTTTTAAAGATCAGCATCTTTTACAGTGTTACTTTATTCTAGATTTTGAGAAAGCAAGTCAAGAACGTAATTTATTAATTCAAAGAGGCTATAAGGCTGTTGAGAAAGAATTAAGTTCAATTTTCCCTGTTCTTGCTATGACTGAGAGTTTACAAAGTGCTTTAAAAGATAAACAACCGTTATGGAAATTTTTTGAGAAAATTAATGATGTTGATTTAGATGAACTTAACAAATATTGCGAAGATTTTGCATTAGAACGTAAGTTAACGTTAAAAACAGAAAAATTAAGTACACATCTAGAGACTTTAAAAGAGTTAGAAAGATTGTTCAAGGCCCAGTTTTCTAAAACTGAGAATAGTTCCGAACGTGCTGGTAGGAATGATAATGTAGTTAAAGATATTAAAAATATTATTTTAAAGCCATTTATTAAGGCTCGAGGTCGTGCAGGAAATCTATTCGTTTTAAATCAAGAATATTTATTATTGCTGACTAATCTCGTGATCGGTGAAAATGAGCAGTTAAGGCTTTATGAGTTGATTAAAGGATTTGAAAAAAGAGGAATCTTTTTTGATCGAGAAAGCCATAAAGCTTTGGTTCTATTTTATGAAAGATTAGGTAACATCGAAAAAATGAGTGATAGTGGGGATGCAATCTATGTCAAAAAAACAATATGAAGATTTTTTAGTTGAATTATTTTGTGGTTGGGCAAAAGATCATTTAAGTACTACTGATAATAAACTTAAATTTCGGTCACCAAATCATGAAAATAGTTTAGCACTTTTTAATGCATTCAAAAGAAAATCTATATTCTCTTTTTTTTATCATGATGAAGTATTGCCAAGCCATGAGTTTTTTTATTTTGCTATAGACAGTTTTAAAGTGATTCCTATACTGCAAAAGGATCCTTCTTTAGGATCCATAGACGGATACACGGAAAATTTCATCTCAACAATTAGAGATCTAGTATCAGGTCAAAAAGACCACTTTAAAGATAGTGTGTTACTTATTATTCATAATTCATCTTTAGATACTTTAAACAACTCTTCTAAAGATTTAAGTGTATTAGGAAATGTTTGGAGTCCAAAAGCAATTCATGAAGCTTTAATACAATTTATAGATGATAGTTTTATTAATAAAGATAACCAATTGTCCAAACAATTATTGAATCACCAATTTGAATTAATCTGCTCCGATGGCGCAACAATGTTCGGTTTTCGAGAACTCTTCGATGCAGTGCAAGATGGAAAAATTGAATTTCATGAACTTGGCTATCTTAATGATGAGGGTATACAGAATTGGGTTCAAGCAGATCCTCATCAAATAGATAAGCGCTTAAGTCAAAATAAAAAGCTTAGAGATGAAATTGAATATATTGTTGAACAATTTCCAACTGAATATAAAGAGAAGCTAATTGATTTAGATTTTAGTGAAAAGTTTATAGCTGATAATTTTGATGAAAGTAATTTACAAAGTTGGAAAGCCAAATTAGATTTTGGGGCATGTCAACAAGAACAAGAAAAAAACTCTTCACAGTTGATTACATTTTTAGATTATAAAAATAATGTAGGAAAGTTATATGCTCGAGTTAAAGGTGATATTTCAAAAAAAAATACATCAGCCAGTCGTGAGCATTATTTAATTATTGAAGTTCCATCTGAAAACAGAGTGGTTGATTTAAATTTAGTTTTTGAAAATGGCCAGTTGGTTGAAAATGATATAAAAAAAATAGGGAAAGCAAAAAGAGAATTAACATCAAGAATTAATAATCGTTCAAGTAAAAGAACTGTTTTAGAATTAGGAGCCACTTTTGAAGGGATACCTAAGTTCTTGGATATTAATATTAAAAGAGCTAAACCAAAAGAATGTTTTAAATTTAAAATTCTATTATTGCCTGAAAATATATTTCCAATAGAGGCTTTTTCAACTAAATATCTATTAAATTCAAAAAGTGAGACTGTGATCTTACAGACAGATGAGAAAGAATTTAAATTTAATGAGAAAATAAGCAAAGTATATACTTTGGAAAAGTGTGATGAATATATTGATTTAGAAGCATTTAGTATTATTAATTTTGAGGACTTGTTAAATACAGAAGAAGTAGTTACTTTCATTCTAAAGGGTGAAGATAGTACGCTGAAGTTTGAAGTACAAGGAGTTTCTTCTACAACTTCTTTAACTTTGCCATTATTTTTTAATCAAGAGTTTTATTCAAATTTTTTTAATGATGATGTTTATAGCATCTATAATGTTGAGAAATCATGTATTGCTTTTATGGGGCGTGAATATAAGACTAGGTTTGAGTATAAAAAGTTACTTAATCTAGAAAATTATTTATTAGAAAATAATATTTTATCAAGTATTTTGTCAACAAGATCAGAGATAACAATTGATGATTTGCAAAAAGTTTATCCTGATTTGGCAAATGCTTATGCTGAATTATATTCTTATCTAAAAAATAAAAAAACCTTAGTGAGTTTGGTGTCATGGGGAGAACAATTCTGTCAATTAGTTGAGAATGTAGTAAATATATATATAAAACACATTAATAATATTCAAACGACAAAAATGCTTTATGCTGATGAGATTTTGTTAGTTAATCTTGGTTTTGGTGAGTTGAATGGTGAAGAATACATCACACCATTACATCCATTGAATTTAGCTTACTTTCTTAAGTTAGTATATATGTGTAAAGCTGATAAAAATCATGCTTTTAAAGATATCCATCTCACCACAATCCGTCGTCTTAATGCACAGGGATTACTTCCATTTAATTGGCATCCTAAACATCGATTTACATATAGTCAGGCGATCACTGAGCATCCATTGTGGATTAAATTGGTACCTCAAAAGCAAACAGAGTTAAGTTATATACAACCTTTGGTTAAACAAAAAACTCTTGAGTTTTTAGAGGCTTTCAAAGTTATATTCAAACAAGGCGAAAGAGATACGCTCTTAATTAACTCTATTCATAATGGCTCAAATAAAGAGTTGTTTTTAGGTATCGTGGATTTAATAGAAAGGTTTAAGTTCAAACCTGAAAGTCTACCTAAAATACATATCTCGATTTATGATCGAAAATTAGAAAATACCTATTTTGATGAAGTTGCAGACTCAACGAGCTATACAACGTTAAAAGAATTATCAAAGTTAAGTTTGAATGATCAAAATTCAGATCAGATTATAGATCTTATACGCCAACGTATTACTTATAGTAAATTTGAGATAGAAGAAGACGAAAATTTTAACTATGCTCATCTCACATTTATTAGAAATGATACTGAAGTTGAAGAGGCTCCAGTTAATTTGCGTGTGGGAAAATCTGGTATTGCATCTGATGGATTACTTGCAGGAGAAACCTCTTTTCATCAGGGGGATTCATATTTTACTAGTGCAGGACTAGAAGGAATTGATATTGAAAAAAACCTATCATTTAAAATTATCAGCCGATATAGTGCTTTGAGCTATGCTGCTTGGCAAAAGCAAAATTTTTATGAGTCACGTGGTTTATCGCTAAAAGTTTCTAATGAGTTGCAAGAGTTGTTGGGAAGTGTTTATGAAAATAGCTTATGGACAACAATTATTGATCCAAAGGTAACTCTAGACTTCTTTAAGTCACAGCAGGATGTAGTTTTAATCCATTATTCGGATAGTTACACAAACTCGGCACATTATGATGCAATTACTGTGACGAAACGTCGAGACCTATATGACCAAATTTTAAGTCAAGGTCAGGTAGGTCATATTGATGAGTTTAATGCATTCAATGGTGAATGGTTACTTAAAATGCTTACTCTGCCAGAAAATAGTAGGCGCGAAAAGAAAAGTATTATTGCTGCATATAAGTATGTAAATTGTCTATTGTTCAATAGCGATATTACCTGGGTACCTTTAAGTGTGGCGGAGATGGTACGTGTCTCAGGTAATATTGGACTCAAGATGAGTGAGTCTGATTTTAGCACCTATTGTAATGGCAAAACATTTGGAGTGATGTCTGATGATGTTTTATTTGTTGGTTTTAAAGATCAGCAAATGTATCTTCTTCCCCTTGAAGTAAAAGTAGGACAAAAACAAAGGCATCCTAAAGGAATTGAACAAGTCATAAAATTGAAAGAATATTTAGAAAATCAATTGTTTGGACGTAAGGATATAGCTGGTCATTTATATAGAGGTTTATTTGTACGACAAATCATGATGCAGGTGGAAAAATACCAACTATATAAAATTTATCCTGAAAATTATTTTGATAAATTATTAGCAAATAGAACACGTTGGTTACAAGGTAATTATGACATTACAAATATTCGGGACTATCCAAAAGGCTTTGTGGTTGCTTTTGTAGAAAATAGTAATTTCTTTAATGAAAGTTTTGAATTGATTCATAATATTTTAGTCGTTACATTGCCTGGTCCCTACCAAAATCACTTTATTTCTTCACCATTAAGAAATTTACTCAATGATTGTCGAAGTGAAACTTTATTGCATATACCAGATGAATATATTTTATCTGGTGATACGACTTCAAATGAAATAACACTATTATCAAATGAGTTAATTGATTCAGAAGATAATCTTAATAATGAGCAACATCAAGAAGATATAGAGCAAAATAATCTAAATGAAAGTAATCAACAAGAATTGTTTTTTGATAGGGAACAAATCATTAAGCCTTATAGCATAACAATCTTGGATACTAAGACTATCATTCCTGAGCCTGAGCCTGAGCCTGAGCCTGAGCCTGAGCCTGAGCCTGAGCCTGAGCCTGAGCCTGAAGCGACAAGAACTTTGCAGATCCATTTTGGAGAAAATGTCATTAGGCGTGAACAGTTATATTGGGAACCGACAAATACAGCTAAGTTCATGAATACCAATACAGGGATTATTGGTACGATGGGAACGGGTAAAACACAATTTACAAAGTCATTAATTACTCAACTGGTGCAGAAGCAGTCTGATAACGTAAATTCAGCGTCAATTGGTATGCTAATTTTTGACTATAAATCAGACTATGTGGATGAGAAATTTATTCAGGCAAGTAATGCACAAAAATATAAATTATTTAAACTGCCTTACAATCCACTGAGTCTATTTGGCGATTCACCGATGTTGCCAATTCATACCGCAACAGGTTTTGCCGAAACAATGGGCAAGGCTTTTAATTTAGGGATTAAGCAGCAGCTTAAATTAGAGAATCTAATTTTATCTTGTTATGAAGATTGTGGGATTGATGCTGAAGAACCATCTACATGGTCACTTCCAGCACCGACAATTGATGATGTCTGGAATAAATTTTTAGCACAAGATAAAGTAGATGAAGATTCTTTATATGCGGCTCTTTCCAAATTAGCTAAATTAAAAATATTTGAAACCGATGCAACAAGAATGAAAAGTCTTTACGATTTGATGACGGGCGTTGTTGTTATTGAATTGGGTGACGGTTATGCTTCGGAATTAAAAAATTTGGTTGTTGCGCTTACATTGGATTTATTTTACGTTCAAATGCAAAAGCAGGGTAAACCGATTGTAGACGGGGATTTTAGGCAAATTACGAAGATGATCTGTGTTGATGAAGCGCAGAATATTCTTTCCCAGAACTTTTCAAGTTTACATAAGATTTTGAAAGAAGGGCGAGAGTATGGTGTTGGCCTAATTTTATCAACACAAAATATCTCACACTTTAAGACATCAGAGCATAATTATGCAGACTATATGATGACATGGGTCGTCCATCGTGTAGCGCATATTGTTAATGGTGACATTAAATCAATTTTTAATATCGATGATAAGTCTGAGCAAGAGCATTTGATGGAAACTATTCGCAAACTAGATAAACATTATAGTTTATATATAGATGGGTATAAGAAAATAGTAAAAATGAAAGATAAAGCTTTTTGGGAGTTATGCCAAGAGTTGGAAGTTTATTAAGGGGAAATAATGAGTAATCATGAATCTAATTTAAGTGAGATCCAATTACGAAAGCAACAAATCTCAATTGCTAAACAAGCAGCTGAGATTGTGACATTACGAGAATGGTATGATTCAACTAAGCATGGATATGAGTTAGAAGAATATTTTAAGTATTTTTCTAATTTAGGAAGATTAGGGAAAGAGCTTCATCAGCGTGGAGTGAAAAGGGTAACTGAACTTTATGATGCTGATAATAGCGTATTTGTAGAAGCAACTTTTATTCGAAGTAATCTTGATTTATTAGCACCATTATGTGCTTTAGCTTGTGTATTCCATAAACTAGCAAAAGCCTGAATTACTCAGGCTTTTTTAGTCCAATTTTAAGTTCAATAGCATCACGAATCTGCTTTCTACCAGATCCTGAAGCATTAATAAATTTAGGGTCATCAAAAGGAATATTTTTGGCAGGTAATAATTTATTTATAAAAAATTCCTGACTAATTTTTTTGACTTCTAGGCTTTCTGGAATAATTTTTCTAAGAATGTCAAATAGAGCTTGAATTCCAACTGTTTTGATAATAAAAGAGTTCTTGGTATGTGCTTTCCAGAATACTTCATCACAAGCATGAAGATAATTTAGTACTAATGTATAAATAAATTTATCATTATTACTTACATAATATTTTCGCAAAGGTGAAGTATCATTTCTTCCAGAATTTATTAATTCATTACGGTCTTTTAATTTGTTTTTAATAATATAATTAGAGTCTTTTGCTGGATTCGTTGAAATTAATCGCATAATGCCTTCTACGATCACAGCTGTAGAAACTTGCCACTCAGCACCTTGGCTTAATCGTGCTAATGCCTCATCAGCCTTAGCTGCAATTTTTATTTTTCCACACAAGGGTGATTCTGGTAAAGATGCTAATTTTCTGGTTAAAAAAATCGATAATCTATCTGGTGTCCAACTCTTCGAATCCTCTTCTGATATATTATAACCATATAATTCATAACTTAAACTTTTGTTTACAGGTTTTTGAGTTGTATTAATAATAGAAAATAAATCAGCTTGATATCCTTTAGGTAAGTCTAAATAAACTGAGCATAGTAAATCCATTTTAAGCTGCTCTGAGTTTTTAGAGTAATCTTTTGTAAATCCAAATAAACGATGTTGCCCATCAATAATAGCTGCAATTTTTGTAGGTGAAGGAATTGTTAGGTTGTAAAGCTTACAATTATCATCAAGCTTATTTGATTTTTCAACATACCAACCAATATTTTCATAATTATTATTTTCATCTTGGTATTCATCAATTGTATAGCCAGATTCGTGATAATTAGCAGCTAATATAATTGAATTTGGAAATGCTGAGTCTTCACGGTCAATATATTCAGCAATTTTTTGTAAACGTTCTTTTTCGATATTTCTTTGCGTTCCACCTTCAAGAATATAACCTGTTTCAGTTTTTTTTGCTTTCATAATATCACTAAAGCAAACATCTAAAAGTATGTGAGCAGGAAGAGAGATTGCATAAAAATCACTCATGGGTTGAGATATTTTTATAGCAGGAACGGTAATTGGAAATTTCATGATTCATTAACCTATAATTATAATTCGAAGTCTTCGGGCATTTCACCTGGAAGTTCTTTATTTAAATTCTTTCCACCTAATGCAGCTTTTTCCACAGGTTTATCATATAAATCTTCACATAAGGACAATTGAACCCATGTAATCCACAAACTTATTAAAGTCATAAGAGTTGTAAGAAAGTAAATATTCCAATTTTTTATTTCAAACGCTGAACCAATTAATTCATAAAAGATATATGCAGCTGTGAATACGAAAAAACCTAATAAGCCTTTGACAAAGGTTGGTGCATTTTTAGTTAGAATAATCTGTAAATAGGCTCCACTAATAAACGGAGGAGTCAGCAAAATAATAGAATTAAATAAAGACTGATATTCAGCATTCTTAAGATGCCTCCACTCATACCAAACTCCCATGCAGCCACAAAATACAATAGCAAGAAAGAAGAATAGTACAAATGTTGGATGCCTTATTGGTTTTTTAGTTTGGCTCCATATGAATTGAAAGCCTTCCAAAAAACCATTAAATGGTTTAGTTGGGATATTCATGTAATGTGTCTGATACTTTTATAAGACTAATTAGATCATATTCTAAACTGACCAATAATAAAATAATAGTGATTAGCTTCTACAGCATGTTCGCGTTTAAGATATTAATAAATTATTAAGGGAGGTTTTACTCGTATTGAAGAAAATAAGTCTATTAGACTTATTTTCTTCAATCTATATATTCGCAATTAAACTCTCCGAAGATTTGTAGCGCACAGACATTGCTCCAACCCCTCTATGAATATGCCCCCGCATCCGATCCAGCAGAACTTTATTCTCTAAAGGTTCATCTGCATTGTCTTCAACATATCTTAAAAGAGATAAGAATAAATCTGTATTTTCACCTGTAAGCGTATAGGCATTAAATTCAGAACCATCTTCATTAGGTAAAGGGATGTTACCTAAGGGCCCCTCTTCTAACGACATCATTAGGGCAATACGGCAGAGTAGGTTTGGTGTTAAAGCGGTACGTTGCTTTAGCATACGGAGGCGAGTTGTTGCCTCAGATGAAATCTTAAGCTTGCTGTAATGCAATTCTCTTCTCCATATTATTGGTGCGGTTTAAGTCAGTAAAGTAGCCTGATAATACCTGAGTTGAAGCTAACTCTTGATTGTATTCTAATAAGTAACTTTCAGAAATGTACTTATCTAACTGATTGACATATTGATCATCAATTTCCGTATCAGTTGATAGAATAATGACTTGATGGCTAACATGAGGAAAATATAGCTTCATTAAATTATCACGATGTTCCCGATCTAAACGACCTAATGGAGTATCTACAATCATTGGTAAATGGCGACCACTGGTTTTAGCTAATGCCCATAGCATTGCAATCGCATAAATCTGTTTTTCACCAGCAGATAACGCTGATTTTTCAATAGACTGCCCATTTTTTTTAATTAAGCGTGTACTGAAATTTTTCACATCAATATGAAGTTCGGTAATAAAGTTTTTTTTGCGTAGAAGAGAGTTAAAGATCTCTACAAAGTTTTTACGAACCTCAATAATCTTTTGTTCAAGTAGTGCAGTTTCAAAATCAATAAGTGCTTTAATACCTTTAGCTGCTAATGAGTTTTTATGATTTTGAAGCTCGAAATCAACAACAGCTTCGTTTGCTGATTTTAGGTTGCGCTCTACCGTTACAATCTCCCAGCTGAGTTTCCGATATTCTTCATCTTTTTGTTCTAGAATTATATCAAGTTCACCTAATTTACGTTCTTTTTGCATTAATTCATCTAAATAGGCGTTTGAATCTTCGGCATTCTCTGCACGTGCAATAGAGAATTCAGTTGCCTCTTTGTCCTGATTTAGCTGTACAAAACGACTATAAAGGGTTTGAACTTTTGTCTTGGTTTCTTGTTCTAAATCAATAAGCTTTGCCAAAGATTGTTTAGGTTTGGTTAGCTCGTTAAATGCAATATGTGAGCTTACTTCAGATTGTGTATTAAAATAATTTTTGAGGAAGTGATTCAAGTTTTCCCAATGATCTTTTGTCCATAATTCTTCCTTTTGAACTGAGCTGCTTTGGAATGATGCCAATGTTTGCTCAATAAGGTGCCTACTTGCAGATTGATCGGCAGAAGAGACTTCTAAATGTGTCATGAATTTAGAAATAAGTTTAGGTGCAAACATGAATGGAAGTAAGTTATTTGCTAAGTTAGTAAGCTCTTGCTTACATAAATTAATTTCTTTATTCAGTTGAGATAGTTTTGTTTTTAATTGATCGTATTTCAATGCGATTGCACCGCCTTCTGATACAAATCGTAGTCTTTTTTGCTCAATATTTTTTAGTAAAGCTTGGTGTTCAAATTTAAGTTGAGCACATTCATTTTTTAAATTTGCTTCTTGAGATTTAAGATGATCTAAACGTTGGGTAATAATCTCAATATCATTTTGATTAGCATCATTCAATTTATTGCGATTTAAATAAGAATGCAAATCTAGACGTAGTTTTTCAATTAGATCAATTCCGAGCAGATTTTTAATTGCATCTGATAACATAGCATTATTATCTTCAGCTATATCTTGAATTTTCTCACCATCAAAAAAGAAAAGTTGTGAAATACCAAATGGGATCAACTCTAATAGAAAGTTTTCCCATTCTTGCTCTGGGACAGAAGTAACAGTTTTCCCGTTCTTTTTTAAATCTAGACTTTCTCGAAATTGGTTATCTGAACCAATGGCCCATGAACGACATACCGTAAATTCAGCAGGAATACTTCCTTCCGTATAAATAAAATTGAGTTCAACTCTAGATGTACGTTCTGGATGGTTATGATTTATCTTACTTATAAGATATTGATAATATTCTTTTTGACTAATACCTAAACCAAGTGCACGTCTACCATAAAGAGCCAAACGGATCGAGTCCAAGAAAGTTGTCTTACCTGCACCATTTCGCCCTCCAATTAAGATAATAGGTTGATTAGTTGAGGTTGATGATTTCTTTGGCTCAAGTAAAAACTCTGTGCGCTGACCATATAAACCAATATTATCAAGTATTAATGATTTAATAATCATGGCTTAGCTCCAACATTATTTAATAAATCTAACTGTCCCGATGAAACTTCTTCAGTAAATGAGGATTCATCATCATCTACTTCAATAATTTCATTAATGTCTTGCTGGGAATTACGAGCAGCTAGAATACTTGCTAAATCACGCCATTCTTCATTGAGTACTTTGCTTAATTGGTTGTGAATATTGTGACGTCTTTTAAGACCATGAGATGCTTTTTCTACGCCTATTAATTTCACCATGAGTTCCGTTGGGATTTCATGTTCCTTACAAATAGTATCAAGTAGTGCAAAGTCTTGGGTATTGTATAAGACACTATCCTCTATCTGCCAAGCTAGTTCAATATCTAAAGTTTCTTTAACGATTTGTGGAACAGAGTCAGCCCAATCACCACTTTCTGAACGCCATATTCTACGAATTTCATGGAGTTCTTCAGGGTGAATGAGTATCGGAGCTTCGCCAATAGGAGCTTCTGCTCGAACTACTTTTTGAACTTCTAAAAGTTTTCTTAGAAGCACTTTTCTGAATTCAAGTTTATAGGGCCCAGGTACAAGTTTGCCATTTGCATGGTTAAAGGCAACTTGGCCATTACGGCGTTTAAACTCTCGATAATTGAACTTTTTCTCAGGATCCTGAGTTGATGACAGCAAATCACGGTATTCAAGTAAAGGTTCTAGCCATTCTTCACCAGATTCAACCATAGCTTCCATAGATTTGTCTTGTTGGACGACGGTACATACCCAACAGCCAAAACGTGAATTTCCACAGCTTGGTGTTGTTTTATCTACAACTAATGGACATTCACCAGCTTGGGCATTTCGATACATTGTCACCAATTCACGGTTATCGTTATTCCATGGTGATTTGTTCTGTAATAGATAGTTCCATACATCATCTGTAGTAAATGCTTCAATTGGGGCAAATACAAAAGCATTTAATAAAGATGAATGTCTAGCGAGTTTAGTGCCTTTAATCTTGTGCATTGCAATAACTTGTGCACGTGTTGCACTTTCTGACGAGCGTACACCTAATACCACAACAACTTCACCAAACTCTGCAACACGTTGTGTAATAAAATCATTAGCAGGTTCGATTTTAAGACGTTCAGTACACCATCTGAATTTATTACTCGGTGCAGGATAACCACGACCAATTAGGTTTACCCAAAATGAACGCTCGACACGAGGGCTGACTTTTTGAACAATAAAGGGCATACCTTGTTCATCAGACTTTTTCTGAATGTTCTCTAAATTTTTATCTATATAGCGAACGATAATTGGCGTTTCAACAAGTGTATCGGAGCTGATAACATACACTGATTTTTGTCTTTTCTCTGGCGGTAGTTTTGCTAAAGCATTCCAAACCAATTGCAAAGCGCAGGTTGAATCCTTACCACCTGAATAACCCACTACCCATGGTCGGTTATCAGAAAGATAAACTTCCTGAATCGACTCATATATGTCGTTGAGTGTGTTATTTTCAAAAAAACTCATTAAATCATTTCCTCAGCTGCTTTCTGACTAGCAAGTATTGACTCAAGAAATTGATTTTCAATTTCTTGTGCTTCAGGTGCTAGGGGAATCGCTAAAATATTTTGAAGGTAGTTGGTCACTAGTATAATCGTATTTTTAGACTTCGTGATTTTTCCTGCATTAAGCATTCGACCAGTCCAAGTTTTTTGGTTATGACGTGACCAATTAATTGATGTGAGTTTAGGTAATACATTTTTCCATTCATGACAGTATTGAGTTAATAAAATGTTTCCTAACCTTGCAAATGCTTGAATCGTAATGCCGTGTGAATGAACATATTCATTTCTAAGATGACATGCAGAAACTCTTTTATCTAAAAGGTCTAACCAACCAGGAATATATTGAATAATTTCGTTCCAATAGGATTGAGCAAGATAGATTTTTTCTTCAGGCGTTTTATGGGATTGATGGCTTAATAAATCTTTAGTGGCTTGATGTAATGAACTAAAGGTAAAGAGTTTAGTTGTACGATTTGAAAGGCTAGTTTTTTCAAAATCAGTAAATTCTTTAAATAAGGGAACTTGTTCAATAACAGCTTTTGTGATGTAAGATTGCTCATCCCTATGATTATATAGAAGTTTAATTGACTGTGCTGGTTTAACAGCATGCATGTTTAAGTCAGCAAACATTTGTTGCGAGCGCTGTAGACCTTGGTCTGCATATATGACCACAGAGATTGTTTCATTTCCCAAATATTTACTTTGTTTGACAGCTTGTTGTATAGCTGCCCTACGATGTTGCCCATCATTAATAAGAACAGTTGCATCCATGGAAATCTTAAGGCGACCGATACTTTGAGAAATTTCACTTGGTTCAAAGTTAACCTCGCCATCTACACATGCACACAAAGATGAAAGGAGATATTCGTTAGGATTATCTAAAATATATTTTGTAAGTTGAGGAATACGATTTTTATTTAAAGTACGTTGGGCTCTTAACTGAGGAGGAAGTGATTCATCATTAAATTTGAAAAATTTTGGTACGACTTGTAATGGAACCATAATGACATAAAAAGCTTGTCGAGCTTGAATGCCCTGCATAGCAACAAATTCGAACCAATTTCCATCCATGATCATATTACTCGTAGCAGTCTATGGAAGTCTATTTTAATACGAACAGTAAGGTAGATCCACTAGATGGAAGTGTATTATATAAATTTATTTTGCATTAACTACTTACTAAAAATGATGACTATTAATCAGTATTTGCTTAGAAATTATGGATTTGTATTGAATCAGGTAGTTTTCTCTTTTGAAACTATAAAAGCGAAATTGCTTACTCTCATGCTAGTTGTCATATCTAATTTTTATGTTTTTGCAGTGTGGTGTATATAATTTGAGCTATGGGTCAAGATGAATATGGCTTGGTGTCAATGGGGGGTAATTTTTAGGTTTATGTATCGAGCAATATTTCAAAAGGATTGCCTAAATCTTGTGATAGTGGCTCCAGATAGACCTATCACTTCGAAGCCAAGATATAAATTAGAATATTCAACTATTAGCCTAATCACTCATTAACTTAAGCTGTTTTATGTTTAGGAAACGGCACAATTTTATTACGTAAACTATCAATAAAATCAGACCACTCCTGCATCATCTTCGTTCGATACTCTAAATGCTGAGCATGGTTATATGCCTGTGATACGGCATTACCAACCCTATGTGCTAACTGAATTTCAATTGCATCATGCATATAGCCTTGCTCATGTAATGTTGTAGAAGCAAGCCCACGGAAACCATGTCCAGTCATTTTGCCGTTATAGCCCATCGTACGGATCGCGCACAAAATTGCATTACTACTCATGGGATTAGCTGTGCTGTGATTATAAAAAACATACTGCTTTCTGCCTGTAAGCGGTAATAAACTCTCTAGTAGTTCAATTGCTTGCCTAGATAGTGGAACGAGATGAGGCAAAGCCATTTTCATTCTTTCGGCTGGTATACGCCATATCCTGTTCTCAAAATCGATTTCACTCCATTCCATCATTCTGAGTTCAGCAGTCCGTACAAAAGTGAGAGTCATCAACTGAAGTGCAGTTTTGATCACTGGATTACCATGGTAACGATCCATGCGTTCAAGAAAAGGAGGAAACTCCGAAATATCCAATCGAGCCATATGCTTCACTTTACGAGGCTTTAAGGCTTCGTGAAGGTGAGGTGTTGGATCATTCTCAATCAATCCTTTACGAATCGCAAAACGGAAAATACGCCCAGCTAAAGGAATGGAGCGTTTAGCCATTTCTTGCGCACCACGTGCTTCAATTTTTTTAGCACATGCCAGTACATCTTTCCCTTTGATCTGATCAATGGGCATGTTACCCAATGCAGGGAATATATCTTTTTCGAAAACAGATAAATCACGTAGATAAGTTGCTTCTTTAATAACGGCTTTACGATCCTTCATCCACTCCATCGCAAGGACTTTGAATAGCTTACTTTCATCAGTTTGCTGAAGGCGGTCATTCTTTATGGCATTAGGGTCAATATTTTTATAAAGCTGAATACGAGCTTCATCACGGGTGCGACGAGCTTGAGCTAATGAGATTTCAGGATAGCTTCCAATAGTTAAAGTACTTTCACGACCATTGAAGCGATACTTTAATCGCCAGAACCTTCCACCTGAAGGCGTGACCTCAAGGTACAGCCCTTTTTCATCGGCATAACGCTTTTTCTTTTCAAGCGGTTTTATTTTTCTAACGTGAGCATCTGTCAGCATTTTTAGCTATTTCTTTGGAATTTGGGGGACGATTTATAGTATAACCAAATCATCCCCCACTTGTCCCCCATGATGTTTCAGGAGTACAAGGATAGCCAAGGATTTAAAAGAACATTAAAAAAGGCTTAAACCATTGTGATTTAAGCCTTTTAGGTATGCTTCGGTATTTTTAAAACAAAATCTTGGCGGTGAGAGAGGGATTCGAACCCTCGATACGCGCAAACGTATACACACTTTCCAGGCGTGCTCCTTCAGCCACTCGGACACCTCACCAAGGTGTGCGATAGTACCCAAAAAAATGCACGCTGCCAAGTTGTAGTCGAACAGATTTGCAGAAAAAGTTTTTGGCTAATGATAATATTGCGCCATATCACGTTCAATTTTGAAGACAACATCATATGCAAAGTACTGCAAAAAAAGCCGCTTTGCCAGCAATGACGCTGGCAGCATTAGGGGTGGTATTTGGAGATATTGGAACCAGTCCGCTCTATGCAATACGGCAATGCTTTGTCACAGGACATGTTGATATCAGCGAAGGGTCGATTTTAGGTATTCTTTCGCTGATCTTCTGGTGTATGAACCTAACCATCAGTTTTAAGTACGTCTCAATGATCATGCGTGCGGACAACAATGGCGAAGGCGGGATCATGTCACTGCTCGCACTGAATCTGCGCTCCTCCGTTTTTAGCAATAAAAATAAAATCTTTCTGATTGCATTGGGCTTTATCGGCGCATCACTGTTCTTTGGTGATGGGATCATTACCCCAGCAATTTCAGTCCTATCGGCGATTGAAGGTTTGAGTCTGGTGACGCCTGCTTTAGATCGTTGGCTGGTTCCGATTGCTTTGGGTATCCTCACGGCATTATTCATGGTGCAGCGACATGGTACCGCCACCATGGGGAAATTCTTTGGTCCGATTACACTATTATGGTTTGCATCTATTGGTCTGATTGGACTGTGGAGCATCATCCAGACGCCTTATGTCTTGATGATGGTCAATCCGTATTGGGCGTTCCATTTTGTCTTTGATCAACCAACAGTTGCCTTTATCACCATGGGTGCAGTGATTCTGACCATGACAGGTGGTGAGGCCTTGTATGCAGATATGGGGCATTTTGGGCGCGTGCCGATTAAATTGGCGTGGTTCTTGGTGGTTCTTCCTTGCTTATTACTGAATTATGCAGGGCAAGGTGCATTATTGTTGCGTGATGCCAAAGCCATTGAAAACCCATTCTATTTACTGGTTCCCGATTGGGCCTTATTCCCGATGATTGGCTTAGCAACAGCCGCAGCCGTGATTGCCTCTCAAGCGGTGATTACTGGTGTATTTTCGATGGCGAATCAAGCCATTCAATTACGCTACTTACCGCGCCTAACTGTGCACCATACTTCGGATGTGGAACAAGGGCAGATCTATTTACCCTTCATTAACTGGGTGCTGTTTATCTCGGTGGTGATTCTGATTTTACTGTTTGAAAGCAGTGCGGAATTGGCCAGTGCTTATGGTGTCGCGGTGACCATGACCATGCTCTGCGGTACCATTCTGATCTCGACTTTAGCTTATGGTGTGTGGCGTTGGCCGTTATGGAAAGTGGCCTTATTTGCCGTACCTTTTCTGATTATTGATTTAATTTTTGTTGCTTCAACTTCATTAAAAATCTTGTCGGGCGGTTGGGTGCCGATCTTGATTGGTGTGGTGGTGTATACCATTTTAATGACGTGGAAACGTGGCCGCGAAATCGTCTATACCCGTATGGAAACCAATGCCTTGCCGATTGAATTGTTTATCAAGAGCATTGGCATGAGCAAAGAAACTCATTTCGTGCCAGGCGAAGCGATTTTCTTAACAGGAACCCCCAACATTGTGCCGCATGCAATGCTGCATAATATTAAGCACAATAAAGTGCTGCATGAACGTAATGTCATGGTCACGGTCTATACCCAAGATATTCCCTATGTGGCAGATGAAGATCGCTTAAAAGTTGAAAAACTGGATGAGCATTTTTATCGTATCTTTATCTATTACGGTTTTAAAGATCAACCCAATATTCCAGTGGCTTTGGCTCAAGCCTATAAAGCGTTGGATTTTGAGTTTGATATGATGCAAATGAGCTTCTTTATTTCACGTGATCGTATTGTACATACCGTGGGCGATGGCATGTCGCCGTGGCGTGAAAAGTTATTCATTTCGATGCAGCGCAATACCAGTCCTGTCAGTGACTTCTATCAGATTCCAACCAACCGTGTGGTGGAGCTGGGTAGTCAGATTGAAATTTAAATAAAAACAGATAATAAGGCACTTTCGGGTGCCTTTTTTATTGTCTGTTGCCTGAGTGTACAGATTTGCGACATAAAATGTCGCTCTGGGCTGAAACTCAATATACACAGGGCTTTTGAGTTGTTAAGCTGCGCGTTCATATTGATTTTGATGTAGTTATGGCAAAGAGACCAACCCGAAAGAGTAAAAGCCCATTTGCTTTTTTGAGCCAAAATGTTGGAAAAATGATGTTGGCACTGGTCGCAACAGGGAGTTTTGCGATCGCATTTGGCAGTGAAAAAATTTCCAAGTTCATCCCATTCCAATCCAGTAATACCAGTTGTTTAAAACAGTTTTATCGTGATGTTCCGCCATTACTCAGCAAAGACAGTCTAAAAAAAGACAGCTATGCACTGTGTTTTAATGATTTTAATGTGATGTACTCAGGTATTTCCAAGACCCCATTATGGACGGCAGAATATCTGACCCCAGAACGCTTGAGCGTCAAAATTAAACGGGAAGATAATTTCCACGAGGAAACACGAGTAAAGCCCGCTCATCGTGCTTTATTGTCGGACTATCGTGGTTCTGGCTATGACCGTGGTCATATGGCACCGAATGGTGATATGAATAATACGGCGGCACAGTATGACAGCTTTTCTTTGGCCAATATGGTGCCACAAGCGCCGAAGAATAATCAGGAAGTATGGCGTAAATTAGAAGAAGCCGTACGTTCGATGGTGACTAAACAGCATAAAGACGCCTATGTGCTGACAGGTCCCGTATTTGAAGGCAAGCGCCTCAAAACCATTGGCAGCGGTGTGATTGTACCGACTGCGGTCTATAAAGCGGTGTATTTACCCAAGCAAGGGATTATAGGGGCATATTATGCGCCAAATAATAATTCTCAGCAGGTCAAAGTGGTCAGTGTCTGCTATTTAGAAGAGAAACTGGGCATTAATTTATTCCCGCAGTTGACTGAACAGCAGAAGCGTAATGTCTATCAACTGCCTGTGTCTGCGCACCAAGTGAAGCCGAATAAAGACATTAGCTATTCGCATTGGGATGGTCAGAGTCAATGTGCTGAAGATGCCAAAACTGATGCGATTCAGGCGCAGCAACGTGAGTTTAGTTCAAAGCCGACTGGAGCGACGGAGAGTAAATTCCCGCAAATTGATGAAGAAACCAAGCAAGCCTTGATCAATCAATTGGTCAATGCTTTGGTGCAGTATTTCTTACAAATCTTGCGATAAGTACCGCTTGCAAAGTCAGCCTGCTTGGCTCATGTTGTGGAATAGACAAGAACAATGAGAGGGAAACGATGTTTAAACCTTTTGAACAGGGTGATGAATCTTCGGCGATTTATGATCTGACCTTGGAAAATCAGGTCGATTGCGTGAGTTTATATGGCAATTTGCAGATTACCAAAGATCAGGCAGGCCTCAAAACCGCCAAGGCATTGCAAAGCTTTATCAATGACGTGGTTGCTGCTTTGGAAAAAGAACAACTTCCTGAGCAGATTGACAGAAAACCTGAGCAGGATATTGAAAATCCGTTTCTATAAATAAAAAAACAGCCGATAAAGGCTGTTTTTTATGGGATATATCGCGCTTAGTCTTTCTCGCTGCCCACAAATTTGTAGATCACTGCACCGATAATGGCACCGATAATTGGCGCAACCCAGAATAACCACAGTTGGCTGATTGCTGCTGTTTCAGCAAATAACGCAACAGCAGTACTACGTGCAGGGTTTACCGAGGTATTGGTGACTGGAATACTGATCAAGTGGATCAATGTTAATGCTAAACCAATTGCGATTGGTGCAAAGCCTGCAGGCGCACGACGATCAGTGGCCCCCATGATCACGATCAAGAAGAATGCAGTTAAAACAACCTCAATCAGGAATGCTGACGCAACCGAGAAATGGTTCGGAGAGAGTTCACCATAGCCATTGCTTGCGAAACCGCCAGTACCTGCGAAGCCTGCTTGACCTTGTACGATGATGTACAGCACGAATGCTGCAAGCGCACCACCAATCACTTGAGACACGATATAAGGGACTAAATCTTTAGAATCAAAACGTCCACCGACCCATAAACCAACACTGACGGCTGGGTTAAAGTGACCACCTGAAATATGACCGAAAGCGTAGGCACCAGTTAATACGGTTAAACCAAACGCTAATGCAACACCTAAGAAACCAATCCCAAGTTCTGGGTATGCAGCTGCAAGCACAGCACTACCACAACCACCAAAAACGAGCCAAAAGGTTCCCAGAAATTCTGCTAAATATTTGTTCATTGTTATCACCACATCAGTTATAAAAAAATAAAAAAAGCAAACATCCAAAATTTATTATGGATATGTTTAACCTTCGTGAAAAAATTGTGAACTAATTCACATGGGTATATAGGCTCTTATATAAAACGTGCAATGAAACTGATCTGTTGTGAAACCGTTAGTTCTTCAGTATTTTTTATTAAGAACTGTAAGTTGTGTTGTTATTCCGCCATTGTTGCGGGGTTTGTTCCGTCCAGATCTTAAAGGCACGCTGAAAAGCACTTTGTTCAGAATAACAGAGCAGTAGCGCAATTTCTTGCAAACTCAGATGAGGGTCCTTTAAATATTCGGTCGCCAGCATAAAACGGACTTGCTGTACCCGTTCTTGAAAAGTAGTGTCTTGTTGTTGTAAATGGCGCTGTAATTGACGCACGGAAAGACCCAGTTTTTCAGCGATAAAATCGATCTGATATTGGTTCTTTTGCAGTCCGGTCAAAATCGCATGTTGTAGGCGTTGATCCAGTTGAGTCGAATTGGGTAATTGATCCAGCAAGGCGTGGGCTTGCTGCAACAACAACTGTTGCAGCGTATGATCGCCGGTGCGTAGGGGTTTAAAGGCCTCACTGACAGGGATCAGGAGTTGAGTCTTGGCTTGTTCAAAACGTACTTTACAATGAAAGTATTGTTCATAAATGCTGATATTTTTCGGCGCTGCATTCACGAAATGTACTTCATGTAGGTGAATACTATCACCTGACATAAACAGCTTAAGAAATTGCACCATCAAGGCAATCGCGATTTCATCGGTCAATTGGGTCGGGTGTGGCTCGGGTGCTTCCCAGCGGATGGATGCATAGGGGGGATTAAACTCAACCACTAAAGGACTGCCATCATAAATCAGGCGGTGAAAGTCTTGATAGCGTGATAGTGCTTCACCTAGATTTTCACAGGACAAGGCCAGATAGGCGATAATGCCAAGATGTTTGGGCTGTACATATTCTGCGATTTCAAGGCCTAAACCAATTTTGGGATGGAGTTGATTCAGGTCTTCGAGTAAGTCACGCCAAATCACATAATCAAAGCGTTCCTGATTTTGAATTTTTTGTAATTGTTCAGGAATTTCAATATTTTTTGCCTCGCAGTAGGCTTTTAATAAATGCCCCAAACCGCCAAAAACTGAGCCGGTATAGTTCTTGAGTTGAGACATCCTGTCCACCTCTTATCTTGTCGTGTTTTGTCAATATAAATATATCGCATCGTCAATACTTCGCCTACAAGAATTTATATCTTGAATAAAAATAAGGAAACATTTGGAGAAAACCATGATTAAGGGTTTTATCGCAGGTTTAGCGGTTGCAAATGCATTTGAATGGTTTGCACATAAATATATTTTGCATGGGGTACATCGTCCGGGGCAGCCACGTTATAGCCCTGTGCCGAAAAGCATGGAATCACACTGGGCACACCATCGGGAAGTGCGTAAGCAGGAATTTTCAGATGATTGCTATGTTGAGGGCGTGGAGCATTGGCGTACCCGCAACGAAATCATGTCATTGGCTGTGGTGGCAGGCGTTGCCAGTGTGGCGTTTTACCCAATCTCAAAAGGCATGTCTTTGGCGGCGCTGTACAGTGCGGGTAACTATTATTATGTACATCGTCGTGCACATTTAGAGCCTGATTGGGCCAGAAAAACCATTCCTTGGCACTATGATCATCATATGAATTCGAACCAAGACGCCAACTGGTGTGTAACGCGTCCATGGTTTGATTATGTCATGGGGACCCGAGTAGTCTCTTCTGCGGATCTCAAAGAAGCCAATCCTTTAGGTATTGCATTACCGGCAGCCTTGTCTAAAGCACTGACTCAAGCAGTGGAAGCGGTATTTCCAGTGAAATGGGTCGAGCAGAAACCAAAATTGGTGGCATCGCCTGCACAGCACACTGAGGCAGAAGCAAAACAAGAATCGGTGGCTTAAACTGGATAGATTTTTGGGAGTAAGCTTTTTATTGACAGATCATGACATCAAGCCTGAGGTCTTGTCGTGAATTGTCAATAAAATTGGTTTTTAATGTCAATATCTTTACTCATTTTCTCGCTAATTTAGCTCAAGCATTTTAAATGCTCAGAATTTGTTCGAAATGATGATATTGTGCTTACCCTCTAGCGTTGTATAACGCAGTTTCCATACCTTGCTTAGCAAGGTATTTTTTTGTCTGTTAGTTTTGTAAATTCAAACCTGTGAGTAGGTAATGTTCATCGCTGTCTTTAAACTTAGGCGAATACTGAAAACAGATTTTTTGCTTCGGTTGAAGGTCAGCCATGATTGGTAAATGTTGAGCAACATAGCGATTGTTTGCAAAAATGAATATTTGTCCTTGCTCGGTCTTAAACTCATATAAATATTGAATCGAGTCACCTGTTTTGGAATAACGTTTTACAGTTTGATACTGATGGAAGATGCCACAATGCTGCTGCTGAGTGGGGGAATTGACTGCGAGATAATAATAGAATTTATGTGCAGATAAATAGCTTATAAATATCAAAGGGACAAGAGCGACTATCAATACAATGTGAATCAAAGCGTTTTTTTGATTTTTTGCCCAAAAGAAAATGAAACCTGCAACAACAAAAATAATAGTCCAAACTAAAGTTTCATTCATATTTTTTCAACTAAAGATTTAGGCGTAACTAGAAAGCTACGCCCGTTACAGGCTTTAGAGACGCATCTCAATACCTTGTGCGGCAAGATATTGTTTTGCTTCTGGAATGGTATGTTGGCCAAAGTGGAAAATAGAAGCAGCCAGTACTGCATCTGCACCACCTTTTAAGATGCCATCGGCCAAATGTTGTAAGTTGCCTACACCACCCGAAGCGATGGTCGGGATA
Organism: Acinetobacter sp. NIPH1876; assembly: GCF_022808535.1. NCBI lineage: Bacteria > Pseudomonadati > Pseudomonadota > Gammaproteobacteria > Moraxellales > Moraxellaceae > Acinetobacter > Acinetobacter sp. NIPH1876. The sequence continues at coordinate 24,524 of NZ_JALGBR010000015.1, forward strand.
TTGACGCGATCATTGATCTGACGCATTAAGGCAATGTCATAACCTGCTTTGGTACCATCAGCATCCATACTGGTAATCAGTAACTCACCTGCACCGTAGTCGGCCATTTTCACCGCCCATTCAATCGCATCGATGCCTGTTGGCTTTCGACCACCGTGGGTAAAAATTTCCCACTTGTTCTCGCCGGTTTTTTTCGCATCAATCGCGACCACGATGCATTGTGCACCAAAGCGTTGCGAGGCTTCTTGGACAAACTCAGGAGTAAACACGGCAGCCGAGTTGATGCTGACTTTATCGGCACCTGCATTCAACAATAAACGGATATCTTCAACTTTACGGACACCACCACCCACAGTTAAGGGTACAAAAACGCTTTCTGCCATGCGTTCTACGGTACGGTAAGTGGTGTCGCGTCCATGATGGGTAGCAGTAATATCTAAAAAGGTAATTTCATCGGCGCCTTGTTCGTTATAACGACGGGCGACTTCAACAGGGTCACCTGCGTCACGAATATCAAGGAATTGAACGCCTTTGACGACTCGACCATTATCAACATCTAAGCAAGGGATAATACGTTTTGCGAGCATAAAATTTTCCAAAAAATCGCCAATAAAGAAAGGGGTGCTACACCTTCATGGAGGGAACAGGTATTCTATCAAACTTCACAGCTATTTTTTGCAGGTTTTCCATGTCGGTTTATACCCCGTTGAGTTTAGAAGAAGTTCAAGCCTTTGCTGAGCCTTATGGTTTAGCGGTGATTGATCTGATTCCAATCCAAGGCGGTATTCAAAACACCAATTATTTTTTGGTGGATCAATCACAGAAACAATATGTTTTAACGGTTTTTGAAGAATTAGATGCTGAAGGTGCAGGTGAACTGGTGCCTGTACTGGATTGTTTGGGTGAGGCAGGTGTACCTGTGGCGGTGCCTTTAAAGCATAGTGCTCAGGCCATTCATACTATTGCAGATAAACCTGCACAAATTGCGCCGCGCTTAATGGGTGAGCATCCTGAAGATGCTAGCATTATCCAAATTCAGGCGATTGCGCAAGCACAAGCAAAATTGCACTTGGCCTTACAAGGCTTTCCTTTGGAACGTGATTTTAATCGTAATCATCAATATTGGTCAGATGTTGCTGAACAACTTAAGCCACAAATGAATGCGCAAGATCAGGCATTATTGGCTCAGGTGTTCCAGCAGTTTGCGGCAATTACCCAGCAGCATCCAGACCGTCCGACGGGCTTTATTCATTCAGATTTATTCAGAGATAACACTTTGTTTGAAGGCGATCAACTACAGGGTATTCTTGATTTTTATGAATTGAATCAAGATGAATGGTTATTTGATATTGCAATTAGTATCAATGACTTCTGTACTGCCTATCCAAAAGCGCATCTAGATCAAGCCAAGGCCGATGCCTTTCTTGCAGCTTATCAAAGCATTCGTCAACTCACCGTTGATGAGCTAGCCTGTTTAAATATCTTCTTGGCGATGGCAGCGTGTCGTTTCTGGAGTATGCGCTTACAAGTGGCGCAGAAAAATGCCGAGCACGGGCGTACTGGGGATGATATTTTGCAAAAAGATCCGCTGGAAATGCGCATGATGTTACAAGACCGTTTACAACGAATCACAGCTTAGGAAACAGACATGCGAGATCAAGGTCGTTTAGTTGAGTGGTTTGATGATAAAGGCTATGGCTTTATCCAACCCAATGACACAGCAAAAGATCGTGTCTTTATCCATATCAAAGACTTTGCTCGCACAGGGCCTCGACCCTTGGTTGGTTGTGCCTTAGAATATGTGGTCATTCTGGATGAGCGCGGTCGTTATCGCGCTCAACAGGCGACGTATTTGAAAGCATCGCAGGTGATTGAACATCGTGCTCGTCCGAGTCAGCCTACAGCGTCGAAACGCTGGTCTGCGATGCAGATTGGTATTGTGATTTATATTGTTTTTATGCTGATCGCAAGCTTTAGTAAATGGCTACCGCCGTATACCTTGTTATTTGTCAGCCTGATGAATGTATTGAGTTATTGGCTCTACGCACAAGACAAAGAGGCAGCACAATTGGGCAATCGACGTATTCCAGAACAGACCTTACATATCGTGGATTCTTTGGGGGGATGGTGCGGCGGTTGGCTTGCTCAGCAAAAACTGAGACATAAAACACAAAAACAACCGTTTGGTAAGATTTATTTCTGTACCATAGTCTTCCATATACTATTGATATGTTGGTTAATTTCTCCGCTCAATGTGTTTTATTGATTGAGGGAGTTTGTTTCTGGAGATTAAATAAAAATGAATTATTCCGTTGATCAAGATCCAAATCGTACTTTGACTTTGGTACTGTATGTACTTTATATCATTGCAATTTTTACTGGTGGTCTATTGGCAATCATTGCCTTGATCATCAACTATGTCAAACGTAGTGATGTCCAAGGCTCGATTTTTGAAACTCACTTTACTTGGCAAATCCGCACCTTCTGGTGGTATTTGGCTTGGAATATTATTGCCTTTATTCCATTCTCGTTCCTGTTTTTTACTGGCGATAACGGGACGGCCTTTGCAGGCGTTGCGGTTTCTGCAACCACCTTTGCCTTTGCGGTGATTTTTGGGGCATGGGTGTGGATCGTGTATCGTGCCATCCGTGGTTTGATTGCCTTGAATGACAATAAACCGATGTATCAAGATTAAGATCGACCAGAACTCGCTAGGTGCTGTATTACCTAAGCGAGTTCTCTATTGTTGTTGGTTTTCGCTGTTGCATGATAGCGATAGCTTGCCCCACGATGCTGCTCGGTCAGTAACGGACCTCGCCCAAACAGTTTCTCACGCAATGTCCCTTCGGTATATTCCGTTGCATACACGCCACGCTGCTGTAGTTCAGGTACTAAATACTCCACCACATCCTCAAAAGTCTGATGCGCCAAAATATAGGCCAAGTTAAAGCCGTCAATATCGGTTTCTTCCGTCCATGCTTGGAGTTGATCAGCCACAGTTGCAGCTGAGCCCACCAAGATTGGGCCATTGCCACCGATACTAATAAATTTGGCAATCTCTTCAATGGTCCAGATTCGATTCGGATCGGCTTTGACATAAGAATCCAGCATCGATTGAATCGCATCGGTATGAATATATTCAACTTTGTCTGCTGCATGAAATTGTGAAAAATCAACGCCAGACCAGCCTGATGCCAAAGTGAGTCCGCCGTGATAGCTAGCGTAGCTTTGATAGTCTTTAAATTTTGCTTGGGCTTTTGCATCGCTTTCATCCACCACGATGGATAGCATGGTGTAGATCAAAATCGAATGAGGATCTTTGCCTTGTTCAACTAGGTTCGAGCGAATGCCTTGCACTAGTTTTTTCACGGCTGCTTTGGTCGGTGCTGAAATAAATACACATTCAGCATTTTGGCTGGCAAACAATTGTCCACGACTGGATGCGCCTGCTTGATAGAGTACAGGGGTACGTTGCGGTGATGGTTCGCAGATATGAATGCCGGGAACGCTAAAATACTGACCTTGATGATTGATCGGATGGACTTTGCGATGATCCGCAAAAATACCGCGTTCTTTGTCACGCAGCACTGCATCTTGTTCCCAAGAACCTTCCCAAAGCTTGTAAAGCACTTCTAAATATTCGTCAGCAATATCATAGCGTTGATCATGACTGACTTGAGTTTTAAGGCCTAAATTTTTTGAGCCACTTTCTAAGTATGAGGTGACAATATTCCAGCCGATACGACCTTTGGTCAAGTGATCTAAAGTACTCATACGCCGTGCAAAGGGATAAGGGTGTTCAAAAGAAATGGACGTAGTGAGACCGAAACCTAGATGTTGGGTCACTGCCGCCATGGCTGGCACAATCTGCAAAGGATCATTCACGGGAACTTGTACGGCACCTGTGAGCGCATGTTGAGCCGATTGATGATAAACATCATAAATGCCTAAAACATCGGCAATAAAAACCCCATCAAACTTGCCACGCTCTAAGATTTTGGCCAAATCGGTCCAATATTCGAGGTCTTTATATTCAGTCGAGCGATCCTGAGGGTGTCGCCATAGGCCTGGCGATTGATGCGCAATACAGTTCATTTCAAAGGCATTAAATCTAATTTTCTTGTTCATTACTCTTTACTAAATGAAAGCTTTTAATAAATATTAATGAAAAGATATCTAATTTATTAATCATAAAAAATTCAATGTTTATCATGAATCTAATGAATAGCGTATCTGGTTTCGCTTTTTATTATTCTTTTTTAATGAAATTCAAAAAGTTATTTTATTTTCTAGGCGTGCGTGTGTTGAGGTGGAAATTAATACTATAAACGTGGTTTTTATTTGATTTTAAATGACTATTCAAAAATCATTGGGTGGGTGGTTTTATTTTAAATAAAAAGATTAGGTTCTAAATTTAACTTATAAATAGGAAATAAAAAGAGTGCTAGTTTATTTTTATAACTGGAAAATGAGTATTTATAATGACCTCAAAAATAGAAATAAAACTGGAAGATGCACAGAGTATTCCGCAAGATTTTTACTTGAATAATGCGCCAGCACATGTGATTGCTTCAGATCAAGAAGCCATTGCTGTGGCGCATCGCCTAGCGGCTACTTTTGCCAAAGAGGCAGCGAAGCGTGATCATGAGCGCAAGTTACCCTTGCAAGAAATCCAGCAATATTCTGCCTCGGGTCTGTGGGGAATTAATATTCCGAAACAGTTCGGGGGTGCAGGGGTGAGTTATAAAACCCTTGCTGAGGTGGTGACCATTATTTCCAGTGCAGATTCATCTTTAGGGCAAATTGCACAAAATCATTGGGCCTTTTTAGAACATATCCGTTTGGATGCGTCATTGGAACAGCAGCAGTTCTTCTTCGAACAAGTGCTACAAGGCAAACGTTTAGGCAATGCATTCTCTGAAAAAAACTCGAAAACCGTCGCGGATTTGACCACCAAAATTGAATTTAAAGAGGATTATGCGCTAATTAGCGGTCAGAAATTCTTTGCCACAGGCGCATTATTGGCACATTGGATTCCTGTGGTTGCTGTGAGTGACGATGGCAAAGTATTTGCAGCATTAGTGCCGCAACATACACCAGGTTTGACCATTGTGAATGACTGGAGCAGTTTTGGTCAGCGCACTACTGCCAGTGGCAGCGTGCAGCTGGATCATGTGCGAGTCGATTTAAAATATGTGGTGCCGATTCATCAGGCGTTTGAACGTCCAACCGCAGCAGGTGCAATTTCGCAAATTATTCAGTCTGCTGTCGATGCGGGAATTGCGCGTGGGGCCATTGAGGAAACCATTCGCTATGTACGTGAGCATGCCCGCCCTTGGATTGATTCCGGTTTAGAACATGCCAGCCAAGACCCTTATACCATTAGCAATATTGGCGAACTGAAAATTAAACTGCGTGCTGCAGAAGCGGTTTTAGCCTTGGCAGGCGAGGCGATTGATCGTGCTTTGGCCAATCCAACTGAAGACAGCGTAACAGAAGCAACTTTACTCACGGCTGAATCGAAAGTGTTGACTACTGAAATCGCAATACTGGCTGCTAATAAGTTATTTGAGTTGTCGGGTACCCGTTCCACCTTATCTGAATTGAATCTAGATCGGCACTGGCGTAATGCACGCACGCATACCCTGCATGATCCCGTGCGTTGGAAATACAATCTGGTGGGAAATTATTATTTGAATGGTGTGGCACTGCCACGTCATGCCTGGAGCTAAGAGGGTAGTATTATGACCAGTCAAACGAATCAAAATCTTGCCTTGGGTGCACATTATGAACAGGTGGCAGCGAAGTTCCGTCCGATTTTCCAACGAATTGCAGAAGGTGCTTTAGCACGGGAAAAAAACCGAACCTTGCCTTATGAACCGATTCAATGGTTAAAACAGGCAGGCTTTGGTGCGGTACGGGTGCCTGTGGCTTTTGGTGGTGATGGTGTTTCACAAAAGCAGTTATTTCAGTTATTAATTGAACTTGCTCAGGCAGATTCCAATGTGGTGCAGGCATTACGCGGGCATTTTGCTTTTGTCGAAGACCGTTTAAATGCCCAAAAAACGGAACCTCAGACCTTATGGTTCGAACGCTTTGTCCGTGGAGAGATTGTGGGTAATGCGTGGACCGAAATTGGTCAAGTTGAAATCGGTGATGTGGCGACCCGTGTCACGGCAGCGCAGGATGGAAAACTCCGTGTGAATGGTCAGAAGTATTATTCCACAGGTACGATATTCGCTGACTGGATTGACCTGTTCGCTTTGGATGAAACTACCAATCAGCATGTGATTGCTGCGGTGTCCACACAAGCAGAAGGCATTGATATTGCCGATGATTGGGATGGCTTTGGGCAAAAAACCACGGGCAGCGGAACCTTGACCTTAAACAATGTGGAGATTGACCGAGATCATATTCTGGTGTTTGAAAACCGCTTTAAATACCAAACCGCATTTTATCAGGTGGTGCATCTTGCGACTTTGGCGGGTATCGCACACAGTGCAGTACAGACCTTTAAGCAGGAGGTGCGCCAGCGAACGCGGATTTATAGTCATGGCAATGCCAGTCTGGTACGTGAAGATGCACAAATCCTGCAAGTGATTGGCAAAGCGTCTGCACAGGCTTATGCGGCGCAAAGTATTGCATTAAGTACTGCTGAAGCTTTGGATGTTGCGTATTTACAACATTTTCAAAATGATGAACAAGCTGAGCTAGAGGCCAATGAGCGTGCTGAATTAGTATCGGCGCAGGGGCAAGTGGTGATTGCGGAGTTGGTCTTGAACCTAAGTACCGAGTTGTTTAATGCCTTGGGTGCATCGGCCAGTAGCACCGACAAGCAACTAGACCGTTTTTGGCGCAATGCCCGTGTGGTCGCATCACACAATCCGTTGGTCTATAAACAGAAAGTGATTGGCGATTGGGAAGTCAATCAGGCGCCTTTGCCTTATGTCTGGCAGATTGGCAATAGTCCTGTTGCTGCAAATCGAAAACAAATTCCAGCTTAGTGATCTCAGCGCACAATAGATTTTATTGAACTAAAACTGTTGTGCGCTTTCCGATATTTATTTATTGTCTGGCAGTGGTTTCTTCGCAAAGAATTTAAATTTTAATTCGCTGACTAACACTCCAAGTACCACCAATACTCCTCCAAACAAGGCCAATAAAGGTAAACGTTCTCCCGCAATACGACCGATCACACCCGCCCAAACAGGTTCACCTGCATAAATAATCGCTGCACGGGTTGGATCAACCATGCGTTGTGCCCAGTTCATTACAAACTGAATCAACGCACTAGCTAAGCCGAGTGCCACTGCAATAATCAGCAATCCCCATGAAAAATCAGGAATACTGTGTTCACCCACCAAGGGCATACTGGCAAAAGATAAGAATGAAGCGACGGCCAGTTGAATCACCGTGACCCGTCTTAGATTAACTTTTCCGGCAAAGTAACCAATCAGGATAATTTCTAAAGCGATGACAAAAGCACAGATCAAGGTCAGTGTTTGCCCATAACTGAAATTAATACTGGCAAAGCCATTACCTGTTAACAAGACTAACCCAGTAAAGGCCAGTGCTGTACCGACCCAAGTCATCATTGAGGGCATCTTTTGAAAGATCACCCACATCAGAATGGGGACGAGAGGGACATAAAGTGCGGTTAAAAAGGCGGATTCGCTACTCAGAATACTTTGTAGGCCGATGGTTTGAGTGCCATAACCAATTGCAATCACAATCCCGATGGCTGTACCTGCCAAGCCCTCTTTTAGGGTTAAGCCGCGCATGGATTTAAGCGAGATTAAGAAGATCGCCAAAGCCGCGACTGCAAAACGGCAGCCGACAAAAAACATCGGACTACTAAAATTCAGGGCATATTGCACCGCCAAAAAGGTGCCACCCCAAATCATGGTAATAAAAATAAGCGCGAATTGTGCGGCTTTAGGAGATTGAGACAAAGCGGTCAACGCAGCCATCCTCATGAGTAAAGTGCAATATACTGCACATATTGCATTGCTTGTTGGTCTTGTGCAATATATTGCGCAGATTTTTATTTTCATTGTAGGAATGCATGAGTCATTCAGAGACGGTATTGCAAGATGTGGGACAGAATATCCGTCTGTTTCGTACTGAACGTCAGCTCAGCCAGCAAGATTTGGCAGATCGGGCAGGTGTCAGTCGCCGTACCATTGCTGCTTTGGAAACAGGACAGGTCAATATTAGTTTGGCCAAGCTGGATGCGATTGCAACGGCTTTAACGGTCGATTTTAAAAAGCTGGTCAGCCCATCTGAGCTGAGTGAATCTGCCATCGTCAATACCTTGGCGTGGCAAGGTCAACAGGCTGAAAGTCAGGCCACGCTGTTGGCTGCAGTACCGACCCAAACACAAGTCGAATTATGGACATGGTCTTTGGCTGTGGGTGAGGTGTATCAGGCTGAGCCAGATCAAACAGGCTGGCAAGAGTTGATTTATGTGCTGGATGGAGCGTTGACGATTTCGTTTGAACATGAAAATCGAGTGCTTCAGGCTGGCGAGTCGATTTTATTTGAAAGCTCTGTCAATTATCGTTATCTCAATCAAGGAAGTCGCACCGTTCGCTTTATCCGAAACGTGATTTATTAAGTCTAAAAAAGTGCTTAAGTTGGATTGCTTAAGCACTTTTGGCATTTATCGCTATTTCTACAAACTTAGCTTGAGCTTTGATGCGTCCCATACTTATCAATCATGATTGAACTTGCCTCGTTGAGACCTCGCACACTGACATGCACGCCTTTGCGCTGGAATTTATGCACCACACTGTCGATCATCGCCACTGAGGTGACATCCCAAATATGTGAATGGCTTAAATCAATAATGACTTCATTCACGTCTTCATTGAAATCAAAACTTTGCATAAATTTTTCTGAAGAGCTAAAGAAAATCTGTCCTTTTAGATCATAAACGCGTGCCTGATTTTCAAAATATCGCTCAACTCGAATATCTTGTTCTAATTTATTGGCAAGGAATAAAGCAGACAGTAACACGCCTGTAAGCACGCCCAAGGCCAAATTATGGGTCGCAACCACTACAACCACTGTTGCAAGCATCACGATATTGCTGCTGATCGGATTGTTGCTAAAACTGCGAATAGATTTCCATTCAAAGGTACTGATTGAGACCATGATCATCACAGCAACCAAAGCGGCCATGGGAATCACCTTTAACCAGTCACTGATAAATACGACTAAGATGAGGAGGAAAATCCCTGCCGAGAAGGTCGATAAACGGGTCAAGCCACCTGATTTTACATTAATCATCGATTGTCCAATCATGGCACAGCCTGCCATGCCGCCCATAAAACCAGAAGCGATATTGGCGATACCTTGACCCTTACATTCTTGAAATTTATCGCTTGGAGTATCGGTCATTTCATCAATAATCGTCGCCGTCATCATCGACTCAAGCAAACCGACTGCAGCCAAAGCAACAGCATAAGGAAAGATGATTTTTAAGGTTTCAAAATTAAAGGGAATATCAGGAATCAAGAATACAGGAAGCGTATCAGGTAATGACCCCATGTCTCCCACTGTACGAATATCAATACCGAAGTAGAGGGCGAGTAAAGTCACTGTGATGATGCAGACCAAGGGTGAAGGCAATAATTTACCGATTTTCGGAATCAGCGGAAATACATAGATAATGATCAGGCCCAGTAACACCAAGGCATAGACCTGCCATGTGACATTGACCAGTTCAGGTAGTTGCGCCATAAAAATTAAAATCGCCAGTGCATTGACGAATCCAATCACCACAGATTTGGACACGAAACGCATCAGTTTTGCTAACTTTAAATAGCCCGCGATAATTTGTAATACACCAGTGAGCAAGGTGGCAGCCAGCAGATATTGTAAGCCATGGTCTTTGACCAAACTGGCCATGACCAAGGCCATAGCGCCTGTTGCGGCTGAAATCATGGCGGGGCGACCACCTACAAAAGCAATCACCACGGCAATACAGAACGAAGCGTATAAACCGACTTTGGGGTCGACCCCTGCAATAATAGAGAAGGCGATGGCTTCTGGGATTAGCGCTAAACCGACAACCAGTCCAGCCAAAATATCCGCACGGATATTGGAGAACCATTGCGCTCGAATATTGGAAAACATAGAAATAGCCTATTTTTTAGGAATTTTTAAAGGCTAGTGATGTGATATACAGACACACGACTACACCACATCACTAGACAGTGATGAGTTAATACATAGGGCATGTAAAACTTAAGGTGGCGTAAGCATCATATGAGCAGAGAGGGCTTTATTTGAACTGGTGCTAGCATAGCACCCAAGGGGATAAAGCTCTAGCGATTGTTACAATAACTAGAGCCTGAAACGATTAGAGTGATTGCTGGTCTAGCAATAATTGTGCTTCACGAAGACTTAAAGTACCTTCATAGATAGCACGACCTGTAATCGCACCCAAAATCCCTTTTTTGTCTTTGAGGTTGCGTACATCGTCCAAATTGGTGACACCGCCAGAAGCAATCACAGGCAGACCTGAATAGTTGGCCAAGTTCACAGTTTGTTCAACGTTCACACCTTGCATCATGCCATCACGTGCAATATCGGTATACACAATGCTAGATACGCCAGCATCGGCAAAACGTTTAGCCAGATCAGTCGCTTTTACATCAGTCACATTGGCCCAACCATCGGTTGCCACCATACCATTGATCGCATCAATCCCGACAATGATATGACCCGCGAAGCGTTTACATGCTTGGTCAACAAACTCAGGTTCTTTCACGGCTTTGGTGCCGATGATCACGAAAGAAACGCCTGCTTCTAAATAGTGTTCAATCGTTTCAAGTGAACGGATACCACCCCCAATTTGAATTGGAAGTTCAGGTTGTGCACGCGCAATTGCTTCAACCACGGGTTTATGAATTGGCGTACCTGCGAAAGCACCATTTAAATCGACTAAATGTAAACGACGTGCGCCTTCATCCACCCAATGTTGTGCTGTTGCGACAGGATCTTCAGAGAAAACGGTATCGTCTTCCATACGTCCTTGTTTTAAACGGACACATTTACCATCTTTCAGGTCAATTGCTGGGATGATTAGCATGCTTTCGCTCCTTGCATCATCATAGAGTTTAAATTGGCTACATATTAGCAAAATATTGATCAATCGCTAAGCCTTGTCTGCTAAACCTTCCAGTATTCTCCTGATTTGTTGCAATAATTGTGTTGTGAGTAATTGTTGCTGATACAGTTGCTCGAAGCAGAGCAGTGCGGCATAGGCATCTGCGGCGGCATAATTGATTTGTTGCGGGCTGAGATGTTGAACAGACCAGTTTGAAGTACTGACTTTTTTACTTTTGGCAAAATAACGCTGGAATAAAAGAGCGATTGCCGTTTGAATACCGACCTGACTGCGATAACCAAAACTTGCAAAACTTTTGGATAGATCAATCATTGCATTGGGCTGAATATCTTTAGCACGAAAGATATGGGCATCATTTTTTAGTCCAAAACCAACTTTGAGTTGTTGTTCATTTTCGAGAATCGGTTTGAGGAAGGCTAAAATTTCAGGACTGACTTGGAACAGATAAGCTTGGTTTGCTGTTGCCAGCTGGATCAGATGAGGCCCCGTCGATTTTTCTCCAACTTTGAAGGTCGGTTTAGATTCGGTGTCGAAACCAAAAATTTGAATAGAAGCGAGTTCAGCTCGAATGGCCTTACATTGATCAAGCGTTTGGATCACCAAGATACGATCTGCGCTTAGATTCTGAAATACAGGCAAGGTGCGGATTTGTTCTTTGCTTAAAGGGGAAGGGTATTGAGGCGTATCCATTTGCATTAAAAGCTCAAAGCGTTTAATTGAGCTTAAAGGGTTTTGTCACAATAAAAAAGCCAAGTCGAAACTTGGCTTTTAATTTATCGTAGCGGATTAATTCTGTTGTTCCATTTGGATTTGCTGACTTCTTTGTTCATAATCTTGATAAGCAGGGGCAGAGATCGCAGCAATGATGCCGAAAATAAAAGCAAGGGGGATGATGATGATATAAATCCAACCTAATACTTTTTCCCAAGCTGATGTTGCCCGAACAGGACCGAAGTTATTACTTACCTCACTTCCTTTCGCGCAAAATAAATAAATTAAAAAAAATAAATTAGCTACAGGTACAAGCATCAGCAAGGATAACCAGCCACTTTGATTCCGATCATGCAAACGACGAATGGTAAATACAAACGAAAAATAGAGAAGAGCAATATAGACAACGATAAACAATATAATTGCAAGGATCGGATAATTTTGTGGTTGCTCGACATTTGTTCCAGTGGATAGTACAGCTGTAAATGCCAAGACAAAAATGAGAATCACTGCGATGATTGAACTTAAAAATGTCCAAGCAGCATAGGAAAGTCGACCAAAACGGCCTTTGGGACTCAGTGGGTGATCTACGGTTTTAGTTAAAGAGTTCATTGTTATTCCTATCTCAGTGTTTTTATGGGATTGTTAAAATTAAAAAAATGTATGCTTTAGAATAATAAAGAAAATTTTTTAAAATTAAAGTTTAAATTATTTTATGAACAACAGATCAAGTCATAACACAGCACTTGATCTGTATTTGCAAAGCTTAAATCTTCCATTCCACAAAGTTCTTTAACAGCTGTAAACCTGCTGTATGACTTTTTTCAGGATGGAACTGAGTTGCGAACAAATTGTCTTTGTGAATCGCGGTGCAGAAATTCACGCCGTAATCACAGGTTGCTGCAATGATTGACGTGTCTTTAGGTTCCACATAATAACTATGTACAAAGTAGAAACGTGCATCTTGCTCAATGTTATTCCACATGGGATGGCTTGGATCAAGTTGATGTACTTGGTTCCAACCCATGTGTGGCACTTTCAGGTTTTGAATTGCAGGGAAGTGTTTCCCGACCCCTTCAAAAATACCCAATGCAGCCACACCGCCATTTTCTTCCGAACTTTGTAGTAAGGCTTGCATACCGACACAAATCGCGAGCACAGGTTTATTAAAAGCAGCCTGACGTACCACTTCATCAATTCCAGCTTCATGCATGCCTTGCATACAGTCACGCATGGCACCGACGCCTGGGAAAACAATTTTATCCGCTTTGGCAATCAGTTTAGGATCATTGGTGACATCAACCGTCGCACCGACATGTTCTAAGGCTTTTGCCGCAGAGTGTAGATTGCCCATGCCATAATCAAGTAACGCAATACGGGTCATTACAAGCTACCTTTGGTCGAAGCAATAGTATTTTCTGCACGTGGATCAATTTCACAGGCCATACGCAATGCACGAGCCAGTGCTTTAAACACACTTTCGATCTGATGGTGGCTATTTTTGCCTTTCAGGTTATCAATATGTAATGTCATCAGGGCATGATTGACAAAACCTTGGAAGAACTCTGAGAATAAATCGACATCAAAGGTTCCGATGCGGGCACGTGTATATGGAATATCCATAAATAAGCCCGGACGACCAGAAAGATCAACCACAACACGAGACAGTGCTTCATCTAATGGTGCATAAAAATGCCCATAACGACGTAAGCCCTTTTTATCACCTAAAGCTTGCGCAAACGCTTGTCCCAAGGTGATTCCACAGTCTTCGACGGTGTGATGGTCATCAATTTCTAGGTCACCATCGCAATGAATGTCGATATCAAATAGACCATGGCGCTTGATTTGATCAATCATATGGTCTAAAAATGGAACTCCAGTGTTGAGTGTGCCTTGACCAGTACCATCGAGATTGAGACGAACTCGAATTTTTGTTTCGTTGGTATTTCTTACCACTTCACTGATACGTTGCGTCATGGACACGTTCCTCAAAAAACGTCAAAAATGATTGAATTAAAAACCAATAGTTTCGCTGTGACGAAAAAGTGACAGCATCATAGTTTGCTCAGGAGGGTTAATCAATGCCTATTACCGTACATGCTTACAGTTCTCTGGATAATCTAGGAATTCGTACTCAGCTAGAGCGACTTTACGATACCAGCCCAGAGTTTGGCGATGGGCAAGATGCAATGGAACAACTTGAACAAAATCTCCAGCAATATACCACAGTTTACACTGCTGAATTTAACACCAAAATTATAGGTGCAATTTGGGCGACAGGACAAGGCGAAAGCCGTGTTTTGGAATATATTGTGGTACATCCAGCCAATCGCGGGCGTGGGGTTGCAGAACGCTTGGTTGAAGAGGTGTGCCGGATGGAAGAAGAGCAAGGGGTTAAACAGTTTGAACCGGGTTGTGGGGCAATCCATCGCTGTTTATCACATCTTGGCAAAATTTAAGCTTTAGCTTACTGCTTTGCAGCAAAATTAAGCGCTTAAGAGAAAAATCCACAAATTTGCTTGACGGGCTTAGACAAACATTGTTTAATACGCCCACTTTGGCGTGATAGCTCAGTAGGTAGAGCAACGGATTGAAAATCCGTGTGTCCCCAGTTCGATCCTGGGTCTCGCCACCATAAATTTGTATTTTCAATCCCTGATCCCATCAGGGATTTTTTTTACCCAAAAAATGATTGCCTGAAAAATGTGCATTCAAATCAAAAGCTCATGATAATTATTGACTATTGGTCTGAGATACGGCTTAATACACCCCATTGGCGTGATAGCTCAGTAGGTAGAGCAACGGATTGAAAATCCGTGTGTCCCCAGTTCGATCCTGGGTCTCGCCACCATATTCAAAAAGCCTCAAACAAAAGTTTGAGGCTTTTTTTATATTTAAAATATTTTGCTATATTAAAGCTGAGTCAAAAATTTTAAGAATAGACTGGTATGAAAGACTTATTTTCTGAGCACAGTGAACTTTATCAACAGGCGCGGCCAACGTATCCACAAACGTTAGTAAACTGCTTAATCAAGCAACTGAATGGCTTGGCCTGTGCATGGGACTGCGGGGCTGGTTCGGGACAGTTGACTCAACTGATCGCTCCCTATTTTCAGCATGTGGTTGCAACTGATCTCAGTCAAAATCAACTAGATCAAGCCCCAGCATTACCCAATGTACAGTACTTACAGCAAGCCGCAGAGCAGACCTCATTTGCAGATCTGTCTTTTGATTTAATTACTGTCGCACAGGCCATTCACTGGTTTGATTTTGAAAAATTCTATGCGGAAGTGAAGCGAACCCTGAAAGCAGATGGCCTTGTTGCAGTGATTGGTTATGGCTTAATCCAGTTGGATGATACAGATCTAAATCAGCGAATCGATCAGCTCTATCATCATACTTTAAAGGGCTTTTGGGATGCAGAGCGACGTTATATTGATGAGCTTTATCAAACGATTCCATTTCCCTTTGGGGAAATCGCAATGCCACAGTTCCAGATCGAGTTAAGCTGGACAGGGGTACAATTGTGGGATTATTTAAACACTTGGTCTGCGGTAAAGCATTATCAAGATCAACAGCATGTTAGCCCTTTAGCGAGCTTACAAGACATTTTACAGATACAGCAGCCGATTGGGATTCGCTTTCCAATTTTGCTGAGAGTCGGGCGCTTGGCTGCATCAGAATAGGAAAATAAAAAAAAGCATGTCGGAACATGCTTTTTGGGATGGGCGCTATGCGTTAAGCAGACTTCGCCACAGCTGCGGGCGCTAACATATGACCTGTTTCTTCAAAATTGGCATGCCAAGATAAGGCTTCACGAAGAAGGTGTGGAGTATGGCCGCCACGTTCGCATGCTCGATCAAAGTAATCGTTGAGTGCACCTTGATACAGTGGGTGTACGCAGTTGTCGATAATCACACGGGCACGTTCACGTGGTGCTAAGCCACGAAGATCAGCTAGACCGACTTCAGTCACTAAAATATCAACATCATGTTCGTTATGATCGACATGGCTGACCATTGGTACGATTGATGAGATATCACCACCTTTGGCAATGGATTTAGTCACGAAGATCGCCAAGTGTGCATTACGCGCAAAGTCACCTGAACCACCGATACCGTTCATCATCTTG
The DNA here is from genome assembly GCF_022808535.1 of Acinetobacter sp. NIPH1876. NCBI lineage: Bacteria > Pseudomonadati > Pseudomonadota > Gammaproteobacteria > Moraxellales > Moraxellaceae > Acinetobacter > Acinetobacter sp. NIPH1876. The sequence goes on from NZ_JALGBR010000015.1 coordinate 40,504, forward strand.
GTACCGCAAACGTGGGTTGAGTTCACGTTACCGTAAATATCAAACTCAAGCGCAGTATTGATACCGATAATCCCTAAACGACGCACGATCTCTGGATGATTCGAGATCTCCTGTGGACGTAATACCAATTTGTCTTTGTAATGTTCAAGATTACCGAAAACGCGCTCGCCACACTGTGCTGATAAAGTGATTGAGCTACCCGAAGCAAACTTCATTTTGCCTGCATCAATCAGTTCAAAAGTACAGTCTTGCAGTACTTCTGAATACATGACCAAATCTTCGAAATTCGAATCTTTAAGTCCTGTTAAAACCGCATTGGCAATTGAACCAATACCTGCCTGTAATGGACCTAAGTTTTTCGCTAAACGACCTTCTGCGACTTCTTTTTCGAAGAATTTAATCAGGTGATTGGCGATGCCTTGAGTTTCAGCATCAGGCGGAGTCACAGTTGATGGTGAATCTGCTGTGTCATTGAATACGATACCCACGATTTTTGCTGGATCGATTGGAATCGCTGTTGAACCAATACGGTCATCCACTTGTGTTAACGGCAATGGCGTACGGGTAGGGCGATAGGTCGGGATATAAATATCGTGTAGGCCTTCGAAATTTTCGCTGAGCGAGGTATTAATTTCGACAATGACTTTTTCTGCAAAAATCGCAAAACTTGCTGAGTTACCGACAGAAGTGGTTGGAACGATATGACCATCTTCGGTAATGGCAACCGCTTCGATCACCGCAACATCAGGACGTTTTAGTTGCTGATTGCGCATCTGTTCAACGGTTTCAGACAAATGTTGGTCGATAAACATCACTTCGCCGTTATTAATCGCGCGACGCAAAGTATTGTCGACTTGGAATGGCATACGACGGGCAAGAACCCCTGCTTCTGTCAATTGTTTGTCTAAGTCGTTGCCGAGACTCGCACCGGTAATTAATGTGATTTTTAACGGATTTTTTTTGGCTTGTTCAACCAATGCTTGTGGGACTGCTTTCGCTTCACCAGCACGGGTAAAACCGCTCATACCAACCGTCATATCATTTTTAATAAACTGAGCTGCCTGCTCTGCACTCATCACTTTGTCATGCAGTGCTGCAAGACGAATACGACTTAAAGACATCATCCATTCTCAATATTGCTTTTCATTGGATATGGAGTTTAGCGCTAAAACATGAAAAGTGAATTGAAATAAGGCTAAGGTCTAATACAGCTGCATACGCTTTATTCATCTGCTTTTCAGTTGCTTATTTTCTGTGTGATATTTGCTTGAATTTATACAGGAAAGGAATATGAGGGAAGGGTGATTTTTAGCTTTGAATTAGTGTGAAACCGAACGAAAGCCATCAATCCAGCATCGATTGGAGTGAAGACTTTAGTCGAAGAGTCTTTAACAGATGATAAACGGATGTTGATTGGGGCACTTTAAAAATGCCCTGTGAGGGTTTGTTTTATTTTGTCGATAGCATTGCTTTGTGGTTCGTCGCTGGGCGCTGGAGGAATGGGGAGGGAAATCACGACTTCCAAGCCACCTTGCTCACGGTTACGAATGTTAATCTGCCCTTGATGGATATCGACAATACGTTTCACAATTGCTAAGCCTAAACCACTGCCTTGGATCGTTCTTGCCGAATTACCACGAACAAAAGGTTGCATTAACTCTTCCACTTGATCTGGTGGAATGCCCTCACCATGGTCGGCAACCGTAATCATAATATGATCATCGACATGGCTGGCAGACAGTTCAATCGGTTCTGCGCCATAACGTTTGGCATTATTAATTAAATTGGCAATCAGGCGTTTTAAAGACAAGCTTCGTGCTGGAATGATCGGTAACTCTTGCGCTTCAAAACGAATATCTAGCGGTTTGAATTGTACCACCAGTTCTTGTAGCAGGGTATTCAGGTTGGTTTCTGTCAGTTCTTCATCAGAGCCATCCCGCATGTAGGAAATGAACTGATTTAGGATCGCGTCCATGTCATCGACATCGTAGATCAAACCTTCACGGAAGAACTCATCAGGGAGCATTTCTGCGGTCAAACGAATACGCGTCAATGGTGTGCGCAAATCATGGGAAATACCTGCCAACATAATCTGACGATCACGTTCGGTTTGTTCAAGCGTATATACCATATGGTTAAAAGCTTGGTTCACTTGACGGATTTCAAGCGGTCCGTGATTGGTATCGAGATAAGGGGCTTTGCCTGTTTTACTATAATTATTGGCTGTGTTTTGTAAGCGACGCAAAGGTCGGTTCATTTGTCGAACTAAAATTAAGATAATAATGGACGATACAATTGGAACACCAAATAACCAGCCTGCAATCAGTTCAACACTATAGTTGGTATAGGTCTTTAACGGTTCTCTCACCCAGTTCCCGTTCATTTCTGGCGTTTGAATCCAGATGCGTGGGATCGGTTTAAATTTAAAATAAACCGTGACGTTTTCTACACCCAACTCTTTTGCCAGTTTAGATTCGATCTGATTGGTGAACAGTTCCGCCAAGAATTTGTCTTCAACTTTGGGGAATTCGTTTGGGTCAGTCACATATTCAATGCCGATACGATTTTTTAACCATGTATCGACATCTACTTCGCTATCGCGATGCAGAATACGGATGTCCGGATTGTTGACCAGTTCCAATTCAATCGCGAGGTAGCGGGCATGTTGCTGTAATTCAGGAAGATAAAGTGTGCGCCAAAAGAACCACAAAGACATAAACAGGCTAAAAAACACCATGAACAGAACCAGAATGGTGGTGCGCATAGCCGCGGAACGCGGTTTAATTTTATCTAAAAAACGTTCCCATTTGGTTCGTGGTCTTTCGGAATAAGCCGAAAAGTCCGTAAACTCTTGTGGATCAATTGGTTCAAGTTTCAACGTTTAATTTCCCAAGCTTATTCAGCGCCATCTGGAACAAAAACGTAGCCTACACCCCAAACAGTTTGGATATAGCGGGCACGGGCAGGGTTATCTTCAATTAAACGACGTAGACGAGAGACTTGGACATCAATCGAACGTTCCATTGCACCCCATTCACGGCCACGTGCCAAATTCATCAGTTTGTCACGCGTCAACGGTTCACGTGGATGTTGAACCAGAGCCTTCAGAACGGCAAACTCACCTGTTGTCAGTGTAACTACCTGACCTTCACGTGTCAGTGTACGCGTGGATAGATCTAAAGACCAAGGACCAAAGCTCACTACTTCCACTTGTTGGCTTGGTGCACCAGGAACTTCACGGACTTGACGACGTAATACTGCACGGATACGTGCCAGTAATTCATTTGGGTTGAATGGTTTTGGTAAATAATCATCTGCGCCTGCTTCAAGACCCGCAATACGATCAGAGTCGCTACCACGTGCTGTCAGCATAATAATCGGGGTGTCGATATTGGACTGGCGCAAGCGACGGCAAATGCTTAAACCATCTTCGACAGGGAGCATAAAATCGAGCACGATCAGCGAGAACAATTCACGTTGTAGTAAACGGTCCATTTGAGTTGCATCATGGGCAGTTTTTACCACAAAGCCTTTGTCTTCTAAAAAGCGTTGTAACAGCGTACGCAAGCGCACATCGTCATCGACCACTAAGATGCGTTCGACCCGGTCTGTCTCATGGTGTACAGTTTCCGTCGATTCGGCAGGTACAACTAAACTCATGATGTGCTCCTTTATCGTTTATTGTCATCGTCTTTATGCAATGCGATTGTGAAATATCAATAGACCTTTGAGTATACGATTCATTGCACAGTTTTGGCTATGTTATAAAGCAACAAATATTGCCAATAAAATCAAGAGATAGATACCAAATATATACAGGCAAAATGATGACAATCAATCTATTTTTCAATATTTAGGCGAAAAAATCTTGGTATTTTAGAAACATTCAGCGATTTGCATAAACTACTTGCACAATATTCAAAAAAACAATGGTGGATTTTATAGCCATGAACTTTATAATCAGTGCTTTTAGACTTAACCCTTGTGGAATCAATCACGATGACTGACTTAGTTCAGCAGTTGGCAAATGAACTTGCCGTACGTCCAAACCAAGTAGAAGCTGCAATTCGTTTAATTGATGAAGGTGCTAGCGTTCCTTTTATTGCACGTTACCGTAAAGAAGTCACGCAAGGCTTAGACGATACGCAATTACGTCAACTCGATACACGTTTAACTTATTTACGTGATTTATTTGAGCGTCGTGAGAAGGTGATCCAATCTTTACAAGAACAAGATAAATTAAGCGATGATTTATTGGCGCGTGTAAATGCAGCTGAGACTAAAAATGCATTAGAAGAAATTTACGCCCCATACCGTCCGAAACGGACCAGTAAATCATTTAAAGCAAAAGAAGCGGGCCTTGGCGCTATTGCTGAAAAAATTATTGCAGACCAAGTTGATCCAACTGAAGCATTGGCTGGTTTTAGTCATGAAGACTACCCAGATGCCGAAAGCCAGCTGGATGCGATTCAGCATATCTTGATTGATGATTGGGCGCAAAATATTGCATTAACCACTGAATTAAAACAAACTTTTGCTAAAACTGCGGTATTGAAAAGTGCGGTTGCTTCTGAAGAGAAAAAAGAAGTTGGCAAAAAGTTCCGTGATTATTTCGAGTTCTCTGAAAACTTTAATAAAGTCCCTTCACATCGTTTATTGGCGATGCTGCGTGGTCGTCAAGAAAATGTATTGGGTTTGAAGGTTGATGGTGAAGATGATGCACCATTGGCTCGTATTGAAACTGAGTATAATCTTGAACAAATTCAACCACAAACGCGTCAAGATTATTTAAAGCAAACAGCTAAACTGTTTTGGTTAGGCAAGATTCGTCCACAAATCGAACATTCCTTACTAACCGATAAACGTTTGGCTGCTGAAGCTGAAGCAATGGATGTATTTGCTGAAAACTTACGTCATTTATTACTTTCTGCACCTGCTGGTGGCCGTACAACTTTGGGTGTTGACCCTGGTATCCGTACCGGTGTGAAGCTAGCTGTGGTGAGTAATGCTGGTGATGTGCTTGCACATAGCACCATTTATCCATTTGCACCGAAAGAAGACAAAGAAGGTTCAATTACTGAACTTGCTCGTTTGTGTCGAGAGTTCCACGTGGAACTTATTGCGATTGGTAATGGTACAGCAAGCCGTGAAACGGAAGCTGTGGTTGCGGAAATGATGGCGGCCAATACTGATCTGCAACTGACACGTATCACTGTCAGTGAAGCGGGTGCGTCAGTTTACTCTGCAAGTGAATTGGCTTCACAAGAGTTGCCTGAGCTAGATGTTTCAATTCGTGGTGCGGTTTCAATTGCACGCCGTTTACAAGATCCGTTGGCTGAACTCGTTAAAATTGATCCTAAATCGATCGGTGTAGGTCAATATCAACATGATGTGAACCAAGCTGGTTTGGCAAAAACATTGGATGCTGTGGTTGAAGACTGTGTGAATGCTGTGGGCGTGGATGTAAATACTGCTTCTCCTGCGATTCTGGCTTATATTGCCGGTTTAAATAAAGCCATTGCGCAACAAATTGTTGAATACCGTAAAGAAAATGGTCGTTTTGATAACCGTCAAGCTTTGAAAAAAGTGCCACGTTTAGGCGAGCGTACTTTTGAACAATCTGCAGGTTTCTTACGTGTGCAAGATGGTTCTGAACCATTGGATGCGTCTGCAGTTCACCCTGAAAGCTATGGGTTGGTGGAAAAAATTGTTGCTGCTAAAGCAACCACGGTAAAAGACATTATTGGTAATACCGAAATTATTCGCCAAGTCAAAGCGGATGAGTTTGTCGATGATAAATTTGGTTTACCAACCATTCAAGATGTTTTGGCTGAATTGGAAAAACCAGGTCGTGATCCACGTCCTGAGTTCCGTACTGCGAAATTCCGTGAAGACATTACTGAAGTTGCGCAATTGACTGAAGGCATGCAACTTGAAGGTGTGGTCACTAACGTAACCAATTTTGGTGCCTTCGTGGATGTGGGTGTACATCAAGATGGTTTAGTACATATTTCTGAACTTGCCAATGAATTTGTTTCTGATCCACATAAAGTGGTGAAACCAGGTCAAATTGTGCAAGTACGTGTGATGCAAGTGGACGTGGAACGTAATCGTGTGAATTTGAGTATGCGTGCTGAAGGTTCTGCACCAGCGAAAGCACCACGTCAGCAACGTCCACAACAAGATCGTACTGAACGTTCAGATCGTAAGCCACAAGGTCAACGTCCACCGCGTAAAGAAGGTGACTTTAAGCGTCCGCAAAATAACAAGCCAAAAACTGAAAAACCACAAGAGCAAAAAATTGGTGGTTTAGGTGCTTTGTTATTACAAGCAGGAATTAAAGGTTCTAAGTAATTGATAAAATAAATAAAAGCCTCTTCGGAGGCTTTTATTTTGAGCGTATTATGGTGTCTTGTCCTGAGCATGGAAGTTTGTATGTCACTTCGCGCAATCATCAATATTAATTAAATCATTCTTTGTAAATTAAGAAATATGTAGGAATTCAGATAAAATCAACAAACAGCAATTTTGTTCTATATATCTATTTAAATCGCGTTAACCTGACATGATGCAAAGAATTCAAAGGAGGTCGTGATGTCGCGTAGACCTCGTGAACAAGTCGATTACTTACACCTAGAAGAATTAGGTGGTCTGGAAATGCTGAAAGCAAGTTACTATCAGCAAGAATTCTCACGACATGTTCATGAAGGATTTTGTATTGGTGTAATTGAAGAAGGCGCACAACGCTTTTATCGCACAGGGGGCAATCATGTTGCACCACAGGGCGATATTATTCTGGTCAATGCCGATGAGGTTCATACGGGCTCTGCCGCTGTAGAAACAGGGTGGCGCTATCGTGCAATTTATCCAACCCCCGAAATATTTCACGAACTGACACGTGATTTGACTATCGTGCATGGTACAGCGCCGTGGTTTAGAGAGGCAGTACTCCATGATGAAGGGTTGGCGCAGCAATTCCGTCTGTTATTCGATTTATTGGAACAACCGCATAACACTTTATTAAAACAAACCTTGTTTCTTTCGACCATTGCCTGGTTGGTATCGAAATATAGTCAGGTGAAACCGCAGATTACTGATCTGAGTAATGCCAAGCAGCGAATTTTAAATATTAAAGAGCTGATGGCGAGCATGCCAGAGCAGGAGTTCTCTTTGGCTGCACTTGCGGAAATGGCCAATCTGAGTCAGTGGCATTTTTTACGTCAATTTAAAAAACATGTGGGACTATCACCGCATGCATGGTTGGTGCAAGCGCGGCTGCAAAAATCACAAAAACTCTTAAGACAAGGGCTTAATTTATCTGAGGTTTCACAGCAATGTGGATTCTCGGATCAGAGTCATTTTAGTCGGCATTTTCGCCAGACATTTGGTATTACCCCTGGTGGCTATATCACTTACCTCAAATAAAACAGCAATTTTATACAATTCTCACTGATCAATTTTTGGCATAGTGATGATGTCTTTTATGAGCAATTGTGATTTTGATGTTAAGTGAAAGCATAACCGATGATAGGCCAATGACAGTATCACGGGCATTCCTCAATGGAGTAATTAAAATACTGCCGCTGTGTTTTGCTGTATTACCGTGGGGATTATTGGCAGGTTCGATGGCGATTCAGGCAGGGCTGAGTACTGGACAAGCGATTGGCATGTCGGCTTTGGTCTTTGCAGGCGCAGCGCAGTTGATGACCTTAGGTTTAGTCATGGCAGGAACGCCTGCATTCACCATCATCATTTCAGTATTTCTGATTACCACACAGCATTATCTATATGCACTGTATCTGCGTGAAGATATTTCTAAACAGCCTTTAAAACATCGCTTACTGTTGGGCTTTTTGCTGACTGATGAATTGTTTGCGGTGAGTATTAAAAAGCAGCAACACTATATTTACTATTTATTGGGTGCAGGAAGCTGTTTTTATCTATGTTGGGTCTTGTTTAGTCTTTGTGGGGTGCTGCTTGCCTCATCAGTACCGAATCTTGATCAATATCACTTGGACTTTTCGATTGTAGCGACCTTTATCGCGATTGTTATTCCGTTTATTAAAAACATAAATACGTTGGTCGGAGTATTGGTATCCGTGCTGTTAACCTTAGTTTTTCTGAGTCTAGGGATTAAAAGTGCCGCGATTTTGGCAGGGGTGATTGGTATGTTGACCGCGACTTGTTTACAGAATCTTCGGGAGCGTGTGGCATGACTTGGTTCCTTCTGATTATTCTGGCTGTGGTGGTGTTTATGAATCGCTATATTTTGCTAGAACCGAATATTCCGTTACGTTTACCGAAATGGTTTCAACAATCCTTACAGTATTCTGCACCGTGTTTATTGACTGCGATTGCGACACCCATTGTATTTATGGATGAGCATGGCGCATTTCGTTCGACCTTATTGAATCCGTATTTTTTGGCCACGATTTTAACCATCATCATTGCGTATAAGGTGAAACATACCCTATTGACCATTATCCTGAGTTTGGCCTGTTTCTATGCTTTGGTGTTTTTCTTACCTTAGTAGGTTTGGGCATTGCGCTTGAATACCCAAACCTTTGTCAATATTCGACTTAACGGGTGGTATAACCGCCATTTGCAAAAATCGTTTGTCCAGTAATCCACCAGCCATCGGTAACCAAGAAGCGAACCAAAGGTTCAATATCTTCGATCTTGGTTAAGCCACCTAAAGCAGATGCTGATTTATGATAGGCCACGGCTTCTGGTGCTTCTTGACCGTAGAAAAATGGTGTATCCATTGGGCCTGGTGCGACCGCAGTAACGGAGATACCACGTTCACCAAACTCTTTTGATGCGGCACGGGTATAATGCTCGACAGGGGCTTTTAAGCCTTCATAGGTTGAATAAAGTCCCGTATAAGCTGCAAGTAAACTGGTTACGATGGTGCAGATCTTTCCATTGTCATTGAGATGACGACCTGCCGATTGAATAAAGAAATAGGCAATTTTATTGTTGATGTCATTCATGCCATCAAACTCTTGCTCAGTAGTGTCTAAATACGGTTTCTTCAGCACACGACCCACGGTATTAATCGCAATATCGACGCTACCAAAGTTTTCTTTAGCTGTGATAAACAACTGCTCAATAGTTTGGATATCGGATAAATCAGCTTGTACCAACACTGCTTTTGCTCCGAGTGCCTGTACGTCTTTTAAGGTTTGTTCGGCATCCGCTTGGGTGGCAGCACTGTTGTAATGAATCAGTAAATTTGCACCTTGTTCCGCGAACTTACGTGAAATCAAACCGCCTAAGTTTTTTGCGCCGCCTGTGATCAGTACGGTTTTTCCATTTAGATGATGTTGTGACATGTATTTGTCCTGATGTTGTTTTGCATAAAAAACATGCTAATCTAATTTATTTGTTTGAAATAGTTGTTAGTATTGAATTGATTGTGCAAAAAAGTTGAACAATAAAAATGGATAAGATTGATCGTTTAAAAATCTTCTGTTTGGTAGCAGAGAAGCAGTCTTTTGCACAAGCCGCGCTGCAATTGGGATTACCGCGTTCCAATGTGACTTATGCGATTCAAACACTGGAAAAAGAATATGAGGTATTACTGTTTTATCGCACCACGCGTAAAGTGGCTTTAACCCATGAAGGGAGTTTGTTTTACGATGAAGCCATGCGTTTGGTGGCACAGTTAAAAGAGCTGAACCGTTTTAAAACCCATGTGCGTAGTCAGGAAGGCAAGATCAGTATTGGTATGCCGAAACGCATAGCCACACAAGTTCTGATTCCTCATCTATCTGAATTTTATCAACGTTACCCCAAAGTAAAAGTGTTGGTGAATGGCAGTGATGATTTTTCTAATTTAATCGAGCAACAGTTGGATTGTGTGGTACGTGTCGGGCAAGTTCAGGATGAATATCTGCTGATTCGCCCAATTGCCCAAACCGAAATATGGACTGTAGCAGCACCGCAATATTTGGCAGAGTTTGGCGAACCTCAACGCTTTGAGGAATTACAACAGCACTTCGCGGTGGATTACCATGTCGCTAAACATTATCGAGAGTGGAGTGAACTTTTATTCCAATCACATCGAGTCAAAATGCCGTATCGTTTATTGGTTGAGAATACTGAGGCTTATATTCAGGCAGGTTTAGCAGGTATTGGCATGATTCAAATCCCTGAATTTGATGCAGCGCCTTATGTACAACAAGGACAGTTACAGCGATTATTTATTGATATTCCAAGCTTACAATTACCTGTCAATTTGTTACTGACTGACCGCCAATACCGCCCTAAATATTTTCAGGACTTTATTGACTGGTTAGATGGGTTGTTAAAAACCAAACTGTAATCGGAAAGCGAATGCTCGATTTAGGTGGGTGAAGCATGCGGGCAATAAAAAAGCATACCTGAGTATGCTTTTTTATTTTGGCAAGGATTAATAAAGACCCAGTAAGAAGCCAGCGCCTAAGGTAAAGAAACTGAATAACCAGATCCAGCCAAATGAATAGCGCAAATGGCGTCCCATATCGGTGCCTGTCAGTCCGACTGCAAGCCAAGTTGCGGGTGAGAATGGGCTGACAAAGGTTCCTGCATTGTTGCCAATCGCCATGGCGTACACCACTGAATCGGCATTCACCCCAGCGGTAGCAGTGACTTCCTGCACAATCGGTAATAGCGCAAAATAATAGGCATCCGTACTGGTAAAGATGTCCATCGGTACACCCAAAATTCCCACCAGAATGTGCAGGCTCGCAATCCATGTACTTGGTAGAATTTTAATTAAATCCAAGGCAATCGATTGCAACATACCTGACTCAGACAAAATTCCGAGGAATGCACCAGCAGCAAAAATAATGGCAACCATGCTCAGTGCTTGTGGTGCATGACGACCAATCACTTCAATCTGTGTTTTCGGCTGCGGGAAGTTGACGATCAAGACCAAGGCAAGGGCAATCATAAACACATAAGGTGCAGAGAATAGTCCAAAAGCTAAACAGATAATGGCAGCAACGATCAGACCGAGGTTAAACCACAGGTTTTTAGGTTGAGCATCTTCCTGAATATCTTCGGCAAGGTCTTTGGCCATGCAGTCTTGTTCAAAAGGCGTAGTACCGAGAGCCTGTGCTGCGAGAATGCGTTTTTTCTCACGTAATCCCATAAATACGGCAAACACCATCATCCCTGTCACACCGATCACTTGAACGGGAATCAGACTATGCCAGAGTGTGGCAGCATCTAAACCTGTCGCGGCCGAAGCACGTCCCAAAGGTCCGCCCCATGGCACCATATTCATTACGCCCATACTGCCTGCCATGAGTAATAGCATCAGATAGGGACTCATGCCCAATTTACGGTACAGTGGTAATAAAGCAGGAATAATAATTAAAAAAGTGGCAGCGCCTGATCCATCTAAATGTACAATCGCAGCAATCACAGTGGTCATCACAGCAACGATGACGACATTGCCACGGGTCATTTGAACCATGCGTTTAATCATGGGGTCAAAGACATGTAATTCTTTTAAAATGCTAAAAAACAAAATGGCGAATAAAAACATGGTCGCCACTTTGGTCACTTTGGCTAGACCGGCTTCAAAGAAACCAGAAATCTCGCTAATCGAAAAACCAGCAATGAGCGCGCCAATAAGAGGAACAATCGACATCGCAACAATTGGACTGGTTTTACCAGACATCAGTAGCGCAACAATTGTCACAATAATTAGAATACCGATCAGCGTCAGCATTATTTACTCCCTAAAGTTGTAACCTCTTGACATAAAAAAGTGTTAAAAATACACCAAAAATAAAAATTAAAGCGCCGACCATTATGCATAAAAACTTAATTGGTTCTTAGGATTAAGGATAAAAAACAAAAAAACAGGCCGAGAAATGAACATTTTGTTTAATTTTTCTGGAAAATTGGTCAGAGTAAAATGATGATTTTAATGAAAAGTAGCCAATTTTTAGATGAAAGCTGGAGATTAAAGCGGTAGATTTAATCGCCAATTCTCTAAAAATACTGCGCTGAGAACAATCAAAATGAAATGACTTGATTTTGACTTCTGTCTTTTTTTGCAGTACAACATAAATTAGAGTAATTACTCTAATTTTAAGGTTGGATAAAAATGCAGATAGGTCGACACGCTTGGATGGCACAGACTTCGGGGGATTTATCCTTAAAAGATCGTATAGCACTTTTGAGTCATAGCCTGTTGCCTGTGCTAAAACAGAGTATAAAAATGTACAGTTTGGTGAATCGGAGCAGGCTGAATGTTCAGCATGAATTGCATCTGGATGATCTTGTCTTGCCTGATAGTGTAGATGTGCAACGGGCTTTAGAGGAGATGCAGTCCTGTAGCTCAACGTCTCTGCAAAATCATTGTCTTCGTACATGGTGTTATGCCATTGCTTTTGCCAAGATGCAAAACATGCAACGTGATGATGAATTATTAGCAGTTGCATGCTTATTGCATGATTTAGGCATGACAGAACCACATTATCAGCATCATCAACATTGTCGTTGTTTCGCTGGGCAAGGGGCGTATGCAGCAAAAGATTGGTCGCTTGAACAGGGTTGGCAACCACCCCGAGCGGATCAACTTTTTGAGGTGATCAGTATGCATATGAATCCTTATGTTGGGCTCAATGAGGGAATAGAAGCGCATTTGCTGCAACAAGCGGCCAGTTGTGATGTGATTGGTAGTCGTGGTTTTGAGTTTTCAGAACAGTTTAGACAGCAATTACAGCAAAGATACCCACGACTTGATTTTAATCAGAGCATGATTGAATTTACCCAACAGGAAGCACATGAACGACCAAAATCTCGTACCGCAATGTTAGTGAACAGCGGTTTCAAACAGTTAGTGAATTTAAATCCCTATCTAGAATAAAGCTCAAAATAAAAAACCACCTTTGCTTTTACAAAAGTGGTTTAAATTGAGGACACAATTTATTTAGTGGTCATGTTCAAGATATACAGGTTTTTTCGGTAAGGCCAAGCTACAGAAAAAACAAATAATCAGCATGATAATCACATAGACGAAGAAGGTGTTTTCAATGCCCGCATCTTTAAATAATAACGCCACCGATGGTGCAGAACCGCCAAATAAGGCATTACCGACAGCATAGGAGAAACCTACACCTAAAGCACGGACATGTGGTGGGAACATTTCGGCTTTGACTAGACCACTGATGGAGGTATAGAAGCTCAGCAACATCATCAAGAAAATCAGTAATAGGGTGATAACGACAGGGGAGTCAGCAAAGCTGCGCATACCTGTCACCATGACTGGATAAATAAAGATGGCGCTGAGTAAGCTGAATGCTAACATCGATGCACGACGACCAATACGATCTGACAACATGCCAAACAAAGGTTGCGCCAACATAAAGACAAATAGCGCAGTGGTCATGATAAAGCCAACCGTTTTGCCATCCATACCAATATTAGTGAGGTAGGTTTTTGAATAAACCGTGACCACATAGAAGGTGAGTGAACCAGCTGATGTATAGCCAACAACCAATAGGAAAGTTTTCCAATGCTGTTTAAGCAAGGCAACTAAGCTACCTGATTCTTCACGTTCAGCATCTTCATGCGACAAGGTTTCTTCTAAACGACTACGGGCGAACAAAGACAATAATGCAGCAACACCACCGATGACGAAAGGGATTCGCCAGCCACCATCATTCAGCTGTTGTTCGGTCATAAAGCCGAGCAAGATCACCCCAAGCAAACTGGCAAGTAACTGACCACCTGAAAGCGTGACATACTGGAATGATGCAAAGAAGCCGCGTTGCCCTTTTAAGCCGAGTTCACTCATATAGGTTGCAACAGCACCATACTCACCACCGACAGAGAGGCCTTGCAGTAAACGTACCATGAGCAGTAAAAAGGGTGCCCACATCCCGACTTGATCATAAGTCGGTAAGGCTGCGAACAAAAATGAACTGAGTGCCATTAAGCAAATTGAAATGACCATTGATTGCTTGCGGCCTTGACGGTCAGCAATACGTCCGAATAGCCAACTGCCGATTGGGCGCATGAAAAAGCTGGCGCCAAACACCCCCCAAACATAAATGGCTTTGGTGGTTGGATCCATATCTGGAGCGGTCAATGCATGGGTAAAATAGGCAGCAAAAACGGCATAAATATAGAAATCGAACCACTCAACTAAATTCCCTGATGCCGCACCGACGATACCTTTGATACGACTTCTTTTTTCTTCCTTGCTATATGTCTGACTCATATATGTTCCTTTTCAACCAAGCAAGATTCTGTAACTGAATCTTTACAGAATGTTATATACCGCTAAAGAAGCATGAAAATGACACTATTTTGTATGCTTTTTATGAATGTATTTTTAGATAGAGAGAATAATACTGGTTTTTAGCTAAATCATTGACAGATAAAGAATGTCAGAATGGTCAATATTGGGAATTTAATGTTTTTAAAAGCAATTAATTGAGCTGTATCAAGGGACAATCTAGGAACAGGAACAAGCTGATGTTATGTAAATAGATTGTAATAAAGGCATTTTTTAGGATTTTCATCTTTTTATTTCAATTCAAGACATGGAGTGCTTGTATTGGAAGGTGAGCGTGGCAATCGCATTGGAAATATGTGATCCAGAAATATGTTAGAAGCAAAATCAATAGACGCTACTGATGATTAATACAGCAAAGCTGTGGATAAGTTTTAGTTTATACACATGGGAAGTTGTGGCCATTGCAGAAAGCTTTTAAAGCAATTGGTTGAGGTCTGGAATCGGACAATCTTTCCTCAATGGACAAGCTTCACCCTGAGTAAATCGACTTAACATCGTTCTGATTTGATGAAGCTGTACAATCTTCTCATCTATCACGTCTAACTTGTCTTGGAAAATGCTTTGTACTTGTGGGGCAGGGATTTCATCTTGGGCTGTCATCGCTAAAATCTGCTTAATTTCATTGAGCGAGAATCCAAGGTTTTTTGCAGTACGAATCAATTGCAGTTGTTGTAGGGTTTGTTCTGAATAATCTTTATAGCCGTTATTACAGGTAATGGATTGGATCAGCTGCATTTTTTCATAAAAGCGAATGGTATCCCGACTTAAATCCGTCTGTTTTGCCAATTGTCCAATTAACATGGCGATCATCCTTATTATTCTTGAATATGTCTAAAAAATGCCTTGACCATTGAGTGTACTCCATCCTTTAGCCTATGCCTACATTCAATCAAAAGAGCAGACGAGATGGGGCATAACAACTTAAAAACTCAACAAGATCAACAAGTCGCCTTGGTTGCAGGTGCAACAGGATTTATTGGTCGCTATTTAATTTTAGAGCTACTGAAGCAAGGACACACGGTTTTTGCCTTAGTTCGGAATCAAGCTAAACAACAACCTGCGCTCACAAATTGGCTCAGTCAAAAAGATGTTTCCATGAATCAATTGAGCTTTATCCAAGGTGATGTGACGCAGGCTAAGCTTGCCATCAGCGAGCAAGATTGGCAAAAATTAAGCGCAGTGAACACTTTATATAATAGTAGTGCGTTGTTTGCGTGGAACCTGAGTATGCAACAAGCGCGTGCTGTAAATGTTGAAGGTGCGTTGAATTTATTAACCTGTGTTCAGCAATATTGTGCTTTGAAGCGAGCAGTACATGTTTCGGGTTATATGCTGACGATCACGGGTCATTTACAGCAGGCAGGGCTTTGTCTTGAACAACCTGAGCGTACCCAATGGCAATCTGTGTATCAGCATCTGGGGGCTTATGAAGCATCTAAAATAGAAGCGCATTTTGCATGGATACAACAGGCGCAACAGCTATCCGTAGATTGGACCATTATCCATCCTGCAACAGTTGTTGGCGATGATGTGTCTGGTGAAATTCCCACGAATCAGCCGATCGCGCAAATGATTGATGTGCTCAAACGGGGAAAAATGGGTGCCATCCCTGCAACGGCTCAACATTATCTACCTTTAATCCGTGTCGATGACTTATGTCGGATAATGGTCAGTGCTTCTGTTGATATGGCTTTGTCGAATCAAGCGATGTTGGCTGTGAGTGAAAACAATCTGGCTTTGCATCAACTCGCTCAAATGATTGCAGATCAATTACAGGTGAGTGCACCAACTACGCATATGCCAATCGGATTGCTGAGATTTATTTTAAAGTGGCAGTGGTTGGCGGAAAAATTAGAAATGTCTACGGAAATGCTGAGTTTTCTAAGAACAGAACAGTTGGATCGAGAACGATTGACGCAGTTTCAACAGCGTTGGCAGATTTCAATGGGAAACTTAGAAGCAGCGATTCGTAAAACAACCGATTGGATGAATCAAAACACAGGCTCTTAAAATACTTATGCATAAAAAAGCAGCCAATCTGTTGAGTGGCTGCTTTTTGAATCATCGTAGGCGATTACCAGTGTTCACCTGGGAACAAACGCGCATAGGCACGTTGCATAATGTTCAATTTCTCTTGCTCACCGACAGATGCGGTAGAGCTTGGGAATAAGTTGAAACCAATCGACATCAAAATGTTGTTGACGTCAGGTGCAATCGCATAGGTAATCGAAGCAAGTCGACCTAAGTTCGTCGCGATCTTTTTCGGACGCTTCACGATTGCATAAGCAATCAAATCGGCTGCTTCTTCAGGTGAAAGCGTTGGTACATATTTATAAATTTTGGTTGGTGCGATCATTGGGGTACGCACTAAAGGCATATAAATAGAGGTAATCGCAATTTTGTGTGAGTGAACTTCCGCAGATAAACAACGACTAAATGCATCCAGCGCGGCTTTAGACGCCACATAAGCAGAAAAGCGGGTTGCATTGGCAAGAACACCAATCGAGCTGATGTTAATGATTTGGCCGTCTTTACGCTGCATCATGTGCGGTAAAATATTTAGCACTAAACGTACTGCACCAAAGTAATTTAACTGCATGGTACGTTCGAAGTCATGGAAACGATCAACCGACTCATGTACCGCACGACGAATTGAACGTCCTGCGTTGTTCACAAGAATATCAATGTGATCTACTGCTGCTAAGATTTCTTTTGAAACTGCATCAATCGATTCCATATCATTGAGATCACATGGAAATACGGTCGCTTTTCCACCTTCAGCCTCGATCTCAGCTTTGACCTCATCTAACTTCTCTTTAGTACGAGCGAGCAATAAGACATGAGCACCTGCTTGAGCAAGGTATTTTGAAACCGTTAAACCAATACCACTTGATGCTCCTGTGACAATGATTGTTTTACCGTCGACTTTTTGCTGAAAAAGTTTTTTGAGTTTTGCATTCATGTAAGTTACCTACATTAATCACGCTGTTGTTTGCAATGCCTTCTTATTACGATTAAACACTGCACTTTATTTTGGTGTAATATTAACCGATATTTTTTGTTTGTCTAGTGTAAATATTTGAAAAATAATGTCTTTTTTAGAGTAAAAGCTCTAAAACAAGATCTTGTAATAGTTGAAAAAGCAATTATATTTTTTAGCTTTTGCACAAAAAATAAGCCCCTGTAGAGAGGCTTATTGATTTCATTCAAATTAAACCTGAGCAAGGGCCTGTTCGAGGTCGGCAATCAGATCATCAACATGCTCAATCCCAATAGATAAACGCACTAAGTCTTCACTGACGCCTGCTGATTTGAGTTCCTCTGCATTGAGCTGGCGGTGAGTTGTCGTCGCTGGATGGCAAGCTAGACTTTTGGCATCTCCGATATTCACCAGACGCGTAAACAACTGTAATGCATCAATAAAGCGGGTGCCGCCTGCCAGACCATCCTGAACACCGAAAGAAAGGATGGCAGAAGGTTTACCTTTCACATACTTTTGTGCCAAATGGTGCTGTGGATGGTCTTTTAGACCTGCATAATTCACCCACTTCACTTTTGCATGTTGTTTTAAATATTCGGCAATTTTGATGGCATTTTCGGTATGACGTTCCATGCGTAGATTCAAGGTTTCGAGTCCTTGTAGGATCAAGAATACGCTTAATGGACTAATTGCTGCACCGGTATTACGTAATGGCACCACGCGCGCACGCGCAATAAAAGCGGCTTCACCCAATACTTCGACATAATTCACGCCATGATAGCTTGGGTCAGGTGTATTTAAAGCTTTAAAGCGTTCAGGATATTTGCCCCAAGGAAACTTGCCGCTGTCGACAATCACGCCACCGATGCTATTGCCATGTCCGCCGATATATTTGGTTAAAGAATGCACCACAATATCCGCACCAAATTCAAATGGCTTTAATAAGGCAGGTGTAGCCACCGTATTATCAACAATGACTGGTACACCATATTCATGGGCAATTTTGGCTATGGCTTCAAGGTCGATGATATTGCCAAGGGGATTACCAATCGATTCAACAAA
Source organism: Acinetobacter sp. NIPH1876 (assembly GCF_022808535.1). Lineage (NCBI taxonomy): Bacteria > Pseudomonadati > Pseudomonadota > Gammaproteobacteria > Moraxellales > Moraxellaceae > Acinetobacter > Acinetobacter sp. NIPH1876. The sequence continues at coordinate 58,848 of NZ_JALGBR010000015.1, forward strand.
AACCAGCTTGGTCTTTTCATCAATAATCTGACGCAATGCTTCAGGATTCTGATAATCGAAGAAACGGACTTCAATGCCTTGCTTTGGTAGTGTATGGGCAAATAAATTATAAGTCCCACCATACAAGGTAGATACGGATGCAATATTGTCACCTGCTTCGGCAATAGTTTGAATGGCATAGGTAATTGCTGCCATGCCTGAGGCTAAAGCCAATGCCCCAATACCACCTTCGAGCGCAGTTATACGCTGTTCAAGTACAGCCGTGGTCGGGTTCATAATACGGGTGTAGATATTTCCTTGAACTTTAAGATCAAATAAATCTGCCCCATGTTGTGTATTATCAAAGGCATAAGAGGTGGTTTGATAGATTGGCACCGCCACTGCTTTGGTAGTTGCTTCTGGTGAATATCCCGCATGAATGGCTAAAGTTTCATCTTTATAAGTCATGATTACATCATCTACGTGTGTTAAATGTTGATCGAGTCTAGCGTATTTTTTATCCAAAATGGTGCATAATTTTTGCGCTTGATAGTGATTTTAGTGATATAGCGAGTCTTTATCGGTCGTAATTGTTTTTGAAAATGACGAAATAATTCAAGCCTGTAATGTCTTGCAAAAGAAAATTCTTTGATCCAGACAAACAAATGTCATCTTAACTTCAAGTCAATTGGCTTTTCAGCGTATAATACGCCGATTATTTTATTCGCTATTTTGCGATGTATTCGTTTTTCTTGAGGAGTCCTGCGTGGCCCAATATATTTATACGATGAATCGAGTGTCGAAAATGGTTCCGCCGAAGCGCGAAATCTTAAAAGACATCTCTTTATCATTTTTCCCAGGCGCAAAAATTGGTGTGCTTGGTTTGAACGGTGCTGGTAAGTCAACCTTACTCCGTATTATGGCTGGCGTAGATAAAGATTTCTCAGGTGAAGCTCGTGCACAACCAGGAATCAAGATCGGCTACTTAGAACAAGAACCGCCACTCGATCCAAGCAAAGACGTTCGTGGTAACGTTGAAGATGGCGTACGTGAAGCACTTGATGCTTTAGCGCGTCTTGATCAAGTTTTTGCTGAATATGCTGAGCCTGATGCAGATTTTGATGCGCTTGCAAAAGAGCAGGAAAAATTAGAATCAATCATCCACGCTTGGGATGCGCATAACCTGAATAACCAGCTGGAAATTGCTGCTGATGCATTGAACCTCCCAGCTTGGGATGCTGATGTATCATTACTTTCAGGTGGTGAGCGCCGCCGTGTTGCCTTATGTCGTTTATTGCTTTCGAAGCCAGATATGTTGCTTCTTGACGAACCGACGAACCATTTAGATGCTGAATCAGTAACTTGGTTAGAGCGTTTCTTGAAAGACTTCCCAGGCACAATCGTTGCGATTACGCATGACCGTTATTTCTTAGATAACGTGGCTGAGTGGATTCTTGAACTTGACCGTGGCATGGGTATTCCTTATCAAGGCAACTATACCTCTTGGTTGGAACAAAAGAATGCGCGTCTAGAGCAAGAAAACAAGCAAGAAGAATCTTTTGCTAAGGCATTGAAAAAAGAACTGGAATGGGTTCGTTCAAATGCCAAAGGTCAGCAAAAGAAAAACAAAGCGCGTATGGAACGTTTTGAAGAGCTTAACTCACGTGAGTTCCAACAGCGTAACGAAACATCTGAAATTTATATTCCACCTGGTCCACGTCTAGGCAATAAAGTTGTAGAAGTTGAAGGGATCAGCAAATCATTTGATGGTCGTCTGCTTTATAAAGACTTAACTTTTACCATTCCGCCAACGGCGATTGTCGGTATTGTGGGTCCGAACGGTGCGGGTAAAACCACGCTATTCCGTATGATGACGGGCGAACAGCAACCAGATACAGGTACAGTAACCTTAGGTGAGTCAGTTAAAGTGGCTTATGTAGGGCAGATCCGCGATACGTTGGATAATAATAAAACCGTCTGGGAAGAAGTTTCTGGTGGTTTAGATATCCTAAAAATCGGTGAATACGAAATCGCATCGCGTGCTTATATCGGTCGCTTTAACTTCAAAGGTCAAGATCAGCAAAAACGTGTAGGTGAATTGTCAGGTGGTGAACGTAACCGTTTACAACTTGCGAAAATTTTACAGTTAGGTGCAAACGTTATCTTACTGGATGAGCCTTCAAACGACTTGGATATCGAAACCTTACGTGCACTTGAGGATGCAATTCTTGTATTCCCTGGTACGGTCATGGTGGTATCGCATGACCGTTGGTTCCTTGACCGTATTGCAACGCATATCTTGTCATTTGAAAATGAACAGCCTGAGTTCTACGAAGGTAACTATGCTGAATATGAAGCATACCGCCAGTCGCGTTTAGGTGATGCAGCGGTCGCAAAACGTTCTAAATATAAAAAGATTACAGGTTAATTTCTGTAAATAAAAAAACCAGCTTCCGAGCTGGTTTTTTTATGCTTATGAAAATGCCAATTCACTGAATGCACTATATAAATAGGCTTTGGCTTCAGGATGTCCTAAATGGGCTGCGCGTTCTAACCAATATTGCGCTTTGCCATAATTTTTATCTAAACCTAACTCGCCATGCAAATAGCTTTCACCTAGTTTAAAAGCGGCATCTGCATTACCACGTAAGGCTGCACGAAGGAAATACCAAACCGCATTGCGGTCATTGGCTGAAATAAAAGGGTGGCTGTCTTGCTCGTGTTCATGATGTGCCAATGTTTGAAAAAACTCAGCTTTATGAATTTCTCGTTCAGACTCAGATATGATGTTCTGTTGAACCAGACCAGAACAATAGGAATGCAACCGCTGTTTGATACTTGCAATATTCATCATGCAACTCCTTGAGCTAAGTTTTTCATTATTATGTTTTTAATATATGTTTTTTCTTTGCAGCTATTGTTCTATTTGTGTATTCCATAGCAGTGATAAATGCGATAGAAAATAGGCCAATACCAGATTGCTTCGGTCATTGGCTTATCTAGCTGTACCCATTTATTTGTGTCTATTTATTAAAATCACCTCGTAGATCAGACCACATCAGGAGCGGAGTAACAGTGACTACATCGAAGACCATTGCCAAAGGATAGAGCACCATACGGGTTGCTCGTTTGACTGGATGTTTGGTGGTGATGGTGGTCTGTTGTTGTAAGCTAATTGGATAGGGTTGTGCCAATTTTTGTTGGATTTTTTGCTGATCGAGTGCTTGATACAGCTGCCCTTTAAAAAACACATTGATATAAGGATAAGGCGCAGTTTCTTGATTTTGAATCAAGTCAAAATTTTGTCTAAAACCTAAGGATTTCAATAATTCTTTTTGCTTTGAATTGAGATCCACCATACGGGTGTGATAGCGCATTTTTAATACGCCACGAAAATGATTCGGGTCATCCATGGTCAGTACCAGTGGGCTAGGATGAAAGCTGCGTTGCTCGGCTGGAATGGCATGCAAAAGCTTTAGCAGCTCAGTACTCCCATCGGTCATTAAGTAATTGAAATCTTGTCCAATAAATATCAGACCTTGGCTTTTTTCATTTTGAATGGCTTGTCCAAGCGCCAGAATCTGATCGGTTTTTAGTGTGGTGGTTTGAACCTGTGAGCTTTCATTGGGTAAGGCAGTGGAAAGTAGGCTGGTTGCGCATCCGCTTAAAGTCATGGTTAAGACCAAAAGGGAGAAGGTTTTATACATAAAATACCCGTCAGAGAGAACATTATTATCATGAATGAGAATCAAAAAACCTTTTAAATCAGTGAGAAAATGACTGAAAATTGTTTTGTAATTTTATTACATTGGCATAGCCTGCTATAGTGCCTTTGTGCAATTTACTGTAAGGGTGTGCTGTTGCAACGCTCAACTGTTTTCGTGACCGTCTTGCTGAGTTTGTTCATGTTCCAAAGTTTCTGGAATGTGGCGGCAGCATTTTGCGCGCATGAGACGGTCAGTGAATACAGTACATTGAATCATTTTGGGCATCATGTTGCTGAAAAGACACACAGTTCTGAACAAGGCGCTGTCTTTGATAAAGTCGCAGCAGATTTACCGATGCCTTTAAGCTTGCAAGATCATCATGACCATCTGCCATCTTGTTTTCATGTGGTGGTGGCTGAAGTTCAGCAACGTGTAAATGAACCGATGTTGCACAGTCAGGACGTAGAACAAAAATATTACTGGTCCAACTTCTATCAGTCTCCACATCTTTCAGGGCTAAATCCGCCGCCTTTATCAACCCCGCTATAGGTGGGGTAGCCGAAAAATAGCCCACCGCAATCTTATTACTTTGCGGGGCTTTATATGTCTTCTAGTTTAAATCAGCGTATTCATGCAGTTGAGCAGCATACGCGAAAAAATCGTACTCAACTGTCATTGAAGTGGTCAGTGTTGGCACTTGCCTTAAGCACGGCCATTTTGAGTCCATCCATTGCCGCAGAATCTTTACTGGATGCGAATCAGCAGCCTGTAAGCAAAGCTGCACAACGCAATCTGAATTTTGAGCAAATCTTGCAGGATGTGAAACAATATCAGGCCGGCACAGGGGTGTGGCAAACGCAGCAAGGGATCGCTGAGGCCAATGTGAAACAAGCAGGGTTATGGTCGAATCCAAGTATTTCTATTCAGCAAACCGACTTTAGGTCAGGCAAAGACAAAGAGCTGGAATTTGGTGTTTCACAAAAATTAGACATTTTTGGTCAACGCCGTGCTGCGGTTAAGCTTGCCGATGTACAAGCATCTCAAGTGGGGCTAAATCAGGAACTCTACAATGCGCAACTTGAGTTAGCAGTTAAATATCTGTGGTCGCAAGTCGTGGTGCTAGAGCTGGAACATGATGTGGTTCAGGCACAGTTAAAAACCAGTCAGGATACTTTGGATGCAACGCGCTTAAGACTCAAAGCGGGCAGCATTGCGCAGGTCGATTTAGACCGTACCTTGATGGCGCATATTGAAAATCAACGGTTATTTCAACAAACCGAACTCTCTTTAGCCACTGCAAAGCGTCAATTGGCAAATCTGTGGGGCAGTACCGATAACCGCTTCTCTACTCAGGCAAGCAATGTCTGGCCACAACAAAATGATTTGCAAGATTATTTGCAGAACAATTTATTTGAGCGTGCTATTCAACTCGATATCGTGCGTCAAAAAGCCAATATCGATTATTTAAAAGTTTCCAATCGACCGAATCCAACCGTCAATTTAGGCATGGTGCAAAGTAAAAGTGCTGAAACCAATTCGACCGATAACAAATTCAGAGTGGGCATCGATATCCCTTTGAATATTTTTAATCGTCAGCAGTATTCATTACGGATTGCCAATGCCAAACAAGATTTACTGGTCAAACAGCAACAGTTTTACAAACAGCAAAACTTGAATGCGATTCAGACCTTAACGGCAGAGTTGACAGGATTGAAACAACAGTTCGATTTAGTCAATCAACGACAAATTCCATTGTCTGAAACGGTGCAAGAGAAAATGTTGCTCGGTTTCAAAGTCGGTAAATATGCCATTACCGATGTGCAGCAAGCCACCATGCAATTGCAAGATCAACGTTTAAATAAAGTGCAGTTACTCAAGAGTGCATGGCAAAAGCAAATTGATGCAGAAAGTTTAGCACTGGGAATTGAGCCGAGTATGGTGAGTTCAAGTGATGCCTTAAATCAGATTAATCAAACCCTTTGGAAAGATACCAATAACCTTCCCGCTGTAGTAGGAGCAGAATAATGTCGACAAATAAATCTAAAAAGCAGTGGTTTTGGGTCATTTTAGTTATCGCCGTTGGCTTAGTCCTGAGCGCGTTACTATTTTTCACGGGCAAGAACAAAGCCAGCGGTGATGCAGCAGCTGATAGTCATGGCGAAGGTGAGGAAGGACATACAGAAGGTGAAGCTGGGCAGGCTCAGGAAAGTGAGGAAGGTAGCTTAAACCTAAGCCCAAAACAGATGACTGAATATGGGGTTAAGCTGGCTCAGGTTGGTGTGGGTGAAGTCGGACAGCAATTTGCTTACCCAGCAAAACTAGTGACCAATACTGATCAGCAAGCGCATGTTTCAGCAACCTTTGCTGGACGTGTCGAAAGTGTCAATGCGGTACTCGGTCAACAAGTCAAGAAAGGGCAGGTGTTAGCCACGCTGTTTATCCCTGATCTGGTGGATCAGCAAGCCAATTTAAGTATTGCTCAGGAAGCTTTAACGCTTGCACAGCAAGATTATCAACGTGAAAAACAACTTTGGGAACAAGGCGTTTCTGCACGTCAGGATTATCAACGTGCCTACAATGCCTATCGTCAGGCACAGATTCAGGTACAAGCTGCACGTAGCCGTTTATCTGCCTTGGGTGCATCCAATGGCAGTCAGGGGCGTTATGTCTTGACCGCACCTTTAAGCGGTGTGGTGAGCCTGAAAGATATTGTGGTGGGTGAGCAAATTACCGCAGATAAGCAGTTATTTGTGATTGATCAGTTGGATCAACTCTGGATTGAATTTATTTTACCAAGCATCAATAACATCAATGTCCAACCCGATCAACAGATCGAGTTTAAGTCGTTGCAAACCAATAATAGCTTTAAAGCACAAATCCAGACTTTAACCACAGCAGCAGATACACAAACGGGTCGTTTACAGGTACGTGCCAAAGTGTTAACCCCAGCCAAAGAATTACGACCGAATTTGATGGTGAATGTACTATTAGATGGCACGGACAAGAAGCCTGTACTCCGTGTTGCCAAAGCAGCGATTCAGCAGATCGAGGGCAAAGCCACAGTTTTTGTTGCTAAGCAAGAAAAAGACCAAATGCATTTCACCCCAACGCCAGTACAACTGGGTAATTACTCAAGTGATGGGTTGTGGGTTGAAATCCAATCGGGTCTGACTGAAAAGCAACAATATGTCAGTCAAGGTAGTTTCCTTTTGAAATCAGAGATCGAGAAGGGAGAGGCTGAGCATGGACACTAACGATAAGTTGCAGCTTCCTCCCGCGGAAGGTCTGTTTGATCGGATTATTCAGTTTTCGATTCGCAATGCGATTTGGGTCATGCTGTTTGTGGTGGCGTGGATCGGGGTCGGCATTTATAGCTACCAAAAACTGTCGATTGATGCCGTGCCTGACATTACCAACGTACAGGTGCAGATTAACAGTCAGGCCGGTGGATTCACTGCCCCTGAGGTTGAACAACGAATTACTTATCCGATTGAAAATGCCATGTCGGGTATTCCGAATTTAGAACAAACCCGTTCCATCTCTCGCTACGGCTTATCCCAAGTCACGGTGATCTTTAAAGATGGTACCGATATCTATTGGGCGCGGCAGCTGATTAACCAGCGCTTACAGGAAGCCAAGAGTGCTTTGCCTGATGATATTGATCCACAAATGTCACCGATTTCAACTGGTCTCGGCGAGATCTATCAATGGGTGATCAAGGCTGAACCGAATGCCAAAAAGGCGGATGGTACGCCTTATCAGGCCATGGACCTGCGTGAAATTCAGGACTGGATTGTTCGACCTCAATTACAACGTGTGCCGGGTGTTGCTGAAATCAATACCATTGGTGGCTATAACAAGACCTATGTGGTTTCTCCCGACCTGAAACGTTTGCAACAACTGCAAATTCCCTTAACCGATTTGCAGACTGTTCTCACTGAAAATAATGAAAACCGCGGTGCGGGTTTTATTGAAGAAAATGGTCAGCAGCTTACCGTACGTATTCCGGGAATGTTGAAAACTGTACAAGACATTGAGAATGTCACGGTCAGTACCAAGAATGGTTTACCAATCCGTGTAGCCGATGTTGCAACGGTTTCAATTGGCCATGATCTGAGAACTGGTGGTGCCACCTATAACGGTGAAGAAACCGTATTGGGTATCGCCATGATGATGATGGGGGAGAACAGTAAATCCATCGCTCAAGCGCTCGACAGCAAAATGCAGGAAATCAAACGTTCATTGCCTGAAGGGGTGGTGGTCGAAACGGTATATAACCGCAGTAACTTGGTTGATAAAGCCATTAAGACGGTGGCGAAGAACCTGATCGAAGGTGCAATCTTGGTGATTGTGATCCTGTTTGTGTTCTTAGGCAACTTCCGTGCGGCATTGATTACCGCTTGTATTATTCCCTTATCCATGCTGTTTACCCTGACTGGGATGGCGGAGCAGAAAATCAGTGCCAACTTGATGAGTTTAGGGGCATTGGACTTCGGGATTATCGTCGATGGTGCGGTGGTGATCGTCGAAAACTGTATCCGACGGCTGGCAGAAGCACAGCATCATAAAGGTCGACTCCTGACCCGTTCTGAACGTTTTACCGAAGTCTTCTTGGCGGCAAAACAGGCACGACGTCCACTGATTTTTGGACAAATCATCATTATGGTGGTGTATTTGCCAATCTTTGCCTTAGCGGGTGTGGAAGCGAAAATGTTCCATCCAATGGCAATGACCGTGGTCTTGGCCTTGATCGGTGCGATTATTTTATCTGTGACTTTCGTCCCTGCTGCGGTGGCATTATTTGTTACCGGTGAGGTCAAAGAGAAAGAAAGCCGTTGGATGGCGGCATTAAAAAGCGGTTATGAAAGCTTACTGGATAAAGCTTATGCATTACGTTATGTGGTCGTGGCCGGCGCATTTACCATTCTGGTCTTAACGGCTGCGATTGGTTCGCGTGTCGGTAGTGAGTTTGCGCCACAACTAAGTGAAGGTGACTTTGCTTTACAGTTGATGCGTGCACCAAGTACTGGAATTGAAGAATCACTGAAGATTCAGGAAAGTGTTGAGAAGCAATTACTCGCAGAGTTTCCAGAAATCAAAGCGATCTTTGCCCGTACAGGTACGGCCGAAGTGGCAACAGATGTGATGCCTCCCAATATTTCTGATGCGATCGTTTTGTTAAAGCCGCGTGATCAATGGCCTGATAAATCGGAAACCATTGACGAGCTTCGAACCAAAATGTTGGCCTATGTTGAGAAAATTCCAGGCAATAACAGTGAGTTTTCTCAGCCGATTGAATTACGTTTCAACGAACTGATTTCAGGGGTGCGTAGTGATATTGGGGTGAAAATTTTTGGTGATGATATGCAGGTATTGAACCAAGAAGCAGAAAAAGTTGCTCAAACCTTGAGAACCATCACAGGCTCGAGTGAAGTGAAGGTTGAGCAAACTGATGGTTTACCTTTACTTAATGTGGATATTGACCATGCATTGGCTGCGCAATACGGTTTATCAGTAAAATCCATTCAGGACTTGGTTGCTGCCAGCATTGGTGGGCAAAGTGTTGGGCAGATTTTACAGGGTGACCGTCGTTTTGATTTTGTCGTGCGTTTGGATGATGGGATGCGTACGCCGCAGCAATTGGCCATGCTGCCGATTCAACTGCCGAATGGTGGTTTGATCAAACTGCAAGACGTCGCAAAAGTGGAGAATATTCTAGGCTTGGCACAAGTCAGCCGTGAAAATGGCAAGCGCCGTGTTGTGGTCACCACCAACGTACGCGACCGTGATTTGGGCTCATTTGTGGGTGAAATGCAGCAGAAATTATCTCAGCAAAAATTACCAAGTGGTTATTGGCTGGGTTATGGCGGTCAGTTTGAAAATCTGGCCTCAGCAAAAGCCAGAATGCAGATTGTGGTGCCATTGGCATTGCTAATGATCTTTGTTCTGTTGATGGCAGTGTTTAATAACTTTAAAGAAAGCTTGCTGGTGTTTAGTGGCGTGCCATTTGCTCTATCGGGCGGTTTGGTGGCGCTGTGGTTACGCGATATTCCATTGTCAATGTCTGCGGGTGTTGGCTTTATTGCACTCTCTGGTGTCGCGGTGCTGAATGGCTTGGTGATGTTGAGTTTTATCAAAGAGCTGCGTGAGCAATATGATGTTCACTATGCCACTTGGCATGGTGCGGTATTACGCTTACGTCCTGTGTTGATGACCGCTTTTGTTGCATCGCTTGGCTTTATTCCAATGGCGATTGCCACGGGTACAGGGGCAGAAGTACAGCGTCCACTGGCAACTGTGGTGATTGGCGGGATTATTTCATCCACTTTACTGACCTTGCTGATCTTGCCGGTGGTGTATCGTTGGATGAATGAAGCCAAACAGAGCAAACGTCAGGAAAGTGCAATTTAATCTGTTTATGCTATCTTCTTAATGAAGCACTTTATTAAGAAGAACCTGAACCAGCCAAAGCGATTTTCGCTTTGGCTGACTTTAAGACTGCAACAGGTCTTATTTAATTATGATAAGGAGTCCAACATGGGTGGACATCAAGGGCATGATCATAGTCATGCAGCGGTCACTGAAGGTAATATCAAAAAACTTACCATTGCGCTAATACTGACTTCAACCTTCTTAGTGGTTGAAGTGGTTGCGGGTTTAATCACCCAGAGTTTGGCGTTATTGTCCGATGCAGCACATATGTTTACCGATGCGGCTGCATTGGCGATTGCTTTAGTGGCAATTAAAATTGCCAAACGTCCAGCAGATAACAAACGGACTTTTGGCTATCAGCGCTTTGAAATTCTAGCCGCCTTATTTAATGCCTCAATGTTGTTCTTTGTGGCAATGTACATTCTGTACGAAGCTTATCAGCGCTTTACACAACCACCTGAAATTCAGAGTGTCGGTATGTTGATTGTGGCGAGCTTGGGTCTGATTATTAATTTAATTTCCATGAAATTGTTAATGTCCAGCGCGGCTGAAAGCCTGAATATGAAAGGCGCATATTTAGAAGTGCTGAGTGATGCACTCGGTTCAGTGGCTGTCATCGTGGGTGCTGTGGTGATCTATTTCACCAATTGGTATTGGGTTGATACTATTCTTGCGGTTGCGATTGGTTTTTGGGTATTGCCGAGAACATGGATTCTGCTCAAGCAAAGTATCAATATCTTGCTGGAAGGAGTTCCAGAAGAGGTCGATATTGAAAAGCTGCGCAATGATTTACTCGGATTGGATGGTGTTGAGAGTATCCATCAGTTGAAGGTTTGGGCGATTACTTCGAAGAATATTCATTTAACTGTACACTTATTTGCACCACAGGCTGATCGTAATCAGTTGCATCGTGTTGCAACGGAAATGTTGTCGCATGAGCATGGCATTGCTGAGGTGACCTTGCAAATTGAAGATGATGAAGAAATGAATTGCCAGCATACCCATCAACATGATGAAAAAGCTGAACAAGATCCTTCACATCAGCATTAAGCTGATGTGAATATTTTTTGGATAATAATTAATTCTGCCATTCGTTGTTGCAGTCACGGCATTTCCAATGTTTTTGTGCCTGCATAAACGCTTGCATTGAAATTTTAAAATCAGGTAGATCACGCCAGAATAAAACCCCTGCAATCACACAGATGACAAAAACGACGACGGTCGCAATTTGCAGACCTTGGCCTGCACCATTGCCAAAAATCCACATCGCAACGCTAATCAAAACCAAAATTAATAAAATAAAAATGGCAGGTACCAGAAGCACCAAACTTTTAGGTACGTTAGGACGAGGGCTGTTGGCACCCTGACTGGCAGGCATAATTTTCACGCTTTGACATTTAGGGCAACGGTATTGCATAGAGGATTCCTATTCTGTTTTGTCCATTTTAGCGAAAATTATGCAAAAGCAAAAATCTTGAGCCTTTCAAATACATAAATTTACTTATTTTTTTGTTTGTGATGCCACAAAGTCGATTTTTACATTTGCTTGAAAAGCTTGCTACAGCTCGTCTAAAGCCATTCGCAAAAGTTAGGGCAGTCTGCTAAGTTGCAACATGAGTGGGTTGAATAATGCGAAAGGAAACGCATGTTAAGCACCAAAATTCTAAAATTGCGTTTATCCCGCATTCAGAAGGGCAAACAACATTTATCCAGCCAAGATAAGTTGATGTTGGTGACGATGCAAAGCCCTGATCTCAGTGCGCACTTCCTACTACGTTTATTTAAGGTGACTTTACCCAAGCAATGGAAATTCAGGCATGAGGATGATGAAGATATTCTCTATGCCAGCCAATTGATTCAGTTGATTGAAGATGAGCTGCTGAGTGCTTATGAGTCGCATGCGCGTAAGTATGCATGGTATGAGCAGTGTTTGGTCTATCGTCTGAATTTCCTCGAGACTCAGCCGAATCAGCAGCACATTAATGGCTATCTACGTCAGTTGGATCGCTGTCTGGATCAACAACCGAAAATTGATCTTTTGCATTATTTTCAACAACATTATCCAAGTGCGCAACATGCGATTGCGCTGGCCAAAGCCTATGCAGGAGCAGCACAATACAGTCAAGCAATTGAATACTATGAATGGGCGGCACAACAATCGCAGCAGCGTAATGAAACTGCCTTTTATGCTTATATTGATTGTCTGTTGAGTCGCAATCAGCCTGAATATCAGCCACAGTTGAGTGATGTTGAATATGCGCTGCATCTGTTACTCCATCACCTGAAACCGATTGACCAGAAAAATCAGACCCAACGATTACAGCGTGCGGTCAGTTTATTGTTACCTGAGTCGATACTGCGGACACGAGCTTCAAATACCAATTTATTGGCAGATATGGGACGAGGCCTAAATTCGCTGGGGAAATCTTTAAATAGCATTTTTGGCTCTAAGCAATCGCATATCCCTTTTAGTCAGGACGTCATTGCAACCGCACCGCAGCTTTTAACAACGCAGCGTGTGCTCACAAGCTTGGTTCAGCAGAACACGATGCAAGTCGCTTGGCAGCATTTTCTGGAGCAGAATACGGCCAGTACAGGGCCAACTGATCTACCGATTACTTGTTTATGGCAAGCCATCCAGCAGAATGCAGAGATTTTGCGTCTATTACAGCGACCTGTTCATTATGAGGAATTGCTGACTCAACTGACTCCAATTAAATCGAAGCCAAAGCCTGATTTTGATCTGGGGCATATTCAGATGATTCTAGAACAAGGGCTGATGGCCTATTTAGGAGACATCCGTTTGAATAAACAACATCCTGAGCGCAACGCACTCTATGCGCAACGTGATGTGCTTGTTCAGGAGATGATTGCTTTTGCTGTCTGGTTCAATCAGGAGGTTTTAGCTCCATATCAGCAACAACAAAGCCAGCAGTTTGAGCAAGTGAGAAACGGATTGAGATTATTGGACGGATCGGCCTTAAGTAGTGGATTATTTGCCTTGCAGTTTGAAATGCAAAAACGTGTGCAGGATCTCGCTGATTGGATGGCACTAAAACTGGTGAAAGGCAGTGAGTTTGAGCAGATGCAAGCCGCATGGGTGGCCTTACGTGAGTTACCCAATTTTGGTATTGGACAAGTGCAAGTCCATCAGCTTGAAACAGTATTGGCACAGTATAAAGCGTTGCGTTTGAGTCAGATGCAGATGCTGAGCGCCGAAGATGGGCAGGCAACTATTCAAGCTGATGAGCCATAGAGTTTTATACAAAAGTGATGTGGGTCTGAAGCAGCAAATAATTTGAAGCTGTGCAACAAAAATAAGCAAATTGCTGTGCAGAGCATGCTAATCTACAGAAAAACGTCTAATAAGTTCAGAAAGCAGATCGACGCTCATAAGAAAAATGAGCCAGTAGCAAAGGGAAGAGGGAGAGCATCTTGAATCGACAAGATGATAAAAAGGCGATGTTCGATATTATGCCAGCAGATGTATCTTCATCTGATGATAAACCATCATTATCACGTCGACTAATTAATAAAACATTGCAACATGCACAAGATGCGGTGGAATTTGCCAGTGATACTTCACGCAATATTGCGGGGGTGGCAGATGCGGCACTTGACGCCTTAGATCATGTCACACACCAGACCAAGCGCGGTGTTGAAGGGGTGCGTAATACGGTACGCGATATGGTGTCAGAAACCAGCGAGGTCGCACGTCAGGTTGCATTGGCGATGGCAAGAACATCTTTGGGGAAAAGCAGTCTCACCTTATATTTACCTGAAATGCTGCTGAATAATCAAATTCGTAAAAGAATGGATCGCAGCGAAATTGATGATATTAAAATTGAATGTGGTAATGATCGCTTCCATATTGAACTCGATGGACACTATCGACGTTTTCTGTATCGACTTTCGCTCGAATTTAATGTCTTAGAGTGTCGTATTGGGCAGGAAAAGTATTTGCGTCTGCGCCAAGTCGATGAGCATCTTGATCTACAAATTCGCCATGGCGGCACCTTAACCAATTGGGCGGCACGTCGTGTTGGGAATGTGAGCTTTGAGTTAATTAATTCTTTGCCGATTCCGTTCTTGATCAATCATCTGATTCGTGATGTACCAGGTATTCAAAAAGAAGGGCATCGCTTGTGGTATATCGATCTGGAAGAAGCGGGCTTTATTGATTTCATTAATAACCGTTCGTGGATGGTGGATAAGTTATTAAACCTGACCGATTTTAGCATTTTACCAGGTTTAAATATCTTGCAAGAAAGTCGCGAGTTGGTACAACAACTGGTTGATCAATTCGAGATCCGTGGCCTACGGGTACAGTCTGGACGACTAGAAGTTCAGGTCGGGATTGGAACTGAATAGGCAATAAAAAAGCCACTGTCAATGCAGTGGCTTTTTCAGAATTTGGCGTCCCTACGGGGATTCGAACCCCGGTTACCGCCGTGAAAGGGCGATGTCCTAGGCCTCTAGACGATAGGGACATATCTGAGGAAATTTACCTGAGCGTCGTATGTCAAACATATTGATCGCTAGGCCTAAATTCTCGGCAAAGATTTTGTCTTTGCTTTTCCTCGAATTTAGTGGCGTCCCTACGGGGATTCGAACCCCGGTTACCGCCGTGAAAGGGCGATGTCCTAGGCCTCTAGACGATAGGGACGTTTCAGAGGTGGGCGTATATTAGGGCGAATTAGATAGGGTGTCAAACACTTTTCTGAATAAAATCTAAAAAAAGTGGATAAGTGTCTAAAAATAAAACATGTTGTAGAATAAACAATCAAAAATAAGCAGTTAAGCTGAAAGTCTAAATAAATCGATATTTTTACAGTGATAAAAAATGCAGCCTGAGCCAGCCAAAGCGATTGAAGCTTTAGCGCAGCGCAAGTGCATTTTTTTGCGTATTATTTATTTACGGTTTCGATAGAAAACATAATGACTTAGATAACATGCAGCAATAAACAGCAAACAACCGATAAAGCCTGCTTGCATCTCAGGATCTGCCGCCATACTTAAGCCAGTAATAAAGCAGAAGATAAAACCTAAGATCGGCACAATCGGATAAAGCGGTGCAGCAAATTTTAAGTCTTTTGCGCTATGACCCGCTTTGTACCATTGGCGTCTAAAGTTAAATTGACTCCAGCAAATACTCATCCACACGATGACCATGGTGAATGCTGCAACACCTAATAAATTCTTAAAAATCGTTTCAGGGGCAAAGTGCTCTGATAACAGACCAGGAATCGCACCAAACATGGTTACGACCAGCGCAATAATCGGGGTGCCACTTTTTGATAAGCGCGAGAATACACTTGGTAACTGACGCTGATCTGATAAAGACCACATCATACGTGATGCAGCATAAAGACCTGAGTTTGCAGCTGAGAGTAGTGCTGTAATAATCACGAAACGGATAATATCATCGGCATAAGGAATACCAATGTAGTTAAATACCGTTACGAAAGGACTGCTACTCACCCCTTCACCACCTAAGCCAGCGACTTGGAATGGAAGCAAGGCACTGATCACCACGATTGTGCCGACAAAGAAAATCAATAAACGCCAGATAGCCGCATTGATTGCCTTTGGAACATTCTCAGCAGGGTCTTTGGTTTCACCAGCAGCAACGCCAATCAATTCTGTGCCAGAAAAGGCAAAGTTAACAATCAACATGGTGGTAAAGATGGGTATAAGCCCTTGCGGGAACCAACCGTGTGCCGTCAAATTATGAAATAGTGGTGCTGATTCATAACCTTGGAATGGAATGAAACCAAAAATAGCCATCAAGCCTAGAATGATAAAGGCAATGACAGTGACTACTTTAACTAAGGCCAACCAGAATTCAGATTCGGCAAACATTCGGGTTGAGGTGAGATTTAAACCCAAAATGGTGACAGCAAAGATAATGGTCCAAATCCACATCGAAATGTGTGGAAACCATTCCTGCATCAGTAAGGCTGCAGCGGTAAACTCTGTACCTAAAGTTGCGGTCCATGTGAGCCAGTAGACCCAAGAAATCATATAACCTGTGCCTGGACCAATATATTTTTGAGCGTATGCACCAAAAGATCCAGCAACAGGCATGT
Organism: Acinetobacter sp. NIPH1876; assembly: GCF_022808535.1. NCBI lineage: Bacteria > Pseudomonadati > Pseudomonadota > Gammaproteobacteria > Moraxellales > Moraxellaceae > Acinetobacter > Acinetobacter sp. NIPH1876. The sequence continues at coordinate 75,055 of NZ_JALGBR010000015.1, forward strand.
GTACTGCAAGCTCACCTAAGCAGAGCATGACCATATAAGCAATTAAACCACCTAAAACATAGGCAATAATTGCACCCACAGGGCCGGTTTGAGCGATAACTTCGCCAGAACCTAAAAACAAACCTGTACCAATCGCGCCACCTAAAGAAAGCATGACTAAATGGCGAGTGCTCATGGCACGCTTTAGTGTTGTTGGTTCTGAATTCGCATTTGAGTTGGAAGATTGCATACGACAATTTGTCCAAGCATAGAGAAGCGGCTATTTTATGGAAAATTCGAAAATGTGCAATCTGCTTGAGAAAGATTATTAGAAAAATATAATTATTATATTTGAGAATATGGCGTCCCTACGGGGATTCGAACCCCGGTTACCGCCGTGAAAGGGCGATGTCCTAGGCCTCTAGACGATAGGGACAGATGAGGCAACACACAAATGACTAAAAGTCTAACTTCATCTCGGAAAAGCAGTGCGATTTCGAGAATCTGGTGGAGCCAAGCAGGATCGAACTGCTGACCTCTACAATGCCATTGTAGCGCTCTACCAACTGAGCTATGACCCCAGAATGTGTGAGCGCAATATTAGGGGGAATGCGCTCACACGTCAATCATTAAACTGAATTAAGTCTCACTATTTGCATCATTTTTCGGCAATTTTAGTGATTCATTTAGCTTTTCCCAAACTTTCAGCTCTTTCTTGCTTGGTCCACCGACAAGTTCTAGGGCGTGACGTAAACGTGCAAAAGTCAAATCAGGGCCGAGAGTAACCATCGCTTGCATGACCGGTGTTGAACTGGTCGAACCTGCAATCGCAATAAAGAAGGCTGGCATGAAATCACGTAATTTGATTTCCATTTGATTCGCCAAGTCCATCAAAGTTTGGCTAACCGTGTCGTTATTCCACGTAAACTGACTTTCTAAACGCCAAATCGCAAATTGTAGGCTTTGACGAACTTGTTCTTCGGTCAATTTTTTGCTTTCAAACTGCTCTTTGCTAATTTGTGGCATATGGTTGAAATAAAAACCTGCCCAATTCACAGCTTCAGAGAGTAAATTGATACGCGGTTGAATTGCGGCTGCGATATCTTCAAGCGTTTGACGGTCACTTTTCCATGCCAACAAGCGGTCTAGAAGTTGTCCTGGCGTCAAACCTTTGATCCACTGACCATTGAGCCAGTTGAGTTTTTCAACATCAAAGATTGGTCCACCCAGCGAAACACGTTGTACATCAAAGTTTTGGATCATGTCTTCTAGGGTGAATACTTCACGCTCATCAGGCATTGACCAGCCCATACGACCTAAATAATTTAATAATGCTTCTGGTAAAACACCGATATCACGATAGTAATTGATTGAGGTTGGGTTTTTACGTTTAGACAGTTTCGATTTGTCTGGATTACGCAACAATGGCATGTGACACAATGTTGGCATGTCCCAACCGAAATATTGATACAGTAATTGATGCTTCGGTGCAGAGGGTAACCACTCCTCACCACGTAATACGTGAGTGATTTCCATTAAGTGGTCATCCACCACATTGGCAAGGTGGTAAGTTGGTAAACCATCCGTTTTTAACAGCACCTGCATGTCAACTTGTACCCATGGGATTTCAACTTCACCACGGAGTAAGTCATTAATTTTACAAATGCCTTCCTCTGGTACTTTCATACGGATGACATGTGGCTCACCCGCAGCAAGACGACGTTGTACTTCTTCTTGTGATAATTTTAAGCCGCGGCCATCATATTTAGGTGTTTCGCCACGGGCTTGTTGTTCTGCACGCATTTGATCAAGTTCTTCTGCGGTTGCAAAACAATAGAAAGCATGACCTTTTTCAACCAATTCAAGCGCGTATTGCTTATAAATACCCATACGTTCTGATTGGCGATAAGGGGCATGTGGGCCACCCACATCTGGACCTTCTGACCAGTTCAGACCTAACCAGCGTAAAGAATCTAAAATCATCTTTTCAGATTCAGGCGTTGAGCGAAGTTGATCCGTATCTTCAATACGTAAAATAAACTCACCGCCATGCTGTTTGGCAAAACATAGATTAAATAACGCAATATAAGCTGTGCCTACATGTGGAAAACCTGTAGGAGAAGGCGCAATACGGGTACGAACTTTCATAAATTATCGAAGCTTAAATTTAAATTGAAACTATTATAACGAAAAAGCCTAGTCACAGCATGACTAGGCTTGATTTAAACATGTGAAGGGGCACATATTTAAAATTTAAGAAGTATGTGGCTGGAATATGGTTTGAACGAAACGTGAAAAACGTTCATGTTGACTGGCAAAAAACGTTTGCGTTGGTGTGGTACGGATCGTATTCAACATTTTTAACTCATCGTCTGACGATGGCAATAAACCCGTATTACGTTTTTGCTGGTCAAGCGCTTTAACAATTAAGCTTGAAGATGATTTATCAATTGTTTTTATGTTATTGCTTTCTTTAATTGCTGCCGCATGCCCCATTTGAACAGAAGCTGCTAAAAATAAGCTTAAGCATAGTGCTTTTTTCAATTTTAATGCTCGCATTGCTCACATCCCCTTCATGATTTTGAGTCTACAAGACTAACCAAACAACTATAGTATTGCTTTAATAATACGATTTAAACATAAATCTTAATAAAAAAGTATAACTACGTCACACTTTTTACAAAAATCTTAAAATTTGACACATACTGCCATGTATTTATAGCAAAACGACTACTTTATATACAAGTGGAATTTAGCAAGCAAATGTGTAGAAAAAGTGGAGAATGATAATATTTCTCATTTTGACATAAAAATAAAAGGCTGAGTATTGTTTTAATACAAAAATACCGGCTAGGGCTATATCTTAAAAATAGAATAGCAATAAATTTATTGATATAACTATATGATTGTAAATTATTTTTAAAGAAATATAGTGGTGACAAACGGGGCGAAATGGGTAAACAATAAATGAAAACTGTCATCGCAGCAGCATTGTTGGCGTTGGGCTTAAATGGTGTAGCACAAGCGGCAACTACTTTTTTAAACGTGTCTTATGATCCAACACGTGAGTTTTATCAAGAATACAATCAAGCATTTGGTCAGTACTGGAAAAAGAGAACAGGACAAGATGTTGACTTCAAGCAGTCGCATGGTGGCTCGGGTAAACAGGCACGCTCAGTTATAGATGGCTTACAGGCAGATGTCGTAACGCTTGCATTGGCCAATGATATTGACGAAATTGCCAATGCAGGTTTGATTCGTAAAGACTGGCAAAAACAATTTAAAGATAACTCTGCACCTTATACCTCAACCGTGGTGTTCTTGGTGCGTAAGGGCAATCCAAAGAATATTCGTGACTGGAATGACTTAACCAAGTCAGGTGTGGAAATTATCACTCCAAACCCCAAAACCGGTGGTGCGCCGCGTTGGATTTATTTATCAGCTTGGGGTTATGCATTGAAACAGCCGGGTGGTAATGATGCCAAGGCGCGTGAATTGGTGAAAAAGCTTTATCAAAATGTCAAAGTTTTAGACTCAGGGGCACGTGGTTCACTCACCACATTTGCTGAACGTGGCATTGGCGATGTGTTGTTGTCTTGGGAAAATGAAGCATTATTGGCAACTCAGGGCTTAGGGAAAGATAAATTTGAAATTGTGTATCCTTCAATTTCGATTTTGGCTGAACCTTCTGTGGCAATCGTTGATAAAACTGTCGATAAAAATGGCAACCGTCAGTTAGCGCGTGGTTACTTAAATTTCCTTTATTCGCCTTTAGGGCAAGAGCTGGCTGCGAAATATTATTTCCGTCCACGTAACCCGCAAGTAGCTGCTAAATATGCGCAACAATTTCCAAAGATTAAGCTATTCAAGATTGATGATGTGTTTGGTGGTTGGGCGAAAGCACAAAAAACACATTTTGTGAATGGTGCGATTTTTGACCAGATTTATGCGGAAAAACCATAAATTTAGTTCCTACTGAGATTAATGAAAACGATCGAAAAGCAAATACCGAAGGTGTTTGCTTTTTTATTGAGTGAAAAATGATAAGAAAACGGTTTTATCTATGAAAAGTTAAGAATTCTCTACAAAAAGTCGTTTGGTGCTGGCATAAAACAAGGTGATAATGTGCAGTTACATTTTCAGCTGTTGATTCATTTCTTATGTCGCATATTTCTGTCTTACTTCATGAAACCGTTGATGGCGTATTGGCAGGTCGCGATACTGGTATTTTTGTCGATGCGACCTTTGGTCGTGGTGGACATACCAAGTTGTTACTTTCAAAACTCGACCAAAATGCACGTGTTTACGCTTTCGATAAAGATCCACAAGCCCTTGAAGTTGCAGCACAATTAGAACAAGAAGATCCGCGTTTTAAAATTATTCATGCCAGTTTTGCAGATATTCAATCTGAGTTAGCCCAAATTGGTCTGACTGAAGTTGATGGCATTATGGCTGACTTAGGTGTGTCATCACCGCAATTGGACCAAGCAGAGCGTGGTTTCAGCTTTATGCAAAACGGGCCACTGGATATGCGAATGGACAATTCGCAAGGCTTGACCGCAGCAGAGTGGTTGCTTCAGATTGAAGAAGAAAAACTCGCAAACATTATTTACCAATATGGCGAAGAACGTTATAGCCGTCGTATTGCCAAAGCCATTAAACTGGCAGGTGAAATGACAACGACAGCCCAACTGGCAGAAGTGGTTAAAACCGCACATCCAAAGTGGGAAAAGCATAAGCATCCTGCAACGCGTACTTTCCAAGCGATTCGTATTGCCATTAACAAAGAACTCGATGATATCGAGACATTTTTACCGCAAGCTGTCACATTATTAAAACCAACTGCACAACTGGCAGTGATTAGCTTTCATTCTTTGGAAGATCGTTTAATCAAGCAGTTTATTCAAAAAGAATCGAGTTTGGCTGAAGACACGGGCTGGGGCATGCCTCAAGTACAGGTTGATACTCGACGTTTAAAGAAAGTTTCTCGTATTCGTGCGAGTGAAGCAGAAGTAAAAGCAAATCCTCGTTCGCGTAGTGCATGGCTACGTGTGGCTGAGCGTTTAGAGCAAAAAGGCTGAGAATGAACAACAAGAATGATGACGACGTTAAACCAAGCAGCAGAAAAGGACTGAAAAAGGTTGTTGTGTATGCTGTACTCGTTGCATTGGTGTTTACAAGTGCGATGATGGTGGTATTTCAAGTGTTTGAATACCGCCATGATTATCGTGACTTGAGTGCATATATGCGTGAAAGAGATGATTTAAACGCTGAATGGGGGCGTTTATTGATTGAACAGCAAACCTTTGGTGCAACCGCACAGATTGGTTCTCGCGCAGTCACACAACTCCGTATGTTCTCACCGCCAGCAACGCAGACGGTCGTGATTTCTTTACCTATGACTTCAAAGCAAGATAAATAAGGCATGCTGTATGGCAGATAAGCGAACTAAACCAATACGAAAAAAACAGCAGTCTATTTCTGAAAGACCGACCCTTGCTTTGGATATGTGGCGATTTTATCTGCTTTGGGGAACGGTGCTGCTTTGTTTTGTGGTGTTGATTGCCCGTGCGTTCTATGTGCAAGTGGTCAATAAAGACTTTTTGCAAAATAAGGCCAATGCCAATATTTTAAGAACTGAACGCCTAGAGGCGATGCGTGGCGTGATCAGTGACCGTCATGGTGTACCTTTGGCAATTAGTACGCCGATCATGAAAATTGTGATGGACCCAAGAGATTATTGGGAAACCAAACAACAATTTGACGAGATTACAGCTGAACTCAAAAAAGATCCGAATAATCGTAAATTAAAACGTCAATTGCCTGATAAAAACTTGAACCTAGACGAACTGGCAGATGCAGTGGGTGTAGATCGTGCAGATTTAAAGAAACAAATGCAGGCACGTCCACGTTCACGTTATTTAGTTTTGCAAAAAGAAATTCCACCACAGCAAGCTGACTTGATTACCAAGCGTAATTTCCAAGGCGTTTATGCAGAGAAAAGTTATAAACGCTACTACCCACAACCGCAGCCGAATGCACAGATTATTGGTTTGACCAATAGTGAAGGGATGGGGATTGAAGGTTTGGAAATGCAACTGAATAAACAGTTGTCTGGTATGGATGGTGAACAGAAAATTATCCGTGATAAAAAGGGTAATCGTCTCAAAGTTTCAGAAGTAATCAAAGAAGTTGAATCGGGTGAAAATGTTACCCTGAGTATCGATTCACGTTTGCAATATATTATGTACCGTGAACTGACTGCTGCTGGTGTTGCCAACAATGCACGCTCAGCAACTGCGATTGCAGTCGATGTCAAAACGGGTGAAATTTTGGCGATGACCAGTTGGCCATCGTATAACCCGAACGATAAAAATGGTCTCAGTAATAAAGATGCGATGCGTAACCGTGGCGCGATTGATATGTTTGAGCCAGGTTCGACCATGAAGCCATTTACGGTGGCTGCTGCGCTAGAAAGCGGTAAATATACGCCGAATACCATTGTAAATACTTCACCGGGATCAATGCGTTTAGGTTGGCATACCATTCGTGATACACATAACTATGGTGCTTTAACCGTTTCAGGCGTGATTATTAAATCCTCAAACGTAGGCTCGGCAAAAATCGCCTTGTCTCTACCAAAAGATACGGTTCCTTCATTCTTTAGACGTGCTGGTTTCGGTCATCGTTCAGCGGTGAAATTTCCGGGCGAAAGTTCTGGTTTGCTTTATTCGGGTGATAAGCTTAATCCGTCTCAGTTGGGAACCATGGCCTATGGTTATGGTTTGAACGCGACTATTTTGCAGGTGGCACAAGGTTATGCCATGTTGGCAAATCACGGCGTGCAAATGCCATTAAGCTTGCGTAAATTAGATAAAGCACCAGAAGGTACACAGGTATTGAGTCCTAAAATTGCCGATCAAGTACTCACTATGCTGGAACAAGTGACCATGCCTGGTGGCACCGCGAAACAAGCGGTAATTCCTGGCTATCGTGTTGGGGGGAAGACAGGGACAGCGCATAAACTACGTGCAGACCGTAAAGGTTACTCAAACAGCGAGTATCGTGCTTTATTTGCAGGTGTTGCGCCGATCAGTGATCCGCGTTTGGCCATGATTGTCGTGGTTGAAAACCCACAAGGTCGTTATTACGGTGGTTTGGTTGCAGCGCCTGTATTTGCGCGCATCATGCAAGAGTCTTTACGCCTTTTGAATGTGCCTTTAGATAAGCCACTTGATACTTCTATAAAATCCAATCCGTAGGTAAATTATGTCGATTCGTTTTCAACAGATACACCCGATCAGCATAGATGCGGCTTGGTATACCCAACCTTTTCAGGGTTTTTCTTTGGATAGCCGCAAGGTTGAGCAAGGGCAAATTTTTATTGCTTTAAATAGCTATAGCCAACCTGAAAAAACACGCCAGTTTGCACAAAATGCTTTGGATGCAGGCGCATTGGCCGTAATCAGTGAGGCATCATTAGGTCTCGCAAACGAATGGGTTTGTGCTGATGTCCGTTATCAAATGGGCGAATGGCAAAAGCAGTATTTACAAGCAGTTGATCCTGTACAGCTCTTACGTGGTCTTGCGGTGACAGGAACCAATGGAAAAACCACCATTTCACGCCTGATTGCGGAGCTGATCAGTTCACAAGGCAAAGGTTGTGCAGTGATGGGCACGACAGGCAACGGTATTCTGCCAAACTTAACCCCATCCACGCATACCACTTTGGATGCGCTGCAACTACAGTATGCGTTACATGACTATGCCAAACAAGGCGCGAGTTTTGTTGCACTGGAAGCCAGTTCACATGGTTTGGAGCAAGGGCGTCTTAATGGTTGTGAGCTTGAAATTGCAGTGTACAGTAATTTAAGTCGTGACCATCTGGATTATCACGGTACTTTGGAAGCTTATGCTGAAGCCAAAGCGTTGCTGTTTAAATTCAGAACCTTAAAAGCTGTCGTCATTAATCTGGATGACGCACATGCACAGCTTATGTTGGATGCAGCAAAAGCAAATCCATCGCAACCAAAGATTCTCACTTACTCTTTAACTCAAACGACGGCTGATTATCATATTGCAGATTTGCAATATCGTCTGAGTGGCGCAAGTTTCACGCTGATTAGCCCAACAGGTGCTTATCCAGTACAAAGTCCATTGCTTGGACAATTTAATGTTGAGAACTTATTGGCCAGCCTGATTGTTGCTGAATATGCAGGTTTTACGCTTGCTGACCTAGTACAGTTTGTACCGCAGCTCCAAGGTGCGCCAGGTCGTATGCAAGTCATTCAAGATGCTGAGCGTCTATTTGTGGTGGATTATGCGCATACACCTGATGCCTTGATTCAAGTACTGACCACATTGAAACGTCATGTCACGGGTCAGCTATGGGCGGTGTTTGGTTGTGGCGGAGATCGTGATCGTGGCAAACGTCCCCTGATGACCCAAGCTGCACTTGATCATGCCAATCCCGTTGTGCTTACTTCGGATAATCCGCGAACTGAAAATCCTGAACAGATTTTTGCGGATATGAAGCAAAGCATCAATTTCGCAGAACATGAGATGCATGAAATTCATGATCGTCGTGAAGCGATTAAATTTGTGGTGGCGCAAGCCCAAGCAGGTGATATTGTGGTGATCGCGGGCAAAGGACATGAAAACTATCAGGAAATTGATGGGGTTCGCCATTGGTTTGATGATGTGGTTGAGGTGCAGTCTGCGATTGATGCACAGCCACATCCTATCGATTCAGCCTATCCTGCGCAATAAGGTTAAAAGGTAAATAAAGCGTATGCATACTTCAACGACCAGTACTGTTCCATTACAACCTTGGACCGCAGAACAATTACAACAAGCCACACAAGGGCAGTGGCATAAACACAAGCTTCCACTAGGTGAAGTTAAACGTATTTTAACTGATTCACGTCATGCTGAGGCGGGCGATGCATTTCTTGCTTTAAAAGGTGAACGCTTTGATGCGCATAATTTTGTCGCACAAGTAGCAGCACAAGGGTGCCAAATTGCGATTGTTGATCATCCTGTCGATGCGGATATTGCACAGTTGGTCGTCAAGGATACGCGTTTGGCTCTGGGGCAGTTGGGTGCTTATCGTCGCCAACACAACCCGCAGTTGAAAGTGATTGCTTTAACAGGTAGTAGTGGTAAAACCACCACCAAAGAAATGTTGGGCAGTATTTTATCTCGCTTGGCGCCGACCTTAATTACCCGTGGCAATTTAAATAATGATCTCGGTGTACCGATGATGTTATTGGAATTGCGTCCTGAGCATCAATATGCTGTGATGGAGTTAGGGGCGAGTCATCAGGGTGAAATTGATTACACCTCGAATCTGGTGCAGCCGCATGTGGCAGGCATTTTGAATATTGGCACCGCACACTTGGGTGAATTTGGTGGGCGCGAAGGCATCTGCCGCGCTAAATCAGAAATCTATGCGCATATTTTGCCTCAAGGTACTGCAATCGTTCCTGCACAAGATGATTTTTCTGAAACGATTCGTGAGAATGCGCAAACACATTCAATGCTGAGTTTTGGTGAGGGTGGTGATATTTTTGTTACAGATATTCAGCTTCATCCTCAATCAGCACAGTTTAACTTGCATACACCACAAGGTGTGCGTGCAGTGAATTTACCATTTGCGGGTGCGCACAATGTACAGAATGCAGCAGCAGCCACCGCATTTGCTTTAGCACTGGGTATTGCATTGGATGATATTGTGCAAGGCTTAGAGCAAGCACAAGGTGCCAAAGGTCGTTTGAACTTTATTCAACATCAACATCATTTGTTTATTGATGATACCTATAATGCCAATCCGACTTCGATGCGTGCAGCGGCACAAGTTTTGCTACAACAGCAAGGCTTAAAAGTCATGGTGATGGGAGATATTGGTGAGCTAGGCGACAGCAGTTGGCAGGAACATCACGATCTAGGCCGTGACTTGGCAACTGTGCCACTTGATCACTTGGTTGTGGTCGGGGAATTCGCTGCAGCAGCGCAACAAGGTTCATCTCATTCAGAAAAGCTACATGCCTTTGCAACACAGGCAGAAGCATTACCATTTTTAATTAATTTAGTCCAAACACATCAACCCCAGTCCATGAGTTTCCTGTTCAAAGGGTCTCGTTATACCCATATGGAAACGTTGATGGCTGACTTGATGGAGAAAATTTAAATGTTGTTATGGTTATTTGAGCAATTGGCGGACTATAACAGTTCGTTTCAAGTTGTTCGTTATTTAACATTACGCTCTTTGTTGAGCTTACTGACGGCCTTGACGATCGGACTGGTTTTAGGCCCAGTGATGATTCGTAAATTACAAGCATTAAAATATGGTCAGGCTGTGAGTTCTTTTGCGCCTGAAAACCATGCCAAAAAAATGGGAACCCCAACCATGGGCGGGATTCTTATTTTACTCTCCATTGGGATTAGTACCTTACTTTGGGCTGATTTATCTAATCCATATGTTTGGATTGTGCTCGGTGTCATGGTGGTGTTTGGTGCTGTTGGTTGGGCGGATGACTGGATTAAAGTCCGTTATAAGGACAATGCGGGTTTACCTGCACGCAAAAAATTCTTCTGGACCTCAGTTGCCTCTCTGGGAGCTGGTATTGCACTGTATGTGATTGCAAAACAACAGGACAGCATAGAACATACAGCCAACATGTTGGATTTGTTGATTCCATTCTTTAAGAATCTTTCTATTCCGCTTTCAGCTGTGCCGTTAGGTTTAGCATTTATTGCGTTTACTTATCTGGTGATTAATGGTGCATCCAATGCGGTCAACTTGACGGATGGTTTGGATGGTTTGGCGATTATGCCAATTGTGATGGTCGCAGCGGGTTTGGGCGTATTTGCTTATTTATCTGGTGATATTCGTTTTGCCAATTATTTGCATATTCCTTATGTAAAATATACCTCTGAACTGGTGGTGATCTGTTCTGCCATGGTTGGTGCTGGTTTGGCCTTCCTTTGGTACAATGCACATCCGGCCCAAGTCTTCATGGGAGATGTTGGTGCTTTGGCACTTGGTGCGATGCTTGGTACGATTGCGGTGATGGTTCGTCAGGAAATTGTATTTGCCATTATGGGTGGTGTGTTTGTGATGGAGGCGATTTCTGTATTCTTGCAAATCGGCTCATTACGGATGCGGAATAAGCGTGTGTTCCTGATGGCACCTTTGCATCATCATTACGAAAAGCAAGGCTGGAAAGAGACTCAGGTTGTGATTCGTTTCTGGATTATCACGATTTTCCTGGTCGTGTTAGGCTTAATGACCTTAAAATTACGTTAAACCAAGATTCAAGAAAGAAGCTGGTATTGACCAGCTTTTTTTATGTTTGGAGAAAATAGATGAGTTTGTTGATGTGTCCTGTTTGTCGCCAATCCTTGAATTTGGTTGAGAATTCTTGGCGTTGCGAAAAAGGACATCACTATGATGTAGCCAAACAGGGCTATGTTAATTTACACGTGGTGCAGCATAAGCATAGCAAGTCTCCAGGAGATACACCCGAGTCTGTACTGGCACGCCGTGAGTTTTTGCAGGCAGGCTTTTATCAGCCTTTACAACAAGCTGTGGTTGATATGCTACAGCAACTTAAACCGAAAGCAGTTTTAGATATTGGTTGTGGTGAGGGTTATTACACCAGTGCCATGCAAGCACATACACAGCAGTGTATTGGTGTCGATATTGCCAAAACAGCCGTACAGCGAGCAGCGAGATTAAATTCAAAAGTGACATGGGTTGTGGGAACAGGTGCAACCTTGCCTTTACAAAATCATTCCATTGATATTTGTACCAGTCTATTTAGTCCGATTCCACAAGATGAAATCGTCAGAGTTTTGCGTGATGATGGTTATTTAATTGTGGCAACACCTGCACCTAAACATCTTTATGATTTGCGTGAAGCGTTATTTGAGCAAGTGAATTTGCATGAACCGCAAAAATTTGTAGAACAGCTAGATGCTCAGTTTGAGTTAAAGCAAGCACACCTTGTTGAAGCACCGCTGCAATTGGATCAAGATGCCTTGAAGAATTTAATTGCCATGACGCCTTATGCGTATAAAGCCAATCCAGAGCGGCGTAAAACATTAGAACAGGCACAGACGTTTGAGGCCACAGCGGCTTTTCAAATTTATCTGTTCCAAAAAAGAAAGAAGCCATCACATTGATGGCTTCTTTCTTTTTTACTGGATTTGATTGATCAAATGTTCAATCCCATCCTTTTCTTTTGGCGGTGGGTTCTGTGAATTTGAACCCATTGCAGGCGGTTGCTTTTTCGCTGGGACAATAGGCTGCTCGTCAGTCACTGGGGTTGTTCCAGGTAGGTCTGAGAAATCATTTTGTGTTGAGCGAACTGGTGCAGGTGGTGCAGGGCGATAAAGTGGGCGCGCCAACGGTGGAGAGGCACGATACTCTTTTTTATCTTCGCTTTGCTGGATTTGTAACTTATCACGAGAGATTGGATCTTTCGCTTCTTTATCCAAACGCACCCAAGCTGATGGGGTGTCTTTTAAAGATTTGCCCATAAAGTTGGTCCAGATTGGAAGTGCAGCAACGCCACCATATTCACGACGACCCAATGTACGTGGTTGGTCAAAACCGACCCAAGCAATTGCAACTAAGTTCCCATTAAAGCCTGCGAACCAAGCATCTTTAGCGTCATTGGTTGTTCCTGTTTTACCACCGAGATCATCACGACCAATTTTAAGTGCAGCTCGACCAGTACCATGTTGGATTACATCCCGTAAGATGTTGGCCATATCATAGGCTGAACTTGATTTTAAAATACGTTGCGCTTGACGATAATCACTATTGGCTTTTGCTGTTTGTGCCGCATCAGCAGGCATTATTTGTGCTTCAGAGGCTGCAGAGACTTCATCTAAAGTTTGGTTGCTAACTTCGGTCACCTTGTCCTTAGATTCATCTGCTTTCACTGTTTGCTGTTCGGTATTCTTATTCGTATTTGGATTGCTGATACATGGAATACACGCGTACTCAGGCTTTGCTTCATAAATCACTTTACCCGCCGCATCTTCGATACGTGTAATGAAGTGCGGTTGAATACGATAACCACCATTGGCAAAAGTTGCATAGCCTGTTGCCATTTGAATTGGCAGTACCTGCGGTGTACCCAATGCAATGGTATAGTTACGTGGAATCTGATCTTCTTGTAAACCAAAATCCATAAATAGTTGACGGGTACGTTCAATCCCCACGTTTTGTAATAAACGCACTGAAACGGTATTACGGGATAAATAAAGCGCACGACGTAAAGGGATCATACCCAAATAGCGACCATCAGAGTTTCTTGGAGACCACTTACCAATGGTGATTGGACTGTCATTGACCATGCTGTATGGGGTCATGCCGCGCTCCAAAGCCAATGCGTAGACAAAGGGCTTAATGGTAGAGCCAGGTTGTCTCCAACCTTGCACGGCACGGTTAAATTTAGATTGATAAAAGTTATATCCCCCCACAACGGCTTCAATTGCGCCATCATTGGGATTAATTGCAATAAGCTGTCCTTGGACTTTTGGAACTTGAACCAAAGACCAAACCGTTTTGCCTTCATTTGGACGTAGACGAATAATATCTTTGACTTTGACAATTTGTGAGGCGTTCGAAGGTGCTCCACCGACGCTATTGGCATTGCGGTACGGGCGAACCCATGACATCCCAGACCAGTTGACCGTTACTGTTGAGCCATCTTGCATCAAGGCATCAAAAGAATTGTTATTGACCTTGACCACTTGGGCAGGATAAGTGTTTGCATAAGCAATAAATTGTTTGAGTGGTTTGTCATGTGCTTCAGGACCACGCCAGCCATGACGACGATCATAAGCCTCTAAGCCATCTTGAATGGATTGCTCTGCATAACGTTGACGGTTGCTATCAACGGTCGTGTATACCTTATAACCTGAGTCAACCGCTTGTTCACCAAAATGTTCAACCAGTTCTGAACGAACCATTTCACCGACATAGGGGAATACGTTGCTGACCGAACGATCAATCATATTTAAGTTGATGGGTTCTGCAACAGCTTGTTGGTATTGATTCTGGTTGATATAGCCCAGTTGTAACATACGCCCTAAAATCCAGTTGCGACGTTCAAGTGCACGCTCAGGATTAACCACTGGATTATATTTTGAAGGTGCCTTAGGTAGACCTGCAATCATTGCCATTTGTGCTGTGGTTAGCTCGCCAATATTTTTGTTGTAATAGACACGTGCAGCGGCTGCAATACCATAGGCATTTTTACCTAAGAAAATTTTATTCACATAAGCAGCTAGAATTTCTTGTTTTGTTAAGTTTTGCTCAATTTTCCGTGCCAAAAACACTTCAGTTAGTTTGCGTCGAAGTGTTCGATCTGGGCTTAAATAATAGTTCTTTGCCACCTGCATGGTAATGGTTGAGCCCCCAGTTTGGACATCAGACCCGGTAACAGATTCAGTAAGTGCTCGCCCAAGCCCTTTAAAACTAATACCATTATGTTCAAAAAAGGATGAATCTTCCGCTGCTAAAAAAGCATGAATAAAGGTTGGCGGAATTTGCTCATACTTAACTGGAATGGATAATTTTCCGCCATATTCTGCAATTAACTGATTATCTGCCGTGTAAACTTGCAATGGTTTTAGTAAAGGCGCTTTTTTAAGTGAACTCATATCTGGCAGTGAAGGTGCGAGATAGAGATACATGCCATAAAATCCCATTGGAAGTGAGACTAAGATAATAATAATGATCAAAAAAAATGGGCGAACAATACCAGAACTGGATAGCTTTTTCATAATAAGTAAGTTTTAATAAGAGCGAATGGCAAACTAATTGTGGTCAGTATATCCTTTAGCCATGCGGATTGTTAGATGAGTTATTGTATCCGTATCAATTAAAGACCAAAACAAATTAGTGTGTTGTATTTTTGGGGATAAAAAAATAAATAGGAAAGTACTGTGCTCAGGTTATATCGTAAACCAAATAAGGGGTTAACGGGTGTCGATATCAGTTCGACAACTGTTAAATTATTGGAGCTCTCTGTAAAGAACGGTAGATATTGGGTTGAAAGTTATGCTGTGATGCCATTGCCTGAAAGCAGCGTGGTTGAAAAAAGCATACTGAATCCAGAGGCGGTAGGGGATGCGCTTGAGAGAGTGGTAAACCTTGCAAATCCTCACACTATGAATGTTGCGATTGCAGTACCGACATCGATGGTCATTAATAAGATCATCGAGATGGATGCTGACATGACGGATGAAGAACGAGAAGTTCAAATTCGTATGGATGCTGAGCAATACATTCCGTTCCCATTAGATGAAGTGAGCCTAGATTTTGAAGTTTTACCTGATCGTTTGGCCAATCCAAACCGGGTAAATGTGCTCTTGGTTGCAACGCGCACCGAGAATGTAGACACGCGTGTAGAAGTGCTTGAGCTGGCGGGTTTAACTGCAAAAATTGCAGAAGTTGAAAGCTATGCGATGGAGCGTGCGTTCAGTGTGTTTGCAGATACGCTACCAATGGGCGCAAATACGGTGGGGATTTTGGATATTGGTCATACCATGACGACCTTATCTGTTATGCAAAAAGGCAAGATCATCTATACACGTGAGCAAGTGTTTGGTGGTCGCCAATTGACCCAAGATGTTCAGAGTCGCTATGGACTGTCTTTTGAAGAAGCTGGTCGTGCTAAAAAAGAAAGAACCTTGCCCGATGATTATGATACTGAAGTCCTAGAACCTTTCTTGGACGCTGTCGTACAACAAGCTGCGCGTTCACTCCAATTTTTCTTTTCATCTTCTCAATTCAATGAAATTGATCATATTTTACTGGCTGGTGGGAATGCCAATATTCCAGGTCTAGCTAAGCTATTACAACAAAAACTCGGTTATCGTGTCACCATTGCCAACCCATTTCTACAAATGGGTTTTTCTCCCCAAATTGATATTAAAAAAATTGAAAACGATGCTTCCTCGTTGATGGTTGCATGTGGTTTGGCATTGAGGAGTTTTGATTAATGGCAAAGATTAACTTACTCCCTTGGCGTGATGAGCTAAGAGAACAAAGAAAGAAACAGTTTGTCGCATTTTGTGTTGGGGTTGCTGCATTAGGGGTTGCATCCGTTTTTTCGGGGTGGATATATTTTGATCATAAACTAAATGATCAAGAACAAGCCAACCAACTGATTGTGAGTACCAACCAGAATTTAGATACCCAATTAAAAGCATTGGATGGCCTACAAGAACGACGTAATGCGATTATTGAACGCATGAAACTGATTCAAGGTTTACAAGGGCAACGTCCTGTGACTGTACGTTTGGTCGATGAATTGGTACGAGTGACTCCTCCAACCATGTATTTAACCAAGTTTAGTCGTACAGGGGATAAATTCACGATTGAAGGAAAAGCTGAAAGTCCAAATACGGTGGCTGAACTTCTACGTAATCTAGAAGCTTCTCCTTGGTATCGCAATGCCTTTATGAATTCCTTCCTTGCCGTGGATGAAAACAAAAATAAAGACAAAACAGCAAGTTCTTTGGTGCCTCGTGTTGAGGAAAATTATGGAAGCTTTGTTGTCACTGTAGATTTAGGTGAAATCGGGACAACTGCTGAGGCGGCGCCAACGTCAGACGTTGCAGCATCAGGGGCAGTAGGGGTGACAAAATGAAGTTAGATAAATCGGATGATTTAAATCAAGACACCGTTGCTGTGAAGAAAAAGAAAATGACGGTAGACCAATTCTTCCAGCAATTTAATACGCTGGATATGAATAACTATGGCAGTTGGCCATTATCGGTCAAAATTACCTGCTGGATTTTTGTTTTCTTGGCGGTTGCAGCATTGGGTTATTTTGTGGTGATTAAGTCTCAGCTTGAATCGATTTCAAACGCCGAAGCTCAAGAACAAAGTTTGCTCAATGAGTTTAAAGAAAAAGATTCAAAATTACGTAATTTGCAACAATATCAAGCGCAATTGCAAGAAATGGAAGCTAACTTTAACCAACAGTTAGAGCAACTGCCTAAAGAGACGGAAATTCCAAGCTTGGTTGAGGATATTAACTTAACTGGTGTGAATTCAGGGCTGAAATTTAAAAATATTCGTCTTGAGAGTGAAGTTAAGCAAGAATTCTTTATTGAACAGCCAATCAGTATTGATGCCACAGGTGATTATCATGCTTTTGGTGCTTTTGTGACAGGCATTGCCGCTTTGCCGCGTATCGTGACCTTGCATGATTTTACGGTAGAAGCAAAAGAAAATACACAGAAAAAATCTGACATTCCTGTTGTCAATTATACCGTTAAAGCAAAAACATATCGTTATGTTGGAGCGGATGAGCAAACAAAGAATACTGTTGGTAAAGCTAAAACAGCAACTACTCCACCTGCACAAGGAGGGAAATAGTCGTGAATAATTATAAATTATTACTGTGTTTATTAATTGGGGCGAGTTTAGTGGGATGTGATTCGCGTATTGATGCGGTGAATCAGAAGATGGCGGATATTCGTAATCAACCACCTTTGCCAATTGAACCTGCACCAATTTTTACCCCTGTACCATTGTTTAACTATTCAGCTCATCAGCTTAAAAGCCCATTTATGCCAAGCTCATTGGCTGCTGAATTGAAGATTATGGCGGGTAAACGGGTTTATCCGAATTTTAATCGCCAGCCACAGCCTTTAGAGAGTTATGCGCTGGAATCGTTGAATATGAAGGGGAGTATGCGGGGTAAAACCAGCAATACTATTGCCTTGATTCAGACACCAGATGGTCAAATTGAACGTGTGCAAGTCGGAAGTTATTTGGGGATGAATCAAGGGCGTATTATTAAAATTAGCCCAACCCAAATCGATTTGGTGGAGATTGTACCTGACGGTCGAGAAGGCTATGTCGAGAGACCACGTACACTCGTTTTAATTGGACCAGCACCGTAAGATTAAGGGAATAAAAATGAAAAAACAGTTTAAAAATTCTTTATTTGGGGAAGCGAAGACCATGAATCATGCATTCCGTCAATTTTCTATGGGTGCGATTGCGATTGCGGTGATGCAAGTGGCATCAGCGCAAGTGAGTATGACCAATATTATACCAATAAGTTTGGGTGATCAGGGCACGGAAATTCGTGTGATGTTTAATGGCCTCCCACCACAACCACAAGCTTATCAACTTGAACAACCTGCTCGTTTGATTTTGGACTTTGATAAGTCACAACAGGGTCTAAAGCAAAACTCGATTCCAGTATCAACTGCTGAAGCGAGTTCGATTGAGGTTGCATCGGATGATCAGCGCTCACGTGTGATTGTGAATCTAAAAGATGCGGGTGCATTTACCACGCGAGTTGAAGGCAATACCTTTGTTCTTAAAATTAACTCAGCCAAGCCTGCTGTGATAAATACACCTGCTGCCGCTGCACGTCAGGTACAGCAAGGCGTTTCCAATATTGGTTTCCAAAGAGGCAACCAAGGTGAAGGCTTGGTTGTGATTGATTTGCTGGGTAATAACACCCCTGTGGATGTGCAACAACAAGGTAGTAAAATTGTCGTGCGTACAGCAGGGAATAAAATTCCGACACATTTAGCTCGCCGTTTAAATACCAATGATTTCGCAACGCCAGTTGCCAGTATTGATGCCTATAATGATAAAGGCAATGGTGTGATTACCATTCAATCTGCGGGTAGCTATGAATATATGGCGTATCAGGCAGAGAATAAACTCACTATTAGTCTGAAACGTCCTATAGATAACTCTCCAACCAAAGCCAAGACACAAACCTATACTGGGAATAAAATCTCTTTAGATTTTCAAGATATTGAAGTGCGCCGTGTATTGCAGTTGTTGGCGGATTTCACTGGCATTAATATGGTGGCAGCTGATACAGTCCAAGGTAATATCACCTTACGTCTTAAAGATGTGCCTTGGGATCAAGCACTTGATATTGTGCTAAAAACAAAAAGTCTGGATAAGCGTCGCAATGGTAATGTGATCTGGATTGCACCTGTTTCTGAACTAATTAAAGCCGAAGAAGAAGAAGCCAAAGCGATGGCGCAGAGTGTAAAATTAGCTCCTCTACAAACAGAGTACATTACATTAAGCTATGCGAAAGCAGCTGAAATTGAAAAACTAATAACTCAAGGAAAAAATAATAATGGTAATAATAGTTCAGGTTTAAGCGGAAATGATACATTGTCTGGAGGGTTGTTAAGTCCTCGTGGTACCGTTTCGGTTGACCCTCGAACCAATACCTTAATCGTAAATGACACTTCCCAGAAAATTGACCAGATTCGTAAAATGGTGGATTTACTCGATGTATCAGTAAAACAAGTCATGATTGAAGCACGTATTGTTAGTGCCAGTACCGATTTTACCCGAGAAATGGGGGTGAAATGGGGGATATTGTCACAGGGGATTACTAATAATAATGACCTGTTAGTCGGTGGTAGTGATAAAACACTCTGGAATTTACGAGATCCGAAAAAGAATAGTGAGACTGGCGGCTGGAAATATGAGATTGAGCGCCCAGATAATCTCAATGTGGATTTAGGTGCAGTGACGCCTGGGGCAAGCCGTATTGCTTTTGGTTTGATTAGTTTGTCTGACTTTATGCTGGATCTAGAGCTATCGGCTGTTCAAGCAGATGGTTATGGTGAAGTAATTTCAACGCCAAAAGTCATGACTGCGGACAAACAGCCTGCAAAAATTGAATCGGGGACTAAAATTCCATACGCATCTTCTTCGGGGGGAGGCGCGAATGCAGTGCCGAAAACTGAGTTTATTGATGCAACCTTAAGTCTAGATGTTACCCCAAGTATTACGCCTGAGGGTAAAGTTATGATGAAGTTGAATATTACTAAGGATTCACCAAGTAACCCAACACCAACAGGACAATTGACAATTAATAAAAATTCAATTGATACCAATGTACTGGTCGATAATGGTGAAACAGTCGTGCTTGGTGGTATTTTCGAACAAGAGAATATTAATTCACAGACAAAGGTACCTTTCTTGGGGGATATTCCTTATTTAGGTAAATTATTCCGTAGAGAGCGCAAAACAGATAATAAACGTGAACTGCTTATTTTTGTGACGCCGAGAATTGTTAATGACACTTTGACCAGAAATCATTAATATATTTTCAATAATTGCAATGAATATAGGTGGCGCGTTGCCAAGCAAAGCGTTTGAAACCCTACCAAATGTTTATTTGGTAGGGCCGATGGGGGCAGGGAAAACAACAGTTGGTCGGCATTTAGCAGAATTGTTAGGCCGAGATTTTATTGATAGTGATCATGAGATCGAACGTAAAACAGGCGCGACCATTCCATGGATTTTTGAAAAAGAAGGGGAAGCTGGATTTCGTTTGCGTGAAACCAATGTTTTAAATGATCTCACTTCCCGTTCCTTATTGGTGCTGGCGACAGGCGGTGGAGTTGTTACTCAAGCGAAGAATCGTGAATTTTTAAAACAACGTGGTATCGTTGTTTATCTTTATACTCCTGTAGAGCTACAGTTACAGCGAACCTATCGCGATAAAAATCGCCCATTATTACAAGTCGAAAATCCAGAGCAAAAATTACGTGACCTACTGACGATCCGCGATCCTTTATATCGTGAAGTCGCACATTATATAATTGAAACAAATCAAGGTGCAGCACGGGATTTAGCACAACGTATTTTGCACGTTATTTTATCTAAACAAGTTAAGTAGTCTCTGGTTGGTTTAAGTTTATGCAAACGTTACATGTTGAGTTAGGTGATCGCCGTTATCCAATCTTTATTGGCAGTCATTTAGACCCTAAAACCTTACTCGAACCGTATCTACACGGCCGACAAGTGATGTTAGTGTCCAATACCACTGTTGCACCGTTATATCTCGAGCATTATGTGAATGCGTTAACCCAGTTGGATAAACAAGTGGCGCAATGCATTTTGCCCGATGGTGAAAAATATAAAGATATCCAGCATCTAAACTTCATTTTTGATGCCCTGCTGGAAGCAGGATTTAACCGTGATTGTACGGTATTAGCCTTAGGTGGTGGCGTGATTGGGGATATGGCGGGTTTTGCATCGGCTTGCTTCCAACGCGGTGTGAATTTTGTGCAGGTGCCCACCACTTTATTATCACAAGTAGATTCTAGTGTTGGTGGTAAGACAGGAATTAATCACCCTTTAGGTAAAAATATGTTGGGTGCGTTCCAGCAACCACAAGTAGTGCTAGCAGATATGGCGCAACTAGATACCTTACCTGACCGTGAACTGTCTGCAGGTTTGGCTGAAGTGATTAAATATGCCTTGCTTGGTGATATTGATTTCTTGGTTTGGTTGGAACAAAACATAGATGCTTTAGTAGGGCGTGATGCAAATTTACTGGCTGAAGCAGTTTGTCGTTCATGTGCGCATAAAGCACGTATCGTGGCCAATGATGAAAAAGAACAGGGTGAGCGTGCGTTGCTCAATCTTGGGCATACTTTCGGTCATGCAATTGAATCCTATCTAGGTTATGGCACATGGTTACATGGTGAGGCGGTAGCAACAGGGATGGTGATGGCAGCAGATTTGTCGCAGCGTTTAGGTTGGATCTCTGCGGAAGATCTGCAACGTACAAAAAATATCATTCAACGCGCCAATTTACCGATATCATGTCCGAAAATTCCATTAGATGAATTCTTGGCTTATATGTCGCACGATAAAAAAGTCTTAAATGGTCAATTGCGCTTGGTTTTATTGAAGAAATTAGGGCAAGCGGTGATTACCAAAGATTTTGATGTTGAGCTGATGAAACAATCTATTCTTGCAAATCAATCTGCATAATTAATCATTTGGGAAAAGCATGGCTGTATCACGATCAATTTGGCAAAATATTCAACAATATAGCTGGCTGGTTTTTGCCATAGCTTGTTTAATAGCTGCATTGATATTTTGGGGTATTACCGATAGTCAAGTGTTGGTCAAAGAACAGCAGCCATCCCAAACCGAAACCCAAGTCCAAATTCAGCCAGAAAAGGTTGCTGCGACAGCGCATTTAGGCGCTCTTTCGGATGAAGTTAAGCCTTTGGATTTAACCACACGTGTCGTGGTTTCCAATGATCATGCACCAGAATTTCGTGGCACTAAATTTATCAAAGAAAATCAGCAGCGATGGACCATGGAAATTTTCCGTAGTTCAGATGAAGCGATTGTCAAAAATTTTCTACTGAACCGCGAAGATCGCAGAAAATTTATATATTTCCGTTTGAGTGGTGAAGATCAGGTTGAGCAATATGTTCTCGGCTATGGTGTATTTACGAATGCTGAAGATGCAAGTCGCCAATTTGCACAATTAAATCTAGCACTACCTGAATCTGTTCAGCCAACGGCGCATCAATTCTCAAGTTATACAGCCTTAGTGAATGATCTAGGTGCTGACGAAATGAAGTCAGCAACCAATCAACTTTATGCAGTTCAGTTAAGACCAGCGGCATTGCCTAGGGTAGATGAGAGTTTACTGATGGGAAGCGGTGCGTCTCCGAGTACAACGGCTGTACGTAGCACAGAACCATCGGCGGTGAAGACCACAGTTACACAGCGTGATGCGCAGGGTAATGTAGTCAATGTAAAGCAGACCCAATCGGCACCAAAACCACCTGCAACTGCTGAAAAAATAAAAGAAAATTCAGATGCTTCAAAGCGTGAAGTGAGTGATCCTTTTAATTAATATTGCACTATAATTGTGCATTTGTGATTCTTTTTATAGCATCGTGGAATTTTTTGGTGCATTTTTATGCGCAAAAATGAGTGCATTCTTCTTCGTATCTTGATGTTATTTTAACTTTTTTAATGATTTAGTAAAAACATGCATATATGGCATGTTTTTTGCTTTTTTGTGGTGCTAATTTGTCTGCTCATTGCCCTGTTTTGTGCTAAACAGTTCATTAATTGGGTGAAATGGAAAGTTTTTGTGCTTTACAAAGCTAGGTGAAGGTGTAATAACTGAAAACACTTTATAGGGTGCAATCTCGTAAAGGAAAGACGTATATTGCAAATTCGCCATGAAAAATGTTTTCGCGAAGCATTGAACTTTGTATGAGTTAATCGGCAATATCGCAGAAAATGAATTGATTGTTTGTTGCTCGAAAGAGCCATGTTGAAAGAAGGGTACGCTATGCACATGCCATCGCCTAATACTGTAGCTCCCGCTCAAGGTTTATATCAGCCTGATGAGTTTAAGGATAACTGTGGTTTTGGTCTGATTGCCCATATGAAGGGTGACTCAAGCCATCATCTGGTCGAAACTGCGATTCACAGTTTAAGTTGCATGACGCACCGTGGTGGTATTGCCGCGGATGGTAAGACAGGAGATGGTTGCGGATTGTTATTGGCGATGCCGAAACAATTTTTCCGTGAAGAAGCACAGAAATTAGGTAGTAATCTGACTGAGATTTTTGCTGCTGGTACGGTATTCCTAAACATCGATCCTGCTTTAGCGCAAAATGCCAAAAATATTTTGAATAAAGAAATTGCTGCTGAAGGTTTAACTGTTGCAGCATGGCGTGTCGTTCCAACCAATAATGATGCTTTAGGTGAAATTGCACTGCAATCTTTGCCTGCATTTGAACAAATTCTAGTGAACTGCCCGATGGGTTTAACCGAAGTTGAGTTTAACCGTAAGCTCTTCTTGGCTCGTCGTCGTGCAGAACAACAATTACAAAATGATCCGCTTTTCTATGTGACGACGTTGGCAACGACTGTTATCACCTATAAAGGTTTGATGATGCCAGCGGCAATTGCTGACTTCTATACTGACTTGGCGGATGAACGGTTAAAATCACATATTGTGGTATTCCACCAACGTTTCTCGACCAATACCTTACCACGTTGGCCGTTGGCACAGCCTTTCCGTTACCTTGCACACAATGGTGAAATTAATACCATTACTGCAAACCGTAACTGGGCATTGGCACGTACTCCAAAGTTTGAAAACCCATTACTACCAGGTTTAACTGAGTTAAATCCAATTGTGAACCGTACTGGCTCGGATTCTTCAAGCTTAGATAACATGCTTGAAATCTTGGTTGGTGGTGGTATGGATTTATTCCGTGCCTTACGTATGCTGGTTCCACCAGCATGGCAAAACGTCGAGACTTTAGATGCTGATCTACGTGCATTCTATGAGTTCAACTCGAAGCATATGGAAGCTTGGGACGGTCCTGCAGGTCTGGTGATTCAAGATGGTCGTCATGCGATCTGTATGCTTGACCGTAATGGTTTACGTCCAGCGCGTTGGGTGATCACCAAGAATGATTACATCACGCTTGCATCAGAAATTGGTGTATGGGGCTATGAACCTGAAGATGTGGTGTCTAAAGGCCGTGTCGGCCCTGGTCAAATTTTAGTGATTGATACTTTAACAGGCAAAGTGCTTGAGACTAAAGATGTCAGCAATCACCTTAAAAATATGCGCCCATATCGTGAATGGTTGCGTGATCATGCGATTCGTTTACAAGCCAATCCACAGCTTGAAGAGCAATTGGTTGATCAAGGCTTAACTGGCGATGCATTAAAAGCAGCTCAAAAAATGTTTATGGTGACATTTGAAGAGCGCGACCAATTGTTACGTCCAATCGCAGAAAGTGGCCAAGAAGCAGTCGGTTCAATGGGTGATGATACGCCAATGGCGGTATTATCCCGTCAAGTTCGCCATGTTTCTGACTACTTCCGTCAGCAGTTTGCACAAGTGACCAACCCGCCAATCGATCCATTACGTGAATCGATCGTGATGTCATTGGAAACTTGTTTGGGTCGCGAACAAAATGTGTTCGAGCAAGGTCCAGAGCATGCAGACCGTATCATCATTTCAAGCCCTGTATTGTCTAATTCAAAAATGCAGCAGCTTCGCGATGTTGAAAAAGAACGCGATGGTTATGGTGTTGTCGATATTGATCTGAACTATGTTGAAGCTGAAGGGTTACAAGCAGCAATTGCACGGATTTGTGAAGAATCAGCACAGGCCGTACGTGATGGTAAAACCTTAATCGTATTAACGGATAAAAACTTCCGTGAAGGTTTCTTACCTGCAAACGCGGCATTGGCAACAGGTGCGGTACACCATCATTTAATTAAAACCGGTTTGCGTACCGATGCGAACATTTTAGTTGAAACTGGTTTTGCACGTGATCCACATCAATTTGCAGTATTGCTTGGCTTTGGTGCGACAGCAGTTTATCCATATCTGGCTTATGATGTGATCAATGATTTGGTTGCAAAAGGCGAGTTATTGGGTGATCCAATTCAGGCGCAAGCGAACTTCCGTAAAGGCATGGAGAAAGGCTTACTCAAAGTCCTTTCTAAAATGGGGATCTCTACGGTTGCCTCTTATCGTGGTGGTCAATTATTCGAAGCGGTCGGTCTATCATCTGAAGTGGTGGATAAATGTTTCCTTGGCGTACCAAGCCGTATTCAAGGTGCAACATTTGCAGACCTAGAGAAAGATCAGAAAAAACTAGCAACCACAGCTTGGCAGCATCGTAAGCCGATTGATCAAGGTGGTTTGCTTAAATTCGTATTTGGTAAAGAGTATCACGCGTTCAACCCAGACGTGATTAACTCTTTGCATAAAGCGGTTCGTTCTGGTCAATACGTTGACTTTAAAGAATATGCAGAACTGGTCAACAACCGTCCTGTCGCAACGATCCGTGACTTATTTAAGTTAAAAACAACAAATTCAATTGCTTTAGATCAAGTTGAAACGATTGAAGATATTCTTCCACGCTTTGACTCTGCAGGCATGTCTTTAGGTGCATTATCACCAGAAGCGCATGAAGCAATTGCAATTGCCATGAATACCATTGGTGGTCGTTCAAACTCAGGTGAGGGCGGTGAAGATCCTGCGCGTTATGGCACAATCCGTAACTCGAAAATCAAACAGATTGCATCAGGTCGTTTTGGTGTAACTCCTGCATATTTAACTTCTGCTGAAGTGTTGCAGATTAAAGTTGCACAGGGTGCAAAACCAGGTGAAGGTGGTCAGTTACCAGGCGGTAAAGTGAATGGCTTAATTGCGCGTTTACGTTACTCAGTACCAGGTGTGACTTTGATTTCACCGCCACCGCACCATGATATTTATTCAATCGAGGATTTATCACAATTGATTTTTGACTTGAAACAAGTCAATCCTCAGGCAATGGTCTCGGTAAAACTAGTCTCTGAACCAGGTGTTGGAACGATTGCGGCAGGTGTTGCAAAAGCCTATGCCGACTTCATTACCATTTCGGGTTATGACGGTGGTACAGCAGCATCTCCACTGTCATCGATTCACCATGCGGGTTCACCATGGGAACTCGGTTTAAGTGAAGCGCATCAGGCCCTTCGTGTAAATGATTTGCGTGGTAAAGTCCGTGTTCAAACCGATGGCGGTTTGAAAACAGGTTTAGACGTGGTGAAAGCGGCAATTTTAGGTGCTGAAAGCTTTGGTTTTGGTTCGACACCGATGATTGCTTTAGGCTGTAAATACCTGCGTATTTGCCATTTGAATAACTGTGCGACTGGTGTTGCAACGCAACAAGATCATTTACGTCAAGAGCATTATATTGGCGAGCCAGAAATGCTGATCAACTTCTTCAAGTTTATTGCTGAAGAGACGCGTGAATGGTTAGCTGCACTTGGTGTTGCATCATTAAAAGATTTGATTGGTCGTGTAGATCTACTTGAAGTTTTACCAGGTGAAACAGACAAGCACGCACATCTTGACCTTAGTGCGTTATTAACTTCGCATCCTGCTGCTGAAGGCAAGGCGCAATATTGCCAAGTTCAAGGCAATGCACCATTCGATAAAGGCGTATTGGCGGAGAAAATGGTGGCAGAGATGTTACCAGCAATTGAAGCAGGTGCTGGCGGCTCATTCAACTTCACAGTAGGTAACTGTGACCGTTCGATTGGTGCACGTATCTCAGGAGAAATTGCACGCCGTTATGGCAACTTGGGTATGGAAAACAGCCCAGTGGTGATGAACCTTGTCGGTACAGCAGGTCAGTCGCTTGGGGTTTGGAACGCAGGTGGTTTGCATATCAAACTTGAAGGTGATGCCAACGACTATGTCGGTAAAGGTATGGCGGGTGGTCGAGTATCGATCTTCCCACCAAAAGGTTCACCATTCCAAACGCAAAATACTGCGATCATTGGTAACACCTGTTTATATGGTGCGACTGGTGGTAAAGTCTTTGCGGCGGGAACTGCGGGCGAGCGTTTTGCGGTTCGTAACTCGGGCGCATTTGCCGTGATTGAAGGTGCGGGCGACCACTGTTGTGAATATATGACAGGTGGTGTGGTGACCGTATTGGGTAAAGTGGGTCATAACTTCGGTGCAGGCATGACCGGTGGTTTTGCTTATGTACTTGACCTTGATAATGACTTTGTTGACTACTATAACCACGAACTTATTGATCTCAATCGTATTTCTACAGAAGCGATGGAAGACCACAAAGAAAATCTACTGCGTATTCTTGACGAACATATCCAAGAGACGGGTAGTGCTTGGGCCTACAAGATCCGTAATGAGTTCGACTTCTATAGTCGTAAGTTCTGGCTGGTAAAACCAAAAGCTGCTAATTTGCAAACGCTTTTGAAAACAACCCAAGCTGATCCACAATAATTCCACGACTGCATAGACATAGGCAGGTGCAGAGATGAGGGACATCGCTGCGCCTACCCACGGAGAGAGACATGGCAGAGCGCCTGAATAATGACTTTCAATTTCTGGATGTAGCACGCCAAGATCCAGAGAAAAAAGATATTACTGTCCGCAAGGCAGAGTTTGTGGAAATTTATAAACCTTTTACTGCGGAAGTGGCTGCGAATCAGACCCACCGTTGTTTAGGTTGTGGTAACCCGTATTGTGAGTGGAAATGTCCTGTACATAACTATATTCCAAACTGGTTAAAGCTGATTGCAGAAGGTCAAATTTTCCAAGCCGCTGAACTTTGCCACCAAACCAACACCTTGCCAGAAGTATGTGGTCGTGTTTGTCCACAAGACCGGTTGTGTGAAGGTGCTTGTACCTTAAACGATGGTTTTGGTGCGGTGACCATTGGTAATGCTGAAAAATATATTAACGATACAGCCTTTGCATTAGGCTGGCGCCCAGATATGTCTGGGGTCAAATGGACTGATAAAAAAGTTGCGATCATTGGTGCAGGTCCTGCAGGCTTAGGCTGTGCAGATATTCTTGCACGTGGTGGTGTAAAACCAGTGGTATTTGATAAACGTCCTGAAATCGGTGGTCTTCTCACATTTGGTATTCCAGAATTTAAAATGGAAAAAGATGTGATGAAACGTCGTCGTGAAATCTTCACTGGAATGGGCATTGAGTTTCGTTTAAATACCGAGATTGGTGTTGACGTAACCATTGAACAACTTCTGACTGAATACGATGCCGTATTTATGGGCATGGGAACTTATACCTATATGAAGGGTGGTTTCCCTGGTGAAGATCTCAATGGTGTGCATGATGCATTGGATTTCTTGATTGCCAATGTGAATCGTTGCCAAGGTTGGGAAAAAGATCCAAGCGAATACATCAATCTAGACGGTAAAAAAGTCATTGTTCTAGGTGGTGGTGATACCGCGATGGACTGTAACCGTACTTCATTACGTCAAGGTGCACATGATGTGACCTGTGCATATCGTCGTGATGAAAGCAACATGCCAGGTTCTGCACGTGAAGTGAAGAATGCTTATGAAGAGGGTGTAAAATTCCTGTTCAACCGACAACCAATTGAAATTGTTGGTGAAAATGGCAAAGTGACTGGCGTTAAGGTTGTAACTACACAAATGGGTGCACCAGATAGTCGTGGTCGTCGTAGCCCTGAACCAATTCCGGGTTCTGAAGAAGTGTTACCAGCAGATGCGGTGTTACTTGCATTCGGTTTCCGTCCAAGCCCAGCAGATTGGTTTAGCACTGCAAATGTCGGATTGGATGGTTCAGGTCGTGTGGTCGCGGCTGAACAACAAGAGTTCAAGTTCCAGACCTCGAATCCAAAAATCTTTGCGGGTGGCGATATGGTGCGTGGTTCTGACTTGGTGGTCACCGCAATCTGGGAAGGTCGTCAAGCTGCTGAAGGCATTTTGGACTACCTTGGCGTGTAAGCTCTTTTTCTTTATTTAAGTTGTCAAAAAGCCCAAGCCTCATGCTTGGGCTTTTTTATCGGGTTGATGATCTGTAATCTAACTGTTGTGGCTAAAGAAAATAAAAAACGTTAACAAGCAGTCAATAAATTGCTATGCTATTAATGATAATAATTCTCATTTTGTTGTGCTGAGTGGATAAAATAATGACATCGAAACTCAATGACAGGCTGTTAATTGCTGCGCTGTATACCAGTACCTTTCTTTGTTTGGTGGATTTGAGCAGTGTCAATCTGGCTTTAACCGCAATTCAGACACAGTTTAATAGCCATCTCGCAGATTTGCAGTGGGTGATTGATAGCTATGCACTGAGTATGTCGAGCTTAATGTTGGCGGTGGGGGCTTTAAGTCAATGGTTAGGGCGCAAACGTCTGTGGTTGACGGGTGTCGTGATCTTTATTTTTGGCTCGGTGATTTGTGCCGCTGCGCCAGATTTTAGCTTATTGATTATTGGGCGAGTGATCCAAGGCGTTGCGGGGGCGATGCTGATTCCTTTAACTCTTGCAATCATCGTACATCACTTTACCCAAGTCGATCGAAGAGCACGAGAAATTGGCAACTGGAGTTCATTCAGTGCTTTTGCCTTAATTGTTGGGCCACTCATGGGTGGCCTCATGGTGCATTATCTAGGCTGGCAGAGTATTTTTTGGTTAAATCTACCCGTTGGATTATTGGCCTTGTTTTTAGGCTGGAAAGGGATTGAAGCAGATTCAAGCCAGCAAAAAGTAAGTTTTGACTATTTAGGGCTGATTTATAGCGTGATTGCAATTGCAACGCTGACCTATAGCATTATCATGGTACAGCAAGCGCATATAGGGTATTTGATTGTTTTTAGTTTCTTGCTTTCGGTGGTGTTTGCGCTGATTTTTATTCGACATCAAAAACACGCTTTGCATCCACTGATTCCACGTCACTTATTCCGTAACCACATTTTTTTGCGTTTTAACCTGATTTCATTTTTATTGGGGTTTGCAGGGTATAGCTCTTTATTTGTGTTTGCCTTGTTTTATCAGGAACAAGTTCATTTAAGTGCAGCGCAAGCAGGCTGGTTGATTGCACCACAATTTCTGATGCAGGCGCTGGTTTCCATTTGCTTTGGTCGCTTGCAGCAAAGTTATGGAGCATTGTCATTGCTTCGGATCGGGTTGCTGATCTCAGGCGTTGCATTGATCGCGATGGTCAGTTTTCAGAGTAATTCTTCATATCTGCTGTTTATTGGCTTAAGTGGCATGATGGGTGCAGGCATTGGATTGATCGTGCCGAGTTCGAGTACCTTGAGCCTGCATGCAGTATCGCAGGCAGATGCCAGCTTTGCCGCTGCAATTTTAAATATGCTCAGACAACTTGGACTGACTTTTGGGATTGCGGTATTAGGCACATTAACTGCATTTATCATTCAATGGAGTGTTGTAAGCTTGCATTATTCGATGGCTCAGGCGCAGTTATTTTCTTTTCATATGGTCGTGGCAATCATGGGCGGACTGTTTCTTACAGCCATATGGAGCTTGAGAAAAATTAAACAAGAGCAGTGCATCGACTCCATGTCATCGTCATAAACCAATCATCATTTTGGTAGTTTTGGCAAACTTTATAAGCTTTTTTGCCCTGTCATTGCCATTTTCCCCGCGCAATACTCAAACCCAGTTCGGGAAATGATGCAGGCAATCGAGATGGCTCTTGCAAATGTGAATGTGGAAAAAAATTATTTAAATCGCCCTAAAGCATTGGGAATTACAGTACGACGTTTGCAATTTAATCCAAAAAAAATCAAACGTCATTATTTTGCTAATTCTCCAATCATGTCACATCTATTAACAGCACTGTCTTCAACATTTCCAATTGGAGAACAGTATTTTGTGAATAGTGTCCGCAATGTCCGAGATAAAGTACAAGATCCTCAGCTGCAGGCGCAGATTGCGGCATTTATTGGGCAAGAGGCGATGCACTCCAAAGCACATACTGAGTTTAACGATGCATGGCGACGTGAGGATTATAATCTCGATCGTTTTCAGGCGTGGTTGGCGAAACGGGATGATATGTTGCGAAATATTCACCCGAAATTACAACTGGCCTTAACTTGCGCTTTTGAACATTTCACAGCGATGTTAGGCGGTTATATTTTAAAACACCCAGAAATTCTCAGTACGCTAGATGATGATGCGATGAAACTTTGGGTTTGGCATGCAATTGAAGAAATCGAGCATCGTTCGGTGGCATTTGATGTCTACCAAGAAGTCTATGGCGATGATCGTATCCGTCGTTTACTGATGCGAAGTGTGACGACAGGCTTTGCCAGCCTGACGTTTTATGCAACCACGCGGTTGATCTGGCAGGATAAATGGAAGAGCTTACCGAAATTGGGTGGCAATCTGTTTGGTATGTATTTACTGAGTAAAATGCTATTACAGTTGATTCCTGAGTATTTATCTTATTATCAAGCTGATTTTCATCCAGCCAAACATGATTACACCGCATTGGTAAATTACTGGAAAGCACGCATGGCCGATGAATATGGTATGGCGAGCTTCCAAGAGGAAACTGCTTCTAAAATTTATAGTTAATCATCATCCAATACCATCAAAGTTGCTTAGCATGGCATTACATCAAGGTTCTTGAGTAATGCCTTTTTTATTTAAATTCAGATAAAGCAACTTTAATAAATGTTACACAGCCGACAAAAAATCTCATTACAATGAATTATCGCAAAAATATAAAGAAAAACTTGAGGATAAATTTTTATGAAAATCATCAAACAAACCGCACTCGCAACGGTATTAGCAAGCACACTGTTATTTACTGGTTGTGGTTATAACACTTTGCAAGTTAAAGACGAGGCAGTGACAGCTTCTTGGTCTGAAGTTCAAAACCAATATCAACGCCGTGCCGATCTGGTGCCGAATTTGGTCAATGTGGTGAAAGGCTATGCCAAACATGAAGAGCAAGTTTTGGTTGAAGTTACGCAAGCACGTTCGAATGTTGCTGGTTTAAAAGTTGATAAAGAAGTGTTGGAAGATCCAGCGCTATTTGAGAAATACCAACAAGCGCAAAGCCAATTGACGGGTGCTTTATCACGTTTGATTGCGGTTTCAGAAAGTTATCCTGACTTAAAAGCCAATGAGCAATTCCGTGATTTACAGGCACAACTTGAAGGTACTGAAAACCGTATCGCGGTTGCGCGTAATCGTTATATTACCACGGTTCAAGATTACAACGGCTATGTACGCCAATTTCCTCAAGCGTTGACTGCTAAAGTCATTGGCATGAAAACCAAAGAAAACTTTAAAGCGGAACAGTCTGCACAGCAAGCGCCAACAGTTTCATTTAATTAATCTGTGAAATTGTTTTGAACTGTGAGGAGTTACCGTATGTTGAACGTGTTTAAGCAGAGCTTAAAGCAGAGAATCCTACCTGTTTTAACCATTATTTTTGCGACACTGTTTTTCCAACATGCGGTTTGGGCTGAAGTCGCGACCGCAACCGATCAAAGTGATGCGCTTGTTGCGGGTAAAATTATCCAAGAACAGCAAAAGAATAAAACGACGACTACACCAGCCACGTCAAATGCTGAAACTCCTGCATTACCCCAAGTGGCCAATGACATGGCAGAGGGCGAATCGATTCGTGGTTTGCCAACTTTAAATCAACCCGTGATTGATCAGGCCAAAGTATTGAGTGCTGCTGAAATGCAGCAACTCAATCAGAAAATTCTCAGTCTGTATCAGCAAGGTAAAGCGCAAATCGGGGTGATTATCGTACCAACCACTGGGCAGGAAGCCATTTTTGATTTTGCTTTGAGAACGGGTGAAAAATGGCAGCTTGGCTCAGCCAAACGCGATAATGGTTTATTGATGGCAATTGCAGTCAATGACCGTAATATCCAGATCTTGACGGGTTATGGCTTGGAGGGCGTACTGCCTGATGTGGTATTGAGTCGAATTATCCGCAATCAAATCACACCCTATTTTAAACAGGGGCAGTATGCACAAGGGATTTCTGCGGGATTAGATGAAATCAGTCGTATCGTTAATTTAGACCCAGAGATTGCGCAGCAAGCCGCCCAAGAGTTGAAAGATCGGCATGAACAAGCAATCCAAGCACAGCAGGCTAAAGACAACACCCTCACCATGGCGTTATTCATTCTGGTTGCAGGTGTCGTCGGTTCATTTATTGTCGGTAATCGTTTAAGTGCTTCCACTGCAGCTGTGGCTGCAACTGTTGCAGGTTTGGTCAACGGTGCGGGTCTAGTGATGAGCTTATTACTCGGTGTCGGGATTTTCTTTTTATTGATCACCTCGTTGGCGCAACTGATTTTCCAAGCCTTTCTATCGGGTGGTGGTCGCGGTGGCGGCGGAGGTGGTTTTGGTGGCGGCAGTGGTGGTGGTTATAGCGGTGGCGGTGGCAGCTTTGGCGGGGGAGGAGCATCAGGCTCATGGTAACCAAGACAGATACAACACAGATTATTACTCAGCCTAAACTGGATGAGCATGTGCAACCGAGTTTAAAGCGTTGGTTTAAGCACTTTCTCTATGTCTCTTCTGCACATCGTTATTTTAGTAAGCAAGATCGATCAGAGATTGCCAAAGCGGTACAGCAAGCGGAAAAGGGCCATGTCGGAGAGATTCAGGTGGTGATTGAAGGACATATCCCTTGTTCACAAGCCTATCATCAAAATACTCGTTTACGCGCTCAGCAATTGTTTGCCGAGCTTGGAGTTTGGGATACCGAACTGAATAGTGGTGTATTGCTCTATCTCAATCTATGTGAGCGTAAAGTCGAGATTGTGATTGATCGCGGTTTAAAAAATGCTACACCTATTGAAACATGGAATACGATTTGTCAAAACATTGTGCAGTTATTGGCTCAAAAGCAATATTTACTCGCCGTAAATAATGGTGTTGCAGAGGTTGGACAGGTACTAGACCAATATTATGTGAAAACAGACCTGAATGATCAAAATGAATTGCCGAATGAGCCGATTATTCTAAATTAAAATACGATCTTGCCATTTAAAAATAGGGCTTGTTGTTTTGTTTAAAATCTATTAATGTGCAGAATGTTCTGTACATTAAATCTATTATCGGTGGTTTGTTCCAAATATCTTCTGATAAGCGGTAAAAAAAATATCAATAAATTTTCTGTGAATTGAGTCGCTCAATTTACATACAAGTAGAAAGTAATCAAATTCATTAGCTAAAAAAATGAATAATTAAGCAGTAAAGCTGACGTTATTTGTCATTTTTTTTCTTAAAATGTCTGAATTGCTCTCATTTTATCCAGCATGAATTTTTTTTAAGTCCCTGTTTTTTTAGGTTAAAATTAGCTAAGCTAAGGACTGGCATAAAACATGCTAATTACTAAATAGCTGAAAAAAGCTTATAAAAAAATATCCATTGGAGAAATGTTATGAAATCAATGCAAAAGGGTTTTACTCTTATCGAATTGATGATCGTTGTGGCGATCATTGGTATCTTGGCTGCGATTGCGATTCCGCAATATCAAAACTATGTAGGTCGTTCAAATATTGCAGCGGCAGTACAAACGGTTTCGGCCAATAAGACTGGTTTGGAGGAATACGTGATGGAATATGGTGAATTCCCAGATGGCACAACTGAACCAAAAGCAGCAGTTCCTGAATCAGCTCCAGGTGCCGGAGATGCTCAAGCAGCGGTTCGTGGTGAACGCGCTGAAGATTTAGGAATTGTAAATCCATCATTTGGTAAAATTGTTCTTAAAGATTTAACTAATGGTTCAGGTGCAATAACTTTAACATTTACTACTGGAAATCCTGGTATTAATACTAAAAATGTTCAATTATTCCGTGATTCAAATGGTACATGGTCTTGTGTAAGTGATGTTGATAAAAAGTTTGAAAATAAAGCTTGCTCTATTGGTACAATTAACTAAATATATTTAGTTTTGATAAAAAGTGCATCTTATACAGATGCACTTTTTTTATTCCTATTATATCCAAGATATTTAATTTATTTATAAAACATTAATTATTTAAGAGATAATAAAAAATATTTCAAACTGACTAAAAAGGTCACATAAAAACAAATCTCAATAATTGTTTTATTTCATCACTTTGATTTTTATCATTATTTTTATTGGCACGCTTATTGAATGAATAAGAAAAAAGGGGTGAAGTAATGAATAAGGGTTTTACATTAATCGAAGTTATCATTGTTGTAGCAATTGTTGGTATTATTTCTGCTATAGTAATTCCTCAATATCAGAATCATATTGCACGGTCTCAAATTGCAATTGCAATTGCTGAATTAAGAGGTGCACAACCTCAATATGAGCTAATTATACACGGTGGCTCAGCATCCAGTGATTTTACTGTAACAAATATGTTTTTTTCTAGCGCGTATTCACACATATGTACTTATCTCGTTAATCCCCCTGATGTTCATAATGTAGCTGATCAAGCACTAGTGTGTAAGTTAAGGCAAGTTAGTCCTGCTTTAAAAGGGCAATTTGTTTATTTTAGTCGTGATAAAAATGGGAAGTGGAAGTGTGACACATCTTTGGGCGTGAGTGATAAATATAAACCAGCTGGATGTAGATAGTAGTAAAATGCCTTGCTTATATGAGTTGCAAGCGTTATAGAAACAATGTAAATCGAAAAAGGAAATTGGATGTCGAAACGTATAAGATTTTTTATTGGTCATTTATTAATTTCTTTTTTCATTGCATTGAATGTGATTGGAATCATTTTTTTTATTTGGTACCCTGATCCAATTGCCCAAGCAGTTGGTGTAACTAATATTCTACTAATGCTGCTATTTATTGATGTAATCATTGGGCCATTTTTAGGATTATTAGTCTATAAAGAAAATAAAAAAACCTTAAAAATGGATTTAAGTGTCATCATATTATTACAGTTGAGTGCATTAGGATATGGGGTTTATACGATTGAAAAAGCACGCCCAATTTGGATTGCCTATTATGTGGATCAGTTTCAGCTTATAAAAAAGAATGAACTTTTTTTAGAGAATATCCATCATGCCTTACCCGAATATCAGCATATTCCTTGGCTGAAACCACAATTTGTGGGGGTTGAGTTTGCTAAAGATAAACAAACTCGTGGTGATGATATGCTAGCTGATGTTCTGGGTGGAATTTCAATAGCACGAAGACCAGAACGCTATGTAGCATTAAATACAGTAAAAAAACAAATTCAACAACATTCACAAAGTTTAGCCTTGTTAAACCAATTTAATGAGAAAACATTGGTAAAAAACACTTTGGCAAAATATCCTGAAGCTACGGCTTTTGTCCCTTTAAAAGCGAATGCAGTTGATATGACGGTTCTCATTAATAAAGAAAAAAGTGAAGTGGTTAAAATTGTAGACCTACGTCCTTGGAAGTAAATTGTAGTTTTTATCTTATATTTAATTTGTAACTTAAGGCTTAGCGATATAATTCACTAAGTTTTTTTCTTATGTATAAAGTATGCAATTTTTATGCTTTTTTCTTGCCAGCGTTCTGATCAGCTTTGCTTGGCTCTCCCCATTTCATACTTATCCTTGGGTGACTTTTTCAGGTGAGCTGGCTAGCTTTTTAGCTGGCTTAGTCTTACTTGCTGTTTTTCTCAATAAAAAAATGATTATTCCAAGAGTACAACTCTGGATCGCACCGATTATAGCTGTTCCATTGCTGCAATGGAGCTTTGGGTTGGTTAATGACTTTAGCTCGGCACTATTAAGCTCTCTATATGTATTCGCTTTTTGGCTGATGATTGTGCTTGGCTATAACCTTTCTTTAGAAGCAGAAAAGCGTGAAGCGCTGATGCAAGAGACCTCTAAGCTGCTATTTGGTATTGCGATTGTCTGTAGTGTTATGGCAATTGTGCAATGGTGTGGTTTAGGTGGCGTTATTAATGGGGTGATGCAATTGAAAGGGGATCGCCCTTATGCAAACTTTGGCCAACCGAATCACTTGGCAACCTTTTTGATTATGGGCCTCATGGGAGCTCTATATCTATACGAAAAAAGAGTCGTGGCTACATGTTGGTTAGTGCCATCTAGTCTATTGATCCTATTTACCATTGCTTTAACCCAATCTAGAACTTCATGGGTAGTCTGTTTATTTATTCTATTCTATTGGATGTATAAGCAATACAAGCAGCAACCACGTTTCAACTTTGGTCAGCTTTGGATTTGGTGTGTCGGTTTTTTTGTGATTGCAGCATGGGGCTTGCCGCTACTCACAAATGTCATTGAAACGTTCTTAAACTCAGAAGTCATCCAAACAACCAGTTTGGCTGAACGGGCTAGCTCAGGCTATTTACGTTTTGATATCTGGACGCAGATGCTTTTGGCACTAAAAGAGCAGCCATGGTTAGGCTATGGCTGGAATCAGACCAGTGTTGCGCAAATCAGTATTTTTAATTTACATCCTTCGCATGAGTGGGTGATCAGTGCACACAATGTTTTGTTGGATATCTTGGTCTGGAATGGTTTACCACTTGGATTATTGATTATTGGTTATATGGCAATCTGGTTCTTCTGGTTAGACCGAAATGCCAAAGATATCACTTCAGTGGTTGCGATTCTGATGGTTGCGGCAATTTTGATTCATGCCATGTTGGAGTTTCCGCAACGTTATGCGTATTTCCTATTGCCCATGGGCTTTTTATTGGGTCTAGTTCAAGCACAAACACCTCAGCTAAAAGCAGTGACGTTAAATAAAAATGTCATTCGCTTTATTTGGCTGATTGGTATCGTACTGCTGTTATTGATTTGGCGTGATTACAAGCTATTTCAGGAAAACAGTCGTTTAATTTTTAAAAAGCAGCAACCTACAGTAGAGATATTGGGAAGTTCTAAAATTCTGTTATTGACGCAATTTCAGCAGCGACTTGATTGGATCAATCTAAAACCTCAAACTCAAATGTCTGGTACGGAATTGGAGTGGATTGATGCTTTAGTCAAAAATAAAGCAACCCCTTATAACCTGAAAAAGTATGCACAGGTATTGGTTTATAATCACAAGTTTGAAGAAGCAGAACAGCAGCTGTTTATTTTACAGCAGCTGTATGGACAAACACTTAGCCTGCCAGAAGTGGTTGAAATAAATAAACAAGCGAAATAAAAATAAAGCCCTGATTAGGGCTTTATTTTTTGATTCAACCCAATAAATAGTTGGGGTTGAAAAGAAGAGTTAGATTTGGCTTTGAATATAGTTTTCAATACCTACATTCTCAACCAGATCAAGTTGGGTGTCGAGCCAATCCCAATATTCTTCTTCTTTCTCTAAAATTTCTTGGACCAAATCACGGGTCACATAATCTTGTTCTGCTTCAGCAAGTTCAACAGTTTGTTTGATTGCCTCAATATTTTCTTTGACCTTACGGATA
Source organism: Acinetobacter sp. NIPH1876 (assembly GCF_022808535.1). Taxonomy (NCBI): domain Bacteria; kingdom Pseudomonadati; phylum Pseudomonadota; class Gammaproteobacteria; order Moraxellales; family Moraxellaceae; genus Acinetobacter; species Acinetobacter sp. NIPH1876. Next base: position 113,556 of record NZ_JALGBR010000015.1, read on the forward strand.
TCGCAGTTCAGAACTTCTTCGGTATGTTGACCGATATAGAGCTTGCCTAAATGCTGTAGATTCGGTAAGCCTTCTAAGAATAAAATGCGCTCAATCACTTTATCTGCATGTTTCATTTGGCGAATAGATTCTTTGTATTCAGCTGAACCGAGTTGTTCGATTCCCCAATCATTAAACATGCGAGAATGTAAGAAATATTGGTTGATCGCAGTTAAATGGTGGTACAGCACCTGATTGAGCTGATTGATAACTTCGCGATTGCCTTTCATTGCACTTACTCCAAAAACACCAAGTGATGCCCTAGTTGCTAAGGCAATTTATTGTATTTTAATCAACAAAGAATCGTCTGGCGAGTAATTTATAGAACGGCAAATGAAAATCACAATCAAAAACATCCTGATATGGTTATGATTTTTATAAAAAAACCGCTTAAATGAGGAACTTTTTAGGTTCTACAGGAAGCGGTGGAGTCGTAAAACAGGAAATGAATTGGAGGAATAATTTTGAAGATAAATCAGGCAGCTATAGATATACGTGCGGCGATTTCAGCAAGTTCATCGCTGATAATAGCGCGGGCTTCAGGAGCACAACGACCACAACATGTTCCTAGATCGAGTAGGTCACGGATTTCACGATAGCTCTCAGCGCCATTTGCAACGGCGTCTTTGATATCCTGATCGGTAATTCCACGACATAAACAAACATACATGGGAGTGAGCCACAAATATAAATGCGATAATTGATATTATTGATAATTATTATCGTTTGTCAATGAATTTCATTCTAACAATGAGTATATTCTTATTGGGAATTTGAATAAAAAAATACCGCCTGATCGGCGATATTTTTGATGATTTATAACTTTTTGATAAATATAAATTTAAAAAAGTGCTTATGGAATGATCACAATTCCATCCATTTCCACCAAAGCACCTTTGGGTAAGCTAGCAACACCAAGCGCTGCACGTGCAGGGTAGGGTTGTGCAAAGTATTCGCCCATAATTTGGTTCACCAATTGGAAGTGTGACAAGTCTGTTAAAAAGATATTGAGTTTGGCAATATCAGCTAAACTGCCATCAGCCGCAGTACAAACGGCTTTAAGGTTATCAAATACGCGACGGATTTGAGCTTCAATGCCTTCTACAAGTTCCATACTGTACGGATCTAAACCAATCTGACCAGAAAGGTAGAGTGTATTGCCAACAAGAATTGCTTGAGAATATGTTCCGATAGCAGCAGGGGCGTGTTCAGTATGAATAACTTGGCGTGACATTTAGCTCTCCTAGGTTGTTTTTTCTATCTTAAACCATGCGACTTTAACACAAAAATTCAGGCACGAAAGTCTTGAGTACTGTGTAGTCGCAGTTGCATGGATATATTATTAGAACTTTTATGTCGATAACATGCTTTAAATATTCATTTTACAGCTGTACTTGTATTTAATTGGTGGTTGCCAATTTTGCGACTTCAGGCTGTACGATAGGCATATTTAGGCGTTCAATACGAGGGAAGCCAAAGTTCATGCGTAAATCTCGGATAATTTGGGCGATTTGATTTCGGTTACTGACCACGATGTTGACATAGGTTTTTTGGTCTTGTGAGTGAACCATTTCTACCCCCGTTTTGGCTTTACGGCATTGATAGATTAAATCAGAGATCTGCTCATCGTTCATTGCCATGTGAATACATAAATAAGCACTGAAACGGACATCATCAATTTCTTCGGATTGCCAATGCAATGGCATGATATTTTCTGGATGCAGGTGCTGTTCATGTAATAAATTGCGACATCGTGAGCGATGCACGATCAAGCCTCGTCGGGAGAGATGTCCTTGGATTGGGTCACCCAAGACAGGATTGCAGCAATGTGCATATTTTACATCAACACCCTCGGTACCTAAAATCAGACGATCAGAGGCTTCATGATGCTGTGAATGATAATCCTGAGCAAATAAATGATTTGCAACCAGTTGTGGTAATAGATCACCCACCGCAATCTGTTCGAATAGAGTATCTTTACTACTTAAATGACGCCACTCCAGCACATTGGTCCAATCAGTTGGCGATAGATCATCAATTGAACGCTGGAATAGTTTTAATGCACGGTTTAGCGCTTGCTGACCAACTAAGCGCTGTTCATCAATATCCTGCTCTCTAAGCATGTTTTGCAATGCGCGACGTGCTTTCTGTGTGTTAATGAAGCTGAGCCAGTCTGGATTTGGAGTTGCTAAAACATCGGTAATGATCTCAACCACTTGGCCGCTATGCAGTGGGGTGGATAATGGACGAATTTCACCATCGACTTTGGCACCAACCGCGTGGTTACCTAAAAATAGACTGGCTGAATAAGCAAAATCAACCACAGTGGCGCCTTGCGGTAATTCGTGCAATTGTCCATGTGGGGTATAGACCCAAATTTTTTCTTGGTGCAAGTAATCAAGCAAATCACTAAAGGTGGTTTTGGCACAACCACTATCAATTAGGGTATTCAGATTCTGCATCGAGGCTTGAATTGCGGAACGACAGGCTTGCGGTGCATTTTCGCCAAGCACTACACCAAAACGAGCTGCCTTACGCATCAGTTCAGTTTGGATGGTTAATGAAAGCGTGGTTTTTTCACCTTTGAGCTGGATCATTAGCGACTGGTTACCACCGGGTAAAGGGCGGCGAATATGGTCATGATATTGTAAAACCTGGAAGTTGTCTTTCAGTGCGTCAACCAGACGGTCACAGTCTGCGATACTTTGCAAAATAATTTCAAAAGCATGGCTATGGCTGAGTTCATTTAAGTCAATTTCATTTTTAATAAAATGGCGTAGCAATTCGATATTGTTGTTTTTCTTTTTAATTCGACCTTTAAGATCGTACGATTTTAACAGCTCAGTAAGTTTTTGCTCCCAAACTGCTTGGTATTCACAGCGTTTTGGCTTGGTTTCCAAAAGCGCGGTTTGCACATCATTAAACATGTCTAAATCAAGATTTTGATAACAGAGATGTTCTAGGTTATCCGCCATCTCATTCATACCGACCAGACGCGCCATAGGTACAAAAATATCCAGTGTTTCTTGTGCAATACGCGCACGCTTATCTGGACGCAATGCACCTAAGGTGGTCATGTTGTGATAGCGATCGGCTAATTTAATAATAATGACACGCGGGTCTTGTAGCGTTGCTTGCAAGATTTTTCGGAAGGAGGCGGCTTTGTTATATTCTTTATCGCTGGAATGGCTGAGTTTGGTGACACCATCGACCAATTCGGCGACCACTGAGCCATATTTTTGTCCAATTTCGTCTTTGGTAAATTCAGTGTCTTCAATCACGTCATGCAGTAAGGCCGCCATCAGCGTATCGGCATCAAGACGCATATGCGCCAAAATGCAACTTACTGCAATTGGGTGCAACACATATGGCTCACCACTTTTACGGGTGATACCACTGTGGGCTAAATCAGCAAAATCGCAGGCCGCAAGTACTCGTTGAACGTCACTATCTTTAAGATAGGCCTCAATAATTGCTCTGAGCTGCTGCTTGGCTTGGCTGACCTCTTCGCCTGGCATATAACACCTTTTATAACCTAAATTCAGAAATGCTATGTCTGCTGATACTTCAACGATATAAAGATATATTACGTTGATGGTTCACCTATTCAATGCGAATTGAATGTCGTAAACCAGATTTGATCCCATTGAAAACTTACATTGATCGCAAGTGTTCACAAACATTACGCTTATCTTCTAATGAAAAGCAAATTGAGAAACTTGTCAATTTGTTCATTATAAAAACTCGTAATTTTTTTCAATGACGGATATTGCTTTTATCAATATGTATTGAATTTTGCAAGAAAGAAAAAAGCCCAGAGTCTTCACAATGGGCTTTACGCATAACAAATTCGATTTAGAAAGTAAAACCTTCTAAGTTTAGTGAATTTGTAGACAGTACCATATCAAGGTTTGATGTTTGGTAGTCTTGATCGCGTTGTTTTAAAATTTCTTTAGTCACATGACCAATTGCAATTTCACGCAGCGCAACGACTGTTGGCTTATCATTGTCCCATTCTACAGTGGGTTCCATACCTTGACGTGCTAATTGACGTGCACGTTTACTCGCCACCAGTACTAACTCGAAGCGGTTATCTACATGGTCTAAACAATCTTCAACGGTTACACGTGCCATGGTAATCCTCCCATAAATAACCGAAGTTAAAAGTAGAGGTTAAGCAGCCATCAGAGGTGGTTTGCCTCCATTGGCTTTGTGCG
>NZ_JALGBR010000016.1:0-80283 GCF_022808535.1 Acinetobacter sp. NIPH1876
CTCAGAAGTGAAACCTCTTAGCGCTGATGGTAGTGTGGCACTTGCCATGTGAGAGTAAGTCATCGCCAGCTTTTAAATTAGAATACCCCCTAACTAACGTTAGGGGGTGTTTTTTATTGCGTTGAATTTTATATACTGGTTGTTTTAAGGGCTTTCTGATATGACTTGGATCGTAGTACAAAGCTTTTCATTTCCCTATGAAGCTCAAATTGCTAAAACTCAGTTAGAAGCAGCTGAAATTCCTGCGCGTATTGAAAATGAACATACCATTAATATGGATTGGCTTTACTCCAATGCTTTAGGTGGTGTGCGATTGTTAGTTCCGGAAAGCTATGCAGAAGAAGCTAAGGCATTACTTGCTCAAGATTTTAGCCAAGACTTAGAACAACAATTTGGAGCAAGTGAAAGCTGTCCTAAGTGTGGCAGTATCGATATACAACCTTATACAGAAGGTAAACGCCCCGCTTATGTAGTTTTCTTATTGCTTGGTTTTCCACTCTTTTCGTATAAAAATGGAATGAGGTGTCGACAATGCCAATATTTTTGGACCTGAGCATGCCTAGACTTAAGATATGAAGTCAACAATTGATCAACAGAACATCATTTGAATTAAAAAAGTAATAAGATAAAACAATATAAAATTAAAAAAGGAAAATAAGATGGAATATAAAGGAAGTTGTCATTGTGGAAAAATCACTTTTGTTGCACAAGGTGATTTGACTGAAGCAATGTCGTGTAACTGCTCGATCTGCCAAAGAAAAGGTTCTTTATTGTGGTTCTTACCGACAGATAAAGTTGATATCTCAGTTCAAGAAGATGTTTTAACTCGTTACCAATTTAATAAGCATGTGATCGACCATCATTTTTGTAAGATCTGTGGTATTCATCCTTATGCAACAGGTATTGATCCGCAAGGGAATCAGATGTATGCCATTAATATTAGATGTATCGAAAATTTAGATTTGGAAAGCATCAAAATCAATCACTTTGATGGCCGTTCGGTTTAACACTCAAATTCAGAGAATAAAAATGACCAAGAAAAAACAGCTAAATGCTGAACAGACGATTGTGTTGTTCGAGATATTAAAAAAGCGTTTTGAAGCCAATATGCATCGGCATCAGGGCTTGAGTTGGGTGGATATCGAGGAACAGTTGAAACAGCAACCCGAAAAGCTATGGGTATTGAATCAGATGGAAGAGACTGGAGGGGAGCCAGATATCGTTTCGCTTGATTCTGAACCAAGTGAGATCATCTTTTATGATTGTGCCGTAGAAACACCAAAAGGGCGTAGGAGTCTTTGTTATGATCGCGCTGCTTTAGATGCACGTAAAGAACATAAGCCTGAAAACAATGCGGTCGATGTAGCCGAAGCCATGGGAATTGAATTGCTCACAGAAGAGCAATATAGGCAGTTACAGTCGATTGAGCATTTTGATTTAAAAACCTCGAGCTGGGTCAGAACTCCAGAAGATGTACGCAAATTGGGCGGTGCAATTTTTTGTGATAGTCGTTATGGCCGCGTCTTTACCTATCACAATGGTGCTCAATCCTATTATGCGACCCGTGGATTTCGTGGCCGATTAAAATTATAGTTTTATAATTCGAACGTGCTTTTGGCATGTTTTTTTAAGCTTTGATTTTGCCAAGCGCTTGCTTGGTTTTTCTAATTTTGCTACTTTAGTGTTCATTCAATAAACAATGATCAATAATTGCTAGGAAGCAGAATATGCACCTTAATCCTTTGTACTACAACGAGCAGCATCTTGAATTTGCCAAGAGCATTCGACGTTTTGTTGAAAAAGAAATTTCGCCTTTTATCAATGAATGGGATGAAAGTGAAACCTTTCCGCGAGAGCTCTATAAAAAAGCCGCAGATATTGGTTTGTTGGGATTAGGTTTTGAAGAGCAGTATGGGGGAATTGCGGGAACAGATGCATTTTATACCTTGTTATCTTCGATTGAGATTGCAAAATGTGCTTCGGGTGGCTTAGCGGCTTCGTTACTGTCACATACCATTGGTGCGCCACCAATCCAGCACTTTGCCAACGAAGAGGTTAAAGCTCAAGTACTGCCTCAGATTTTGTCAGGTGAAAAAATCTCGGCATTGGCGATTACTGAGCCAGGCGGTGGGTCAGATGTAGCTTCGCTTAAAACCAAGGCTGTACGTGACGGTGATTATTTTCTGGTGAGTGGTGAAAAGACCTTTATCACTTCGGGGATGCGAGCTGATTATTATTCAGTGGCAGTGCGTACTGATCCAAATGCCAAAGGGGCAAATGGTATTTCAATGCTGCTCATAGATGCGCATAGTGCAGGGATCAGTAAAACCAAACTGGATAAGATGGGATGGTGGGCATCCGATACGGCACACCTGCATTTTGACAATGTTAAAGTGCCTGCCAGCCATTTATTGGGTCCTGAAAATATGGGCTTTCTGGTGATTATGAATAACTTCAATATGGAGCGTTTTTTCCTTGCTGCCAGTAGTTATGGCTTTGCCCTAACTTGTTATGAGGAGGCATTGGATTGGGCACAGCAACGCCAAACCTTTAGTAAGCGTTTGGTCGATCATCAGGTGATGCGTCATAAGTTAGTGGATATGGCCACGCGACTAACGGCAACCCGTGCTTTACTCGAGGATACCGCTTATCGTTTAGGCAAACCTGAATTGCAGGGTAGTGAACTGATTGCCCAGATTTGTATGCTGAAGAATGTTGCCACTCAAACTATGCAATTCTGTGCCGATGCTGCGGTACAAACACTCGGGGGCATGGGCTTTATGCGTGGTACTAAGTCCGAGCGGATCTATCGTGAAGTGAAGGTGAATATGATTGGCGGTGGTGCAGAAGAAATTATGAAGGATTTAATTAGTAAACAGTTGGGCTATTAAAACTGTTTCAAACATCATTCAAAGTGCGGTCAAAACACCGCACTTTTCCGGTTTAAAATTTATTCTAGTTCAGCCAACTCTTCTAAAGAAATCTGACGGATTTCAAAGATAGGTTGTTTCAGAAATGAGTTCAGTGCTTTGATATCAATAAATTTTATGTTGTCGAGTGCAATACCTTCAATGCTATCTTTTTCGGCATCGTAACGAATATCCGCAGTTTGCTCGATAAACTGTTTCAATAATAATGGACTATCACTTAACTCTGAAAGTGGTTTGTTCATCAAGGCTTCGAACTCATAATCCATCGCATAAATATTGGATTCCCACATAACATCGCTAAAGTTCTCATCTTGGCTAGAAATAATGCTGCCAGTTTCATAGCCAGTAAAATAGTCTTCTTCTGAATTGATCCAGAGCACATAGCAAGGTTGTGTCGCATCGATTTCTAAGAGTTGATACCAGACGATACCTGAAATTTGGGCAAATTCGAACGCATCGTCTTCATTCAGTTTTGGAATTTCACCATCTTCGATATCAAACTTTTTGCCCGTTTTTTCTAATACCAAAGCTTCAAGTTTTTCGTAGATTTTATCATCTACTTCGCCATTGCCGATGTCATAGTTACAGAGTTCATCATAATATAAGCCCTCAACAACTAAGGTTTTATAGGCCTTTTCTGCTTCAGCTTTATCTGTATAAATCTGTTTGATTGCCCCAGTTGAAACGCAGTTGGTGAGATGCCATTCGTCATTATAGGCAAAGTCATTTTGACGAATCACGTATTGGATATTGCTCATTTTTATTTCCCCTTAAGTTAAGCAATTTTAGTTTTTAATTCTTGCAGCTTAGCTGCACTAGGCGGCACAGCCTTGCCATTGTCCATCCAGAGTTCAAAACGCATCGGGTTGAAAAAGAAATCGGGACGAATATCAAAATCAATCAATCTGGCTTCACCTTTTCCCATCATCGGAAGAATGGTATTGATAAACCAACTATTGTGGGTGATCAGTAACGACTTTAATTGTCCTGTCACCGATAAGGGAGAGAGTAGTGTTGCTGATACTTTTGGGTCGTCAATCACATCAGCATGAAATTTCTCTAGGCGTTTTGCTAACCCATCTGTAGGGATATCCTGCATCGCTGCAACAAAATCACCTAAAGTTGGAATAAAGCGGTGATGGAAATCAACCAATAGGTGATCTTTTTCACAAAGGTCTTTCACTTCAATGCTATTTCCTGCACTATTTTCAAAGTGATGTCCAAAGATCGGGATAATGACTTCCTGAACACCCCAAAAGGTATGCAAGATACGATGGCGATTGTCGGTACACAACATTTTGGTGCTGTCGATTAGAGCATGAATATCAATATAATCTTCAAGCTCGCCCCCACGACGTTTCACCGAAATATTGGCATGTTGTACTGGATTCATTTTCACGAATTCTTATAATCATTTGATGTTTAAGAACAATAGCAGCTTTCTGATACAACGAATATAGATAAATAGACGTGAGCGATAAGCTGTGTCGTGCTTAAATTAGAATCAATTTTTTAAAATGCCTGATATTTTTTATCGGTCCAATCGGCATTTAAAATTGCCCAACGCTCATGATCTTTCCATTCTTTTCCACCAACACGCAGGTATTGGCGAGAAAACCCTTCTTTTATAAAACCTGCATTTGCGACAAGGCGAATAGAGGACATATTGTCTGGTTGGATATTGGCTTCTAGTCGATGCAGATTCAGTGTTTGAAATGCTTCGTGTAAAACCAGTTGCAGCCCTTGTCGCATATAGCCTTGTCCGGCATAAGGAGAAAAGGCTTCATAACCCAAGTAAGCAGAATGGAAGTAACCTCGAACGATATTGGAGATATTAAAGGTGCCAACAATGGCATGATTTTCTTTCAAGCAGACAAAGTAACGATGTTCTTGTGCGAGATAGTATTGAAAGTCGGTTGGTGGATAAGTCCAAGGTTGATGCAGTTGAATACTCTTTTGGTAGGCAAGTTTGATTTCAGCTAAATCGCTGAGTTGAGGCTTACGCAAATAGATAGCACTCATTTCACCGCCATTTCCCAAACCATTTCAGTCAACTCATCAATTTTGACTTTACCTTCAGGTCTGTACCATGTCACCGTCCAAGAAATCGAGCCACCAAGCAAACGACGCCAAATAAAAGCATCGTGTTTCACTTTGCCTTGAGCACGTAATTTTTCAATCACCTCTAACCAAACTTGCTCATATTCATTACGCATTTTCAGAAGGTAATCTTGTTTTTCTTTAGAAAGGGCAAACCATTCGTGTACCAATACCGCCATAGCTGCACCCGTATCACCTGCAATGGAAAGTAATTCAGCTTTGATGAGATGGCGTAATTGTTGTTCGGGATCAGTTGAGCGTTCAGCAGCTTCTTTTAAACGGGCGAAGTTATAGATAATGGTTTGCTCCATCACAGTCGCCAGAATTTCATCTTTACTTTTAAAATGATGAAACAGGCTGCCCGATTGAATGCCAATAAATTCACCGAGTTGACGAACCGTCGTTTTGTCATAACCTTGCTTATAAAACAGATAGGCAGCACCTTGCAGTAAACGTCCACGTGGACTGTCATCAAAACAAACAATTTTGGGTATTTGCTCAATTGAGGTTGCGATCATGCCTATCCATCTATCCCGTTTAATCTAAAGTCTATTGTAACAAAATTCATTTGATGCATTGTCTTATCTTTTTATAACAAGCATTTGCTTGAGTTTGTCTATTTTTGCCAATACAGCATAGCATTATGCACTTTACAAACCAAGCACTTGCTTGGTAATGTTAAGGCATTTTTAGCGATAACAATGAGAAAGCGCATGACAACTGTCAAACAGGATGACCAGAGGGTAGTTAAAATTGGGTGTGCATCAGGCTTCTGGGGCGATACCAACACCGCTGCATTTCAGTTGGTCCATCTGAGCGATATTGATTATCTAGTCTTTGATTATCTATCAGAAATTACGATGTCGATTATGGCCAAGGCGATGATGATAGATCCAAGTCATGGTTATGCGCTGGATTTTGTCAGTCGAGTGATGGCACCCCTGATCAATAAAATTGCTGAGAAAAAAATAAAAGTGATTAGCAATGCGGGCGGGGTGAATCCACTGGCTTGCCGTGATGCCCTACAGAAAATTATTGATGAAAAAGGCTTAGATTTAAAAGTTGCAGTGGTGTTAGGTGATGATGTATTGCCGAAGCATGCTGAATTATTAAACCAAAATGTGCGAGAAATGTTTAATGGCGATGCCTTGCCTGCACATGTTGCCAGTAGTAATGCCTACCTCGGTGCTGTTGCGATTCGCGATGCCTTGGACTTAGGTGCTGATATTGTGATTACTGGCCGTGTGGTCGATTCAGCGGTTGTGCTTGCTCCATTATTACATGAGTACAAATGGTCACTGGATGATTATGACAAGTTGGCACAAGGTTCTTTGGCAGGGCATGTGATCGAATGCGGTGCACAGTGTACAGGTGGAAACTTTACCGATTGGCGTCTCGTTCAAGGCTTTGACAACATGGGCTTTCCGATCGTGGAAGTGAGTGCTGATGCTTCATTTATTGTGACCAAGCCGAAAGGGACAGGTGGCCTCGTTTCAACTGCAACCGTAGCAGAGCAGATTGTCTATGAGATCGGCAATCCACAAGCCTATCTTTTACCTGATGTGAGTGCTGATTTTAGCCAAGTCCATTTAGAACAGGTAGGAGAGCATCGGGTCAAAGTGAAAGGTGCAACAGGGCGTGCGCCAACTCAGCAATATAAAGTGAGTGCTACATATGCGGATGGTTATCGTGTTTTGGTTAGTTTCTTGATTGCAGGTCGTGAAGCGCCAGAAAAAGCCCAAGTGATCGCCGATGCCATTATCAACAAATGTGAACGGGTGTTAGCACTACGTTCAGTTCCTCCTTTTAGTGAAAAGTCGGTTGAGATTCTCGGGATTGAAAGTACTTATGGTGCACATGCGAAAGTGAAAGATAGCCGTGAAGTAGTGGTCAAAATCGCGGTTAAGCACTTGTTTAAAGAAGCTTGTATGTTCTTTGCTTCTGAAATTGCCCAAGCTTCTACAGGGATGGCACCTGCATTGGCAGGAATCGTCGGCGGTCGACCTAAAGCCTCGGCAGTGGTGAAGCTATTTTCTTTCTTGATTGATAAAGATCAATTAAAGGTAGAAGTCGACTTTGCAGGACAGCGTTATCCCGTTCAAATCCTCGTCGGACAAGCTTCACAGGATTATACGCAACATCCCGTTGGTGACGTAGCCGTATATCAAGGTGATGAGATTGAAGTTCCTCTCGTTGAAGTTGCACATGCACGCAGTGGAGATAAGGGCAATCACAGCAATATTGGGGTGATCGCGCGCAAGGCTGAATATTTACCGTGGATTCGTGCGGCACTGACTGAGGCCAATGTTGCAGCGTATATGCGGCATGTTTTAGATCCTGAAAAATCAAAAGTGATTCGTTATGAACTGCCTGCCATGCATGCACTGAATTTCATGTTGGAAAATGCATTGGGGGGCGGGGGAATCGCCAGTTTGCGGATTGATCCACAAGGTAAGGCGTTTGCACAGCAATTATTGGATATGCCGGTGAAAGTGCCTAGAAAACTGATATCTTGAGCTGCATTTACCTGGTGTTGGAGTCTCGTTTGTCGTAAAGCAGTACAAGCGAAACTCCAGTATTTTTTATATTATGTCTAGCCCACAAGAGAGCAGATAGTCATAGATTGAGTCATAGTATTTTCGAGGTCGTGTTGGATCTTTTCCATCTACAGCAGGAATAAAAATAACCATACCTTGTCGGGCTCGGGTTAATAGAACTCTATAAGCATTGAGAAGGTAATTTTTAGTTGAGTCTTTATTAATATTCTGCCACTTTGAGCCTTTAAAGCTTTGAAATTGCCAACCCTCATCATAATAGAGGTTAATATCCCAAGTTACACAGGTATAGTCGATTTCAAGTCCTTGTATATCGAACTCAGTCGCAATATCCTCTAAGTAATAAGATGACCGAGTATCATCCTCATGATTTAAAAACCAATCAGGTGGAGATATATCATTCTTAACATAGATACCTTCTGCTTTTAGTCTTTTAGCGCCTGAACTTGCGATCAGTCCAATTCTTTCTGTACCTCGAGCTTGATGTCTTAACCAGTTTTTTGCCTTGGTTAAGTCTCTAGTGATTTTAATTGGATAATTATGTTTGATGTCTTGGTAAATTTGAGCGGCTTGAGCATTTTGATTGTCTAAAATGGATTGGATCAAGGATGCAACTTTTTCACTTCGAAATGATCGAACAGAGGTGGATAAATGAAGATCAGTTTTTTGATGTCCATGTTGTTCTAACCAGTTTGATAAATCTAAATTATTTAGATAGGTATTAGGTTCAGCCAAAATCTTATCTGAATAATAAATATCCCAGGATTGGTATTTTGTTTTTAGCGACTCAATCCATTCTGAAACGCCGGCTTCACCTGTATTGATTTCTTGTCCGCCTCCGATTAAACATATAATTGCACACCAATCTTCATGTCGATCCATTACACTGATTAAATATTCGGGTTCAGACATGTCAAAGTTTGTGATTCCTTTTTTCTGTTGCATGAACTTGGAGACTTGTTCTTTTTGCCAAGCTCTTTGTGCTTCATCGAAAACGACAACCTTTTCAATAGGTGCATGAGGCGTTCTTAAATTGTCATCTCTAAAATGATGAATATTTTGGATAAAAGCCTTTGCTTTCCTTTCAGCTTCTGTACGTAAAATTCTCTGACCACTCCTTTTAGCAGATTCTACTGAATCTCTAGTCAATGCTTCTCTCAAGACATCAACTAACGGGCCATTACCAGATAGAAATACTGAGTGTTCTGATTCATCTGCTTTTAGTCGTTCGTTCGCGATGTTTAGACCTGCAAGTGTTTTTCCTGCCCCAGGAACACCTGTTAAAAAGCAGATTGATTTCCTATGCTGAGCTTTGGAGTCTTCGATAATTTCATTTATTAAAATGGAGGTGTTGGAGAGGTTAATTGCACCAGCATCACTTCTTGAAATTTCTTCAACACTATGGCCTTTATATAAAGCTTGAGCTGCTTCAATAATCGTTGGCGTAGGTTTATATATGCTATTTTCCCAAGTCTCAATATTTAGACTTTCTTCAATTTTTATGTGGTCTAGAATTTTGATAAGCGTGGCTTTAAAGTTTTCTTTATTACATAGGATACAACGGGTCAGATCTAGAGAGCTATCAATCTGAGAGGTCGTACTTGGGGCATTCGTCGCGATAAGGATCGGGATAATCGTTTTATTATGACTTCCTTCATGAAAATTTTGTAAATCTAAGCAATAGTCAATTGTCTGATTTTGAGCATAGTTGGAATAACTTTTGTCGCCTACTTTAAACTCTATCACAAAGATTAAATTATTTATAATTAATATATTATCTACTCGTTTTCCCATTCTAGGGATAGAGAACTCAAAATATAAGTGTCCACAAAACTCTTTAAGTTCCTGTTTTAGAAAATCAATTTGTTCAAGCCAAGCATTTTTCTGTAAATCTTCTAAATCATGTTGATGATGACGTGCAAGTTGTCCAAAAATTGCATTTTTATTTTCATTTAAAAAAAAATCTATCGAACTTTGATAATAGCTTGTATTCATTGTGAGTTTTTAACGTTTAAAAAATCTTAGATTGAACAGCATGTTAGCACTAGAAATAATATATTAGCAAAAAATGACATTTTAATTTGAATAAGAAAGGCATCTTGGTACTTTACAAACCAAGCACTTGCTTGGTAGTGTGTATTCAGTTAAAAATAATAGATGAATGGATCATAAAACATGGCTTATCAATCAATTTTCAGGGCAGATGCATTTGCTGACAAAGTGGTGATCGTCACAGGTGGTGGTTCTGGTATTGGCCGTTGTACTGCACATGAATTGGCTTCTTTAGGCACACAAGTGGTGATTACAGGGCGAAAAGTTGAAAAACTGGAAAAAGTCAGCCAAGAAATTCTGGAAGATGGCGGCAAAGTGCATTTCATCGTCTGTGATAACCGTGATGAAGAGCAAGTCAAAAATATGATTGCTGAGGTGCTGGAAAAATTTGGCAAGCTCGATGGTTTAGTCAATAACGCGGGAGGGCAATTTCCTTCTGCGCTTGAGAATATTTCTGCCAATGGTTTTGATGCCGTGGTGCGCAATAACCTACATTCTACCTTTTACTTGATGCGTGAAGCCTATAACCAGTGGATGGCAAAGCATGGTGGTAGCATTGTTAATATGACTGCCGATATGTGGGGTGGTATGCCGGGCATGGGTCATTCAGGTGCTGCACGTTCGGGTGTTGATAACCTGACCAAAACTGCTTCAGTAGAATGGGGGAAATCTGGGGTACGTGTTAATGCGGTTGCCCCAGGTTGGATTATTTCTTCGGGCATGGATAACTATAGTGGTGATTTTGCCAAAGTGATCATTCCAAGTTTAGCGAGTAATGTGCCATTAAAACGAATGGGTACCGAGTCAGAAATTTCCTCAGCGATTTGTTATTTGCTTTCCGATGCTGCTGCTTTTGTGTCAGGTGTTACCCTCCGCATTGATGGGGCAGCATCACAAGGTACACGCATGTACCCACTGGCAGATGCGACCAATAATGAAGCCTTTAATGGTTTCCATCGTGCTTTTATCCCTGACATTTTCAAAACAGATGGAGAATAAAGATGAGTATTCTCCAATCTGAGATTGCAGTAGGTAGTGAACAATACCAGCAAAATCGAGAGGCTTTGTTAACACAGCTGGCTGAAGTGCGTGCGGTGCAGCAAAAAAGTATTGATAAGTCCTATGCAGCAAAACCTAAGTTTGATAAGAAAGGCAAAATCTTGCCACACGAACGTATTCGTTTACTGTTAGATGCGGATTCACCTTTTGTTGAGCTATGTGGTCTGGTTGGTTACAACATGCATGACGATAAAGATGGTTCCGAAGCAGGTGGTGGGGTGATTGCAGGCATTGGTTTTGTCAGCGGTGTACGTGCGCTAGTTTCTGCCAGTAACAGTGCCATCAAAGGCGGCACCATGTCACCGATGGGGGTGCATAAAACCCTCCGCCTACAAAAGATTGCACTAGAACAAAAGTTGCCGATGGTGACATTGACGGAAAGTGGTGGCGCAAACTTGAACTATGCAGCTGAAGTGTTTACCTATGGCGGAATGACTTTTGCCAACCAGGCACGCTTATCAGCAGCAGGGATTCCACAAGTTGCGGTGGTACATGGCAACGCAACTGCGGGTGGTGCTTATCAACCAGGCTTGTCTGATTATGTGATTGCAGTCCGCAAGCAAACAGAAATGTTATTGGCAGGCCCGCCATTGTTATTGGCAGCAACAGGGGAAGTGGCGACTGCGGAAGAACTGGGTGGGGCAGAAATGCATACCCAAGTCTCAGGTGTTGCAGAATATCTAGCTGAAAATGATGCAGATGGTATTCGTTTGGTGCGTGAGATTTTCGAGCATCTCAACTGGAAAGAACAGACCGCGCAATCTACTCAGAATTATAAAGAACCGCGTTATGCTGCTGAAGAGCTATTAGGTATTGTTCCGCAAGATCCAAAGCAACCTTTTGATATGAAAGAGATCATTGCACGGATCATCGATGATTCAGATTTTCTAGAATTTAAACAAGAATATGATGCTTTAACCGTATGCGGTTGGGCCAAAGTGGGTGGACTACATATTGGCATTATTACCAATAATGGGCCGATTACCCCACAAGGGGCAGCCAAAGCAGCACAGTTTATTCATCTGTGTGAGCAGACTCAACGCCCACTTTTATTTTTGCATAACACCACCGGTTTTATGGTCGGAACTGATGCAGAGCAGAACGGGATTATTAAACATGGTTCCAAGCTGATCCAAGCGGTTGCCAACGCGACAGTACCCAAGATTTCGATTGTGGTGGCAGGCTCTTATGGCGCGGGTAACTATGCCATGTGTGGTCGTAGTTTGTCCCCGCAATTTATCTTTGCATGGCCAAACTCTCATGTCGCAGTAATGGGCGCAGCACAAGCAGGTAAAGTCTTGCGTATCGTAGCTGAGGGCAAACAAAAAGCCTCGGGAATGGAACCGAATCCGCAGATGCTGGATTTCTTGGAACAAAGTACAGCGATGAAATTGGAACAACAGTCGACGGCTTTATTTAATACCGCAATGCTGCATGACGATGGCATCATCGACCCAAGAGATACCCGTAAAGTATTGATATTTTTATTACAAACCATTTATGAAGCACAACAACGTGAATTAAATCCAACACGATTTGGTGTGTCGAGATTTTAAGAAATCTCCCCTAACCCCTCTTTAAAAAGAGGGGGGACCCCTCCCTTTTGAAAAGGGAGGTTGGGAGGGATTTACGAGATTAATTTTAAGGAAAAAAACAATGAAATTTACCGCAGAACATGATGCTTTACGCCGTACCACACGCCAGTTTGTTGAAAATGAATTAAACCCATTTATCCCAGAGTGGGAAGAAGCGGGCCGTTTTCCGATTCATGACGTGTTCAAGAAAATGGGAGACTTGGGTTTATTGGGGATTTGTAAGCCTGAAGAAAATGGCGGTTTAGGACTCGATTATTCATACAACCTTGTGGTGGCAGAAGAATTAGGCCGTGCTGCTTGTGGAGGTGTACCCCTCGCGATTGGCGTGCAAACAGATATGGCAACGCCTGCACTGGCACGTTTTGGCAGCAAAGAGTTGCGAGATGAATTTTTAAACCCTGCGATTCGCGGTGAATATGTCGCATCGATTGCGGTATCTGAAGTGCATGCGGGTTCTGATGTGGCAGCCATTAAAACGACTGCAAAAAAAGATGGCGACGACTATGTGATTAACGGCAGTAAGATGTGGATCACCAACTCATTACAAGCCGATTTCTTTTGTCTATTGGCCAATACTTCTGATGATAAACCACACGTCAATAAATCCATGATTATTGTTCCTGCAAAAACGGCAGGGATCAGCTTTTCAGAACCTTTAAATAAATTGGGGATGCGCTCCACCACCACGGCACAAGTGTATTTCGACAATGTACGTGTACCACAACGTAACTTGGTTGGGGTGGAAGGCATGGGCTTCATGATGCAAATGATGCAGTTCCAAGAGGAGCGTATGTGGGCCTGTATCAATGCAGTGGGGGGGATGGAAAAAGTCATTCAGCAAACCATTGACTACACCAGAGAACGAACCACGTTTGGTCAGCCTTTAATTCATAATCAGTATGTACATTTCCGTTTTGCTGAACTGATGACAGAAGTCGCAGCATTAAAAGCCCTAACGCTGCAAGCCTGTGAACAGCATATTGCGGGTGAAGATGTCACTTTAATGGCCTCAATGGCGAAGCTGAAAGCAGGGCGATTAAGCCGTGAAGTGGCAGATAGCTGTCTACAATATTGGGGTGGTAATGGTTTTATGTGGGATAACCCTGCATCGCAACTGTTCCGTGATGGTCGCTTAGGTTCGATTGGCGGCGGTGCAGATGAAATTATGCTCGGAATCATTTGTAAGCTCACCGATATTTTGCCGAAGAAACAGAAAAAATAGGAGCAGAAGCATGACAGTTGCAACTTCTCTTGCAGGCTTAGCGTTAGATGACAGCATTCGGTTAGAGCAGCAAGGTGGCATTTTAACGCTATGGCTGAATCGTCCTGAAAGCCGTAATGCCATGAGTTTAAAGATGGTCACTGCTATTCAACAGGTGTTTAGCCAGATTGCCGATGATCTATCCATTCGCGCTGTGATTTTACGCGGTCAAGCTGGACATTTCTGTGCAGGTGGCGATATTAAGGATATGGCGGGGTTAAGAGTTGAAGCGGCCAATACGGATAGCTTACAGCCTTATGTGGATTTTAACCGTCGTTTTGGGGCCATGATTGAACAAGTGGATCAAGCACCGCAAACCGTCGTGGTGGTTTTGGAAGGTGCAGTACTTGGTGGTGGTTTTGGTCTGGCTTGTGTTTCAGATATTGCCATCAGCCGTGATACCGCTCAGTTTGGCCTACCTGAAACAGGTTTAGGTATTTTACCTGCACAAATTGCGCCTTTTGTAGTGAAACGGATTGGTTTGACTCAAGCCCGCCGTTTGGCATTATTGGGTTTACGTTTTGATGGCAAGACGGCTGTGGATTTAGGTGTTGTTCATCAAGTTGCACAAGATGATGTTGAGCTTGAACAACAGCTTACAGAGATCATTCAGCAGATTAAACGTGCTGCCCCATTGGCTTCCCGTACCACCAAAGCTTTATTACATCGGACACTGAATGAGCCTTTAGGGCAGCTTTTGGATGATGCGGCACAACAGTTTGCTCAGGCTGTCGGCGGCGCAGAAGGACAAGAAGGCACCATGGCCTTTATTCAAAAACGTAATCCGAGTTGGTTTGACTAAAATTTCCTCCAAATCCGCTTTATTAAACAAGAGGGACTTCCTCCGTTAATAGGCGGATTGAGAGGGATTTAATAATCGAGATGAAACAATGAGTTTTTCAAAAGTCTTAGTGGCAAACCGTGGTGAAATTGCTGTTCGTGTGATGCAAACAGCTAAAGCAATGGGCTATCAAACGGTTGCGGTGTATTCAGATGCAGATGCCAATGCCCGTCATGTCCAACTGGCCGATGAAGCGGTTTATATCGGTGCATCTAAAGTTTCAGAATCCTATTTATCCATTGCCAATATTATTGCAGCCTGTCAGAAGACTGGAGCTGATGCGGTCCATCCAGGTTATGGCTTTCTGTCTGAAAATACCGACTTTGCTCAGGCTTGTCTTGATCATGGTATCACTTTTATTGGGCCGACGGCTGCTGCCATCGAGCTGATGGGTAGTAAACGTCTTTCTAAAATTGCCATGATCCAAGCTGGCGTACCGTGTGTACCTGGTTATGAAGGTGATCAGCAAGATCTTGATTATCTAGTACAACAAGCTGAGAAGATTGGCTATCCTTTAATGGTCAAAGCTTCGGCTGGTGGTGGTGGGCGCGGCATGCGTCTGGTCCAACACGCTGCTGATGTACTGGAAGCCTTAAAAACAGCGCGTTCGGAAGCAGAAAATGCCTTTGGTTCAGGTGAGTTGATCTTAGAGAAAGCAGTGATTGCCCCACGTCATGTCGAGATTCAGGTGTTTGGGGATACACATGGCAATTATGTGTATTTATTTGAACGGGATTGTTCGATCCAACGCCGTCATCAAAAGGTGGTCGAAGAAGCGCCCTGCCCAGTGATGACACCTGAACTACGCCAAAAAATGGGTGAAGCAGCTGTTGCAGCAGCAAAGGCTTGTGATTATGTTGGGGCAGGCACGGTCGAGTTTCTGCTTGATCAATCGGGTGAATTCTATTTCTTGGAAATGAATACACGTCTGCAAGTCGAACATCCAGTCACAGAAATGGTCACAGGATTGGATTTGGTGGAATGGCAATTGCGTGTTGCTAATGGTGAAACTCTGCCCTTACAACAACATGAGTTGACCTTAAACGGACATGCGATCGAAGTTCGTTTATATGCAGAAGATCCACGTCAGGACTTCCTGCCACAAACAGGTAAAGTATTGCGTTGGCAAGCGGCGGGTGCTGATGGTAGCTTACCCAATGTCCGTATTGATCATGGCATGCTAGAACACTGTGAAATCAGTCCGTTCTATGATCCGATGGTGGCCAAAGTGATTGCCTATGGCAAGACGCGTCAGGATGCGATTCGCCTGCTTGCCAAAGCGGTTGATGATTGTGTATTGCTTGGTGTGAATAGCAATAAGCAGTTTCTTGTTAATTTATTGCGCCATCCGATCATTGTGGCGGGAGATACCAATACCGCATTTATTCAACAGCACTTCCAAGATGATATCAGTCTGCATCAACAAGCTTTGCCGCTTGAAACCTTAGCCGTGGCAGCAGCACTGTTTACCCAGCAAAATCAGCAGCAAGTGGCTTGGCAAACGGGTGTTGCTATGCCGTTTCCACTGAAACTGAAATATGCCGATCAGCAGATCTTGCTGCATGTACAAAATGATCAGCAGCAGGTCAAGGTTGAGTTCTGTGATCAACAAGCAACGATCAAAATTGTAAGCATCAGTGATGTGCTGATTGTTTATAGCTGTGAAGGTGTTCGACGCAAGCTCGCCTATGTTATTGACCAGGATCAACTCTATTTGGATGCAGCTAATGGCAATGTATTGATTGAAAATTGCACCTATGCAGCACCAGAAGCGGCAGAGGTAGTGGGTGATGGTAAAATTCGTGCACCAATGGATGGTGCGATTGTGAATTTGCTGGTCAATGTCGGAGATTCAGTAACAAAAGGACAAACCCTATTGGTGCTTGAGGCGATGAAGATTCAGCAGCAAATCAAATCCGATGTCGATGGTGTGGTAGATGAGTTGATTGGCCAAGTCGGGCAACAAGTGAAAAAACGTCAATTGTTATTAAACCTCAGCACGACTTGAGCGTAATCAAATAGAGCAAAAAGCGAGGTGTTATGCCTCGCTTTTTAATAAGTGTAATACAGCATCTAAAGAATGCTCTGAATTTCCTTGTAATTCTTGTGTTGCAAATTCAGCCAAGGCCTGTTCATGCGCTAACAAATAGTGGAGAAAGTCTTGTGTGTTGGCATCTGCATGTTGCTGCATCCGCTCAAAAGTGACCATAAACGGCTGTGTACCTTGCTTAAGTACGCGCATGGCCAGTTTCCACGACAGTTTAGCCATCGCAATCCCTGATGCTTTGGCCTGTAACTTAACATGCAAACGAATCGTCGCTGTTTGACCTTGTTGGATTAAGAACTGCTGTAACTTGCGTAGGGTTTGGGTTTCTAGTTTAGCCAGCGTTTGCCATTTTTGTTGCTGCTCAATTGAGCGTGTATGTTTGGCTGCATTTAAAAAGATCAGTTCACCCAATATTTCTGATTCAAGTGCAGTATTCAGATCTTGTTGATATTGTGGGTAATGCATCGCTGATTTCCTTTAATTTAGGTGTCTGATTGGTTTTTTCTAGCAAATGGCCAACGTATTTGTTTGAGATAAGCCTTCGGTAGCGCAGTCTTTAACCCGACTTGCCCAGCTTTCACAGGTTTGCTTTCATAGTAATACGTTCCAAACAGATGATCCCAGATCATCCAGAATTCACCAAAGTTTTTACGACCAAAACCATGTTTATGATGCCAGCGATGGACTTCGGCAACCCCCAGTAAAGGTCTAAAAACACCTACAGAATAATCCAGATTGGCATGCTGGAAAGCCAAATGAATTGCAGTTAATCCCATCCACGTCCCAATCAGATTGGCGGGTGCACCGATTAAGGTAATACAGATAATTCCAGGCGCTGCGAGCAGAATGGCACTTAATGGATGACGACGTTCACCATTCAGCCAATATAATCGTTCAGCGCTATGATGAAGGGCATGCAATTTCCATAGGAAACGTTTTTTATGACTTAGCCAATGCATCAGCCATAAGCCAAAGTCGATGACTAGACCCACAATGAGGAATTGTAGCCAGATCGGTAGGGTGCTAGGCCAAAAGCTAGCAATATCAATTAGCTTTCGAAATAAGGTAATGCATTCAGCAGTAATAAAAATCATGACGATACTAAAACTGGCATGCAGGATATCAACGCCTGTATCTTCATGATCGGTTAGCCAGGTTTGTTCATAAGGTTGAATCTGTTCAAGCAGAGCAACCAGTGCAATCGCAATGGCTGCAATGCAGGGCACATAAGGCCAATAACTAAGCTCACCCGCGGCAACGGGCAATAAAAAAAACAGACTCAGCCCCATAATTAGGGGATAACTGCTATAGCGAATGAGGTACTGAATTAACTTCGGCATGGTGTATTGTTCCAAAACAATGAACAGTCACTATGCCTATGCGATTGCAGCACTGAATTGAACAAAACAGCTATTTATTCAATAAAGAGAATCTGCCCCTGCATCTGGCTCAGTTCCGATGGCCGGACCCCGAGTAATTCAATACAAGTTCGTGTGAAATGCGCCTGATCAGCAAAATCAGCTTGATGAGCGGTATCCGTTAATGCACGTCCATTTTGCATTTGAGTTAATCCACACATGAGACGTAACCATTTGCGATAGCTGCGTAAAGGCAGTCCTACTTGTTCGCGAAACCAGTGCGAAAAACGACTTTCAGATAAACCTGCAACTTCCGCTAAAGATTGACGATCAGGGATATTGGATTGCAAGATGCCCTGATAAAGCAACGCTAGAATGTGTTCAAGCTTCTGTGGATTACGATGGGGAGCCGAATTGCTGAGCCGTGTGTTTTTTAAGAAATCGGCTAAGCCATGATTGAGTGGTATCTGTGAGTGAAAGCTGTGTTGCAACTGTTGTTGTAGATCGATTGATACTTCACCTACCTGTGTAGGTGCGTGAAATTCTAGATTGAACTTGGCGGTGAGCGCATGACAGGTGTCAATGTAAAGCGACAGGTAGTCGCCAGTTATAAGTTGATGCTTTAGCTTGGCGGGAATGAATAAAGTCGGTGCTCGATAAAGTTGACCATCAGCAATCACTTGCACGGGTTGATCTGCATTCAATGACATGGTGATTTGATGCGCATAGTGGTGGTGAGGGTGATTATTTCCTGATCGTCCAAGAAAAGCGCCAATCCCCAAAGCAATTGCTGCTTGACCACTCCAACCAGCATTATCATTTTTTAAGCTGTTCATGCCACATCATGATCTTGAAGTAATTGAATGGCTTATTTAGCGGGAATGCATGTTCTTTGTCAAATAAGGAACGAGTGATTTAAAAAGGATCATTCTTATTTAACGCCGACACATTGCCTGTCTAAATGGTCGGCCGATTATTGATCAGAGGTGAGCTATGAATTTAAGCCGACCTCTGTCGAGTTCCGTTTGTTAAGAGAACATTTTTAGACGCAGACTTTCTAAACGATTTTGATATTGCTTTTGCCACTCTTCATTTGGCAGTTGTGTTTTTAGCGGCTCCATCTCTTGTTGTAGTTGTTGCACAGCTTGTTGATATTGATCGACTTGCTGCTGCTGTTGAACTTCACGTTGTTCTCTTTGCTGAACCTCTTGGCGTTGCTGCTCCGTCAGATAACGCTGTTGTAACATCTGTTTTAAGCGTTGCGTTTCAGCAGGGCTATGCTGCCCTTGATTGATTAAACCGAGCGCTTGTTCATAAAGCCCCATTTTATTTTCTTGTAGAGTTGCATCAGGGTACTGTTTTTGTAGCTGCTCAAATGCTTTTAAACGTTGTTCTGCACTGAGTTTCTGATTCTGTGCCAAATCATTGTAGGCAAAACGATAATCTGCATAGCCACGCTCTTGCCCAAAGCCCAGCATCGCTTCGGCTTGCCCCAAGGTTTGTTCTCTGAGCTTCCACAAAGCATCAAAGCGTTCTTTTGGCGATAACGACGTTGATAACACGGTATTTTGCATCTGCTGTTCATATTGCGGCATGCGTTTTATTAGATTTTCCACCAAATGTGCAAAGTTTTGATCTGGGTAATTGGCTAAAGCTTTTGCTAAAGCTGCATTACAGTCAGTGACAGGGCAGTTGGCTTTAAAATCATTGAGAAACTCGGTGATATTGCCAGGTTGCTGTTGTAGTGTTTTTAATTGTTTTAAAAGTGACTCTTGAAAAACTTCGTCCTTGGTTTTGTTTGGCATGCCTTCATTACTCACCTGTGCTGATGAATCTTGAGATGATGCGGTGGATTTGGTTTGCTGAATTGCAGCGGAAGAGGCAGTGCTCTTCCAAACTACAATCCCAACCAAGACCACGACAACAATAAGCATTGTTAGCAATAGTCTTTTATTCATACCGAATTCCGTTTATGGGCCGTAATTAAATTGCCCCATCACAGGGAAGTGATCTGAAAGATCCCAAGTCATATACAGTGGGTCCGCTGTGGTACGTAAGATACGCACATCGTTACGAGACTGAGTCGGTTGACGGTGGTTATTTGATGCCACGACATAGTCTAGATATTCGACGGTTGCACCACCTGAACCTGCTGCTCCAGCCAACTTATTCACGCGTGGGTCAAAGGTCGATTCAGTATAACCTGTGCTTGGTGCTGCGGTCGCATTCAGATTGGTTAACATGTCTTGATAATCTTGCGGCCATAACAGTTTATTCACATTGAAATCACCGCCCATGAGTACTGCATCAAAACTTGGAATATTTTGTTGATTGACCAATTGGCGAATCTGCTTGAACTGGGTCTGGCGTAATGCGCGTGCCGCATCTGTATCAAAAGAGGCTGTATGCGTAGAGGTGACATGATACGCCTTACCATTCTTAATGATTTCCGCATACAACACACCTTTATCCGCAAAACAATCCGTTCCTGTACAGTCTGGATAAATTAATTGTGCAGTTTTGACGATTGGATAACGGCTCACAATGACCAAACCACTATCAAATAAGTTATAACCAGAACCGACTGGAATATGGGTTTGATATGGGTACTGTTGAGCCAGTTGATTCAGCATGCCAGTACGCGATGAAGCAAAGGCTTCTTGCATCATAATCACATCGTAACCGTTTAAATGATTCGGTAATTCAGCCAAGCGTTCGCTGATTTTACTCGCCACCATCGGGAGGGCATAAATATTATAAGTCAGTACTTTGAGCTCGTCGGCACTGGCCGAAACAGGCTCCTGAACCGTGTTTTGATGAATGGTGTAGTGGAAATCATCATAGCCCCCCGTGTACTCAGCTTTCACTGCTGCTTGTGCAGATAAACCAGCATAAGTTGTGTTAATACGATGTACATCACGATCTGAATACCAAGGCGATGTTGTGGTCGACGTTTGAATACCGTGTTTAATATTACTGCCCGACCAAGTTCCCGTCATGGTCTGTTTTAGGGTTACTTGTGAATTGCCGCTGCTGAGAACGGTATCAAAGTTATATGTTTTACCTGATTTGATCCCAGTATAACGGTTGATGCGTAATACCCGTTTGGTCTCGTAGGGTGCAAGTTGAGTCGCTTCCTGCGCCCATTCATTGCCTTGCTGTAAGCTTGCCCCAGTTTGATTGACTTGTATTGATACGGTTTGTGGCGTGGTATTGGTCACAAACACGTAGGAATCAGCCAAGGTCTGTTGGGTAGAAAAACCACTGATTAAGAGCGCGACCCCTGCGCCTAGTTTTAAGCTCTTCAGCTTCATCTTTATCTCTCCATAGTGCTTAATAATGTCTGAACAAATACAATCGGATGTTGTTAAAATTATTCATTTGTGAAAATTTTATGATTGTTATTTGTTCGAAAATTATAATAATGAAAAAATATTGCTAAATCATTTAAATTTCTAACCGCTCATCTGATGTTTTAAAAAACAATATTTTATTCCAT
Organism: Acinetobacter sp. NIPH1876; assembly: GCF_022808535.1. NCBI lineage: Bacteria > Pseudomonadati > Pseudomonadota > Gammaproteobacteria > Moraxellales > Moraxellaceae > Acinetobacter > Acinetobacter sp. NIPH1876. Next base: position 21,298 of record NZ_JALGBR010000016.1, read on the forward strand.
ATTTTTGGCTGAAATAGGGATTTTTTAACAGATTGGGATAGTTATTTAGTGAAATATATGAAAATTAATGATTCAAAAAAGAAAATTGAAAAGTAATCTATTTATTATAGGGGTTATAAATGAACAAAATCTGACAAGCTGGCGGTGCCTGTCAGATTTTGTGATAAGAAAAATTAAGCTTGGTCAACGTCGACGATTGCACTGCTGGTTTGTTTCAAACTATAGAGCAGTTGTCCTAACAAGACATCTTTATTACTTAAAGTCACCATGACCATGGGATGATGAGGGGCAGGGATTGAGGTCAGAATGGCCTTACCATTTTCAGCATCCAAGGTAATACTTTGGCAGCCTGTCAACTGGATTTCATTGAGAAAAGCAGTGACCATTGCCAAGATTGAACTACTGACAGCTGCCAGTTTGGTGCTGTTATAAGGGTTCTTCTTGTAAATGGAGGCAAGCTCAAAGCCATCGGTAGAGCAGAGCATAATGTAATCGACGCCTCGGATATTGGTTAAAATATCGTTGGCCTGCGCTTTAGCAAACTGAATCAGCTCTTTGGGTGCTGTACGTTGCTGACTAGGAATACTGAACATAATTCTTCTCTTTATAAAGTAATTAGTTTATTGCTTTTAAATTGACTTCTAATGCTGCTATGAGAGATTCAATCATCAGCAAAATATGTTCTTGTTTACGGGCATCAATAAAAAATAAGGGATATTGGTAGTCATTTTGAATTAACCACTCGCGATAGATCGTGGTTGGTTGCCCCTTGTTTTCATCCACGTGGGTGATGCCGATTGAAATATTTTGGGTATAGTCCTTAAAGGTATCCAAATACCCCTCAAGTTCTTCGATTGGTACTTTACTGTTGTGGTCAACCAATAAAATAACGCCCAAAGCGCCTTGGCAAATCACCGGCCAAATAAAATCAAAGCGTGATTGGCCTGGGGTGCCATATAAGCCTACTTTTACACCGTCATCTAAAGTAATCTCACCATAATCAATACCCGCCGTAGTTTGCATTTTATTATGGGCCTGACTATCTGTATTGAATGCTTCGGTCGCGAGGACAGGAATTTCTGAAAGCGATTTGATTGCTTCGGTTTTACCTGCGCCCATGCTTCCTGCAAATACAATTTTATATTGTTGGAGAATCATATCAATCCTTAAAGCCCAAAGCGGCGTCTGATCTTGCCGAAAAATTTATTTAAAAAGCCTTGTTGTTCAATTGTTTGTTCAGTCTTTTCAATTCGTAGGTAATGACTTTCTGAAGCAGGGATAATGCCGCCATTGTCAGAAATAATGCAGGCAGCGATAAATTGTTGAACCGTTTGAATAGGAAGTTTTAATTGTGTTGCAACTTGATAGAGTTGGGCTCCTTGTATAAAGCAAGCAGAAAGCAATAAAGTGGTTTTACGGTCAGTGCCTTGAGCTGGCTGTGGCCAATATTCAATTTTGTAGTATTCATTTTCATTTGGCGCTAAACGCTGAAACTCGAGTGAATGCCAGAACAGGTTCCATAACCAATCTTGCAGGTTATATTCAACTTTGCGAGAAACTTTGGTGAAGTTTGAGGTGGTCGCAAATTCATATTTAAAACTATGGTTGGTTTGCGTGTGGGTGCGGGTTGGTTCTAGCCATGCAATTTGACTCCGCGTATCAATAATGGCCAAAGTACCGTGATCATCAAACAAATGTAGACGGGCATTTTCAGGATTTAACATGTCGGTTAAATACTTTTCATTGATAGCATTATGTGTAGAGGTCGATTCGATCTTCGGTTGTTGCGCCTGTTGATGGGTGATATAGCTTAAAAGGCGGAGATGAATCCAGTTTTTTAATGCATCAGTATGCTGAAAAGGCAAGTAAAGCGTATTGTGTTCTTCTATATGTTGTGAGCCTTCTCCTTTTGAAATTTTTAAGCAGGGAAGTTGTTTTTGTTCTAAAATACGTTGAATACCTTCGGTTTCAAAAAAATTTTCATTTATTAATAATAAGTCGATATTAGGATCGGCAATATTGATCCAATTAATGCCAAATTCATGAGGTATTGTTTTTCTAAGTTCTATTTTTAACTCATCTGAAACTTTTAAACTTATACCTGAAATTGCGATATTAATGCAATGTCCATTCATAGTATCACTTTAATATTTTATAAAATATTGGACTGCACAAAATTAGTCTAATACTAAAGACTAATAATAGACCGCTTGCATATTTGTATTTTCTTATAATGAAAATATTAAATATACAAGAAGTCTAATATATTAAGTATTTTGAAATTTAGAATTAAGCAAAGTCTAATTCTTTTTCAAATGTTTTTAATTCGTGGCGAGCCATCGCAAGGTTCGATTTACTGCGGTCTAATACAAGATAAAGGAATAAGTTGCCATTGCTTTCTAATGGACGGATTAAGTGGTATGCCTTGCCCAGTGTGATCAGAATATCTTCGATGTCATCGTTCAGTTTTAGTGAATTAGCTACACGGCGTTTTGCTCGAATAACTTCGGTATTACCCGCAGCTGCCAATTCTAAGTCGATTGAACCCCCACCTTGAGTTGCTAGCGCCAAACCACTCTCTGTATCGACTAATGCTGCTGCAACGAACCCATCAATATTTGTTAAGCTTTCTAATGAAATTTTAGCCATGATTTTATCTCTACTAATACATCTTTGTTTATGAAGTTATATTCGCCACTTCTGTTTTTGATTAGTTTTCAAAAGTAGTTAATCTCATTATAGGAAACTCTTTTATTAAATCAATCATGCTTTAAAATAATTGAATTGACCGATTTGCTAATAATTGACAATTTTTGTCAAACAAACAATTAAAAATACTAATTGAGGATTGGATTTTATTTTTAGTGTGATTCTATTCACATTAATATCGGGTTTTAAATGCTTGCTTTGATTGTAAATAAATGTAAATTGTTTTTAATTAATATAGGTACATTGATTTTTTAAATAAAATAAAATTAATAATAAGTCTATGATAAAGAAAGCAATCGTACTTTCTTTATCATTTAAATAGTGAGCTTAAACGGAAACCAATTGGCAATATGAACAATACAAAAAGATCAGAATGACCAATGCCACGAAAGGCGAAACAATATAGGCCCAAGTTGGAGTTTCTGGAATTTCGACTTCGATCGTAGGCTCATCATCATGCGCAACGGGTTGTGCTTGATGAACCATTTGATTGAATTCTTGCATCGTCGCTTCAAGTGATACTTCTTGCTGAATAACTGGCTTCGAGCCGAGTAATTCGGTGAGTTGATTGGTTGACCAAACCCAGTCTTCTGCTTGTCCAGATAGATGCTCAATCTGACCCAATAAAAGTTCTGTTAGCCCTGTTTGCCCAAAGCTGCCAGTCTGATCAAGCTGTTTCAATTCAGTTAATTGTAAGGCCAGTACATCTGACAGGCTTTTTTCCAATTCGGTTGCTTTAAGTGCCGATTGATTATGAGCTGAGGTGGTGAGATGGCGAGCAACCTCTTGAATGTAAAGAGGATCGGCAGTATGGACTTCTTGATAGAGTTTCTGTGGATTTTGTTTCCATAGACTAATCAATTGTCCAAGTGCCAACACGTTTACTTCATCAATATATGTTTGTTTTTCTTTAAGAGAATATTGATCAAAAAGTTGTGGTTTTTGAATTTTTATTTGTTCAGAAAAATATTGAACTAAATCAAATGCCATCGTGACGATCCTCGCTTAATCTAAAATTCTTAGTGAAGGTTTCTTTTTCGTTGGTTCAGTTTCTTGCTTTGTTTCATCGATTGATGCCGCTGTAGAGTCTTCGATTTCTGCATATTCAGAAGCATCAAAAAACAAGCCTTGACCATTTTCTCTTGCGTAAATACCTAATACAGCACGAATCGGCACATAAATTTCTTTTGCAACGCCACCGAAGCGAGCAGAGAAGCTAATCGCTTCATTACTCATATGTAGCTGATGAATGGCATGTGGAGCAAGATTTAAGACAATTTGACCATCCTTCACAAATTGTAAGGGAACATCAGTATGGGGTTGCGTCGCATCCACCAATAAATATGGTGTCAGTTGGTTATCGCAAATCCATTCATAAATGGCACGAGCAAGATATGGGCGTGTAGGTGTAAAAGTTATTTGCTCAGACATAATTGAAAAACTTATTAAATCGTAGAAATCAATTCATTGTAGCTGTTTTTTTCTTGAGCTGTCATTGATTTAATGAACGATGGTCGGCTAAAGATACGATGGCAATACAAGAATATAGGTCGACAGTGCTGTGCAGGGAGTTCAACCCCCATACTTTTTAGCCTTAGGAAGATTGGAGCGAGCATACAATCTAAAATTGAAAAAGTTTCCGACATAAAAAATGGAAAATGCTGAAACAGAGGGGTGAGAGAAATTAGGGTGTCCCGAAGCTCCTTCTGTGCTTTTTGCTTTTGCTGTGGGTCTATCGTATCCGTATGTCTTAGCATATGATCGGCAAGCTTGAACCAATCTTGTTCAAAGCGCCAAATGTATTGGCGTTGCTCGGCACGCGCCATCGGGGCATCGGCATAGAGTTTATTTTGACGATAGCGATCATCTAAATATTCAGCAATGACATTGGCTGAAAATAGCTTTAGGTTTTGTTCAATCAACATTGGAAGTTGATTGTAGGGATTGAGATCAGCTAAATCCTCATCCTCATGATCTGTAATAATCAGTTGGTATTTGATTTGTTTTTCAGCAAGTAAAAAACGAATCCAGTGTGAACGGAAATCATCTGCATGACTATAAAGCGTAATGCCTTGGACAGGGGTTGGGGGATTTTCTAAAGACATAAGTCCAAAAAATTATGGTTGACTGTTTAGAATACTAAAATTAACGTTGGAAATCACTTAAAGCTGAACAATATACATGTTACAGAATAGATTTATGATTCAATAAGTTCAAAGAGGGAAAATAGAATGAAGCGAGATTACCTGATTGTTTTGTGTGGAGCGTTGTTACTGGCTGGTTGTGCTAGCTCGCCTACAGGATCTGAGCAGGACAATGTCTCATCAGTAGAGAGTGAGGCCGCTGCCGATGCCGTTATTGCTGATGCGGCTGATGATGATAGTGGGCAACAATATGGTGGGATCAAAAAACAGTATGTGGTCAAGGGGTGTCAGGTCACTCTTTATAATGATGGTCCAGTCCAGATGATTCATGAAAAAACAGGTCAACCGTGTAATGCACCGATCCCGAAAGATCATCAATTTTCTAAAGTGAGCAAGACCTATACACAGAATGGCTGTAAGATCACTGAGTTCGCTTCTGCCGGTGATGCGATGATGGATTGTTCTAAAAAGAAATGATGAAACGCAGGCAATAAAAAAACCTCGGATAAATCCGAGGTTTTTGTCCGATTCGTAAAACGATTAACGTTTAGAGAATTGAGGACGTTTACGAGCTTTACGTAAACCAAGTTTCTTACGTTCAACTTCACGAGCATCACGAGTAACGAAACCAGCTTGACGAAGAGCAGGTTTTAAGTTTTCGTCAGCAGCGATCAATGCACGAGTAATACCGTGACGGATAGCGCCTGCTTGACCACCGATACCACCACCTTTAACAGTGATGTAAAGGTCAAATTTTTCAGTAACTTCTAAAAGCTCTAAAGGCTGACGCACAACCATACGAGCAGTTTCACGACCGAAATATTGCTCAAGCGTACGGTTGTTAATTACGAGTTTACCTGTACCAGCTGATAAGAAAACACGTGCAGTTGCGGTCTTACGGCGACCTGTACCATAATTAGTAGCCATGTGCTGTATCCCTTAGATGTCCAAAACTTGTGGCTGTTGAGCAGTATGAGGATGCTCAGTACCAGCGTACACTTTCATTTTTTTGATCATTGCATAACCAAGAGGACCTTTTGGTAACATACCTTTAACAGCTTTTTCTAAAACTGCTTCAGGTTTGTGAGCAATTAACTTCTCGAAGTTAGTCTCACGGATACCACCAGGGAAACCAGTATGGCGATAGTATTTCTTATCAAGTGATTTGTTACCAGTCACTTGAACATGTTCAGCATTGATCACAACGATGTAGTCGCCTGTGTCAACGTGAGGAGTATAAGAAGTTTTGTGCTTACCGCGTAAACGACGAGCGATTTCAGTCGCAAGGCGACCTAAAGTTTTGCCAGAAGCATCAACAACATACCAGTCGTGTTGAACTTCAGCTGGCTTAGCGCTGAGAGTTTTCATTTAAACCACTACCTATTATAGTTGGTTTGGACGATGAAATCTGTCCAAACAAAAGGAGACCGAATTCTACATGAGTTTATAAAAGCACACAAGAAAAATTAGCCGGAAATGCCAGAATTTGCTGCAATGTGACTGGTTTGGGAATTAACGCACACTGAATGAAATAGCACATTATTTGTCTTGTGAGGGGGCTGGATTTACCCTATCATTTTTATTCCAATTATTTGAAATAAATAGAAGTATTTACCTCTTCTCTTGGGGAATTTGATGAAGTTGTCGTTTTCTACAAAAATTGTTGTAGTCACACTATTAATTGGCGTTTGTTCAACACAAACCAATGCACGACGACTTTATAAATGGGTAGATCAGACCAGCGTCACCAATTATTCAGAATTTCAGCCCAAAGAGGGCACCAGTCGTAAGCTTGAGGTGCTGGAAAGTCGTGGCAACGATCATGTTGACCCTTCGATGGCTGTGACTGCAGAAATGAAAGCGATTGAGATTCCTGTCGATCAGATGAATTTACAAGGGCAAGCGACCAATACAACGGTACAGCCTGTTCAGCAACCAACCACACAAACGGTTGTCAAACAAGGATCAATCGCAGCACCATATATACGCCCAGTCAGTGCAGTGGTTGCACCAACTCCTGTGGAGAAGAAAGAGACTCAAGTTGTACAAGTGGCTGAAAAGAAAGAAACTGTTAGCAATCCATTGGCAGATAAATCCGCGAGTGCTGTAGCAGTCCCTGAGAAAAAAGAAGAAGCAGTGATCGTACAGGCTGAGAAGAAAGTACAGCCCAAGATTAATCCGTGGACACGCAAGGTCGAGTTTGTACCTTCGAATCTAGTGCCACAAAACTTACCCAAAGCGACAACAAATCCCGAAGTAAAGTAAATTATAAAAAATGAAGGGCTATAGCTCGTTTTAGATTTTGGTTACACTAGAGGTAATCAAAAAGATTGGCGATACCTATGCTCCCTTTATATGTCACTTCAGGCGAACCTGCAGGAATTGGCCCAGACATCTGTCTGAGTTTGGCAGAGCGTGTAGATGAACGGCCCATTGTTATTTTGGCTGATATGCAAATGTTGCAGCAACGCGCCAATCTTTTAGGTCTTGATGTTGAACTGATTGCTTATCAAGGACAGACTGAATCTAGTTTGCAGGGACAACTTTTTGTTGAACATGTGCCTTTAGCTAAGCCTGTTGTGTTGGGACAATTGGATTCAGCCAATGCGGCTTATGTATTGGAACAATTACGTCGTTCAGCCGATTGTGCGATGTCTGGACAGAGTGTGGGTGTGGCTACAGCACCTGTACAAAAATCAATTATTAATGACGCGGGCATCGCATTTAGCGGACATACTGAATATTACCAAGAGTTTGCAAGTATTGATCGTGTGGTGATGATGCTGGCAACGAAAACATTAAGAGTTGCCTTAGCGACGACACACTTAGCCTTGCGTGATGTGCCTGATGCCATTACCACAGAGCGTTTGCAGCAAGTGATTGATATTTTGCTTCATGATTTAAAAACAAAATTTAAAATCGCTGCACCACGTATTTTGGTCTGTGGTCTGAATCCGCATGCCGGTGAAGATGGCTATTTGGGTCGAGAAGAAATCGAAGTGATTAATCCTGTGTTAGAAACCTATCGCGCACAGGGGATTAACATGAGCCTCAGTTTACCTGCGGATACCTTATTTACCCCAGAAAATCTAAAAGATGCCGATGCTGTTCTGGCGATGTATCACGATCAAGGTCTACCTGTGTTAAAATCACAAGGCTTTGGTGAAGCAGTTAACATTACATTAGGCTTGCCATTTATTCGGACTTCGGTCGATCATGGCACAGCACTTTCTCTTGCAGGCACTGGACAGGCGAAAGCATCAAGCTTACATGTCGCAGTGGATTTAGCACTTGATTTAGCCCGTCAGTGATGGGCAAGAAATTATTCACGTTGGAATTATTATGTATCAAATTAATGCCCTGAACCCTAAAGATGAAGGGCATCAGGCCCGAAAACGTTTTGGTCAAAACTTCTTACATGATCAACGTGTGATTGCCAAAATTGTACGCTCAGTGAATCCGCGTGCGGGCGAAAATATTGTCGAAATCGGACCGGGTTTAGCGGCATTGACTTCACCTTTAATTGGCGAATGTGATGCGTTGACCGTAGTTGAGCTGGATCGTGATTTGGCTGCGGGTTTGCCCGGTCGTGTGCCACATCCTGAGCGTTTGACCATTATTGAAGCCGATGCGTTGAAATACGACTTCACACAACTGTTTCAAGACGGCCGTCCACTGCGCGTGGTGGGTAATTTACCTTATAACATTTCAACACCTTTGTTGTTCCATCTCTTGGAGTTCGGTGACAAAGTCAAAGATATGCACTTCATGCTGCAAAAGGAAGTGGTTGATCGTATTACGGCAACACCAAACACCAAAGAATATGGTCGTTTATCGGTGATGATCCAGTATTACTGTAAACCAACCTTCTTGTTTGAAGTGCCACCGGGCTCATTCAATCCGCCACCGAAGGTAACTTCAGCTGTTTTCCGTTTAGAGCCATATGCAACTAAACCGATTGTGGCAAAAAATGAGAAAGCTTTAGCGCGATTAGTGGGTCATGTATTTACCCAGCGTCGTAAGACCTTACGCAATAGCTTAAAAGGCATGTTGGTGGAAGATGGCTTTGAGAAAGCAGGCGTTGATCCGATGGCACGTCCAGAAACCTTGAGCCTAGCTGATTTTGTTGCACTTTCTGATCAGATGGTGGCTTGATGTCTAAGCGCTATAACTATGTCATTGGTGATGTACAAGGCTGTTTTGAAGCACTGAAAGCGTTGCTAAAAGAAATCCGCTTTGATCCAGATCAAGACTTTTTATGGTTTGCGGGTGATCTGGTTGCACGTGGTGAAAACTCAGTGGGCGCATTACGCTTTATTAAAAAACTGGCGGATCGTGGTGCTGCTGCAACGGTATTAGGTAATCATGACTTAACCTTGATCGCCTGCGCCCGTGGTTTTAAAAAGGCCAAAGACAAAGATCATACTCAAGAAGTGATTGATGCTATTGATGGTGATGAGTTGATCGACTGGTTGCGTAAACAGCCGTTAAGCCTATCTCCAAATGCGCAGACCTTGATTACCCATGCAGGTGTACCGTGTATTTGGAATGCCGAACAAACGGTGGCATTGGCACAAGAAGTCCAGCAGGTAGTGGGTCATGATGATCTCTCGGTTTTGGATGGCTTTCTTGCCGAGATGTATGGTTCACAACCTGATCTATGGTCAGATGAACTCACAGGTATGGCACGCTTACGCTGTATTACCAATTATCTCACTCGAATGCGGTTAACTGATGCAACAGGCCGTTTAGAATTTGATTTTAAAGATGCACTCGATGCACCGATGCCTGAGGGTTTCCAACCATGGTTTGAGTTTGAAAGTCAGGCAGCACAGACCCATCAGTTGATTTTTGGACATTGGGCGGCTTTGCAGGGCAAGACCATTAGCACTCAAATTCAAAATGTCGATGGTGGCTGTGTTTGGGGTCAGCAATTAATGGCGTTCCGTTTGGAAGATCAACACATGTTTGCGGTGGATAATCCTTTAGCTTGATCCGTTAGTGATCTCTTTTAAATGCCCATTTTTATACTAAAATTGGGCATTTTTTATTTTAAGACTGTCAAAAAACTGTCATAGACTGATCATTAAAGTGTCAAATAATGTTTTTAAGCTGAAAGCATGAAAATAACGACACAAATGGATGGCGATATGCAGAGTACATACGCGACATCTCTATTCAAGCAAGAGTTTCCTGAAAATTTTAAATTTTACTTTAAAAGGAAACAACTCAAAAATAAACAAGATGAATTGTCAGAGCTTAGTGATCTCGTTCGTCCTCGTCTCCGAATCGCCATTGTGACTGAAACATGGCCACCCGAAATCAATGGCGTGGCTTTATCGATGATGCAATTGTGTCAAGGTTTACAGCGACTCGGACATAAAATTTTATTGGTACGACCAACTCAAAAAGCAGTCTGTACCGAATTTCACCCTGAACAAGAATGTTTGGTGATGTCACAGCCGATTCCGAAATATCCAAGTATTCAGTTTGGTTGGCCGCAATATATTAAAGTGTCCAAAGCCTTTGAAAAATTTGCCCCAGATGTGGTGCATATTGTGACTGAAGGACCTTTGGGTTTAACTGCTTTACAAGCAGCTAAATCAAGAAAAATCGCAGTCTCCAGTGGTTTCCATTCAGCCTTTCATGATTTTAGCCGTTTCTTTGATCTGGCTTTCTTGGTTAAACCGATTCAGCGCTATTTAACGTGGTTTCATAACAGCACTGATGTGACTTGTGTACCGAGTCAATATACCGAACAAGCTTTACGTGGTTTCGGTGTGACTTGCCCATTGGTGGTGGTCGGGCGTGGTGTGGATACTGAAAAATTCTCGGCCAAACATCGTTCACAACAATTGCGCCAACAATGGGGTGTCGATGCCGATACCCGAGTGATGTTGTATGTCGGACGTTTGTCGCCAGAAAAAGAAGTCGATGTGCTGATTAAAAGCTTTCATGCATTACAGGCCCAACAAGGTAAAAATGTGAAGTTTGTAATTGTCGGTGATGGCCCAGATCGTGCCCGTCTAGGCAAGATGGCACAATCGGATGACATTATCTTTATGGGCAGTCTGAGTGGTCGTGAACTCTCAGCCGCGTATGCCAGTGCCGATGTGTTTGCCTTTGCCAGCCAAGCCGATACCTTTGGAAATGTGGTCTTAGAAGCAATTGCCAGCGGCTTAGCGGTGGTGGCTTATGATTATGTCTGTGCCCATCAGCATGTACAACCGAATGTCACTGGTTGGTTGAGTCCATTGGGGCAAACAGATCATCTTATTCAATCGATTTGCCAATTACCTGCCTTGCCGCAATTACGACAAATGGGCTTATTGGCCAGTGAAAGTGTGCAGCAAAGTAGCTGGCAGTTCCCAGTACAACAATTAGAACAAGCACTATATCAAGTCGTGAGGAGTCTCCCATGACCGCGACTTAAGCTACTCTCAAAAAGAGGAGAAATCGTATGAATCTTCAAAATGCAAAAATAAAAATACTTGATTTAGATTTAAAAGGGTGTGTCTACCTCAATCATCTCTCGCAGTCACAACGGATCGCTTTATTTTTTAAAACGATCAGTCGTTTGGGGGATGGGCCATTTTGGTATGTCATATTGTTGTCTGTATGGGCAATGCAAGGTCTGGCATACGGTCTGCAACTATTGTATGTGATTGCAGCAGGTTCTGTTGGAACCTTGATCTATAAGTTTTTAAAAAATAAAACCACACGCCCAAGACCCTATCAGGTGCATCAGGTGATTGTGTTGGGTGAGCGACCACTCGATCATTTTAGTTTTCCATCAGGTCACACTTTGCATGCAGTGATGGTGACCATCACTTTGGGTTATATTCAACCTCTACTATTGCTGTTAATGTTGCCATTCACCATTTTGGTTGCCTTATCTCGCATGGTACTCGGTCTGCATTATCCAAGTGATGTGATTGTAGGGGCGATGATTGGTGCATCGGTTGCCAGTGGGATTATCTTATTCGCGCCAACTGCCAATATCGCTTTGTAAGGTGTTTTATCTCGAATTTAGCGACAGAACACTATCTCTTAATTTGTATGATTTGTTAAAGTACGCTCAATTACATTCATTTATTTAGGTTGTCATATGGGCTTACGTTGGACAGATACGATTGATATTGCGATTGAACTCACCGAAGCACACCCAGATGTAGATCCACAATGGATTCGTTTTACCGATTTACATGCATGGGTTTGTGCTTTGCCTGACTTTAGTGATGACCCAAATAAGTCAACTGAAGGTTTGCTTGAAGCCATTCAAATGGCATGGCTAGATGAAGTTCGTTAAAAATTCGTCAGAAAACGCTTAAGTTTTGCATATTCAAGCTGATTATTAGCGATGACATCGGTATAATGCGGCAAATTTTTTAGTTTAAACCATAATAGGAGTCAATCATGGCGATTGAACGTACTTTATCTATCGTAAAACCAGATGCAGTATCTAAAAACCACATCGGCGACATCTTTGCTCGTTTCGAAAAATCAGGTTTGAAAATTGTTGCAACTAAAATGAAGCACCTTTCTCAAGCGGATGCTGAAGGTTTCTATGCTGAGCACAAAGAACGTGGTTTCTTTGCTGACTTAGTTGCATTCATGACTTCTGGTCCAGTGGTTGTTTCAGTTCTTGAAGGCGAAAATGCAGTTCTTGCTCACCGCGAAATTTTAGGCGCTACAAATCCTAAAGAAGCTGCTCCTGGCACAATCCGCGCTGATTTCGCTGTAAGCATCGACGAAAATGCTGCTCACGGTTCTGACTCAGTTGCTTCTGCTGAGCGTGAAATCGCTTACTTCTTTGCTGATAATGAGATTTGCCCACGCACTCGTTAATCCAAAGTATTCAGACCAGATAAGTGGTATACTACTTATCTGGTTTTTTATTTCTTATAGCTTGTGTTGTGCGAATAATGCACAGCATTTTTTAGCGTCGATATTGTTTAGGTAAATATACATGAGTTCTGCAGTGGTCGTTTCATCAGAAAATTTAGATGAAAAACAACAGTCTGTTTCTACGCCTGTCGTTCATGCTGCCGAGAAAAAAGTAAATTTACTTGGCATGTCTCGAGCTGAATTAGAAAAATTTTTCGAAGACTTAGGCGAAAAGAAATTTCGTGCGGGTCAGGTCATGAAATGGATTCATCAATATTTTGTGACTGATTTTGCTGAGATGAGCAATATCTCAGGCAAATTACGAGAGAAACTCGAAAAGATTTGTGAAATTAAAGCACCTGATGTGGTACATCGTAACTATTCGAAAGATGGAACCCGTAAGTGGGTGTTCCGTGTTGGAGATGGTGAAGGGTCATTGGTTGAAACCGTATTGATTCCTGCGGAAGATAAAACAGGTGCACGTAAGACCTTGTGTATTTCATCACAAGTGGGCTGTGCATTGGATTGTTCATTCTGTTCGACGGGTAAGCAAGGTTTTCAACGTGATTTAACCCCAGCTGAAATCATTGGTCAGTTATGGATGGCGAACTATTCCTATATGGAAGAGGTGCCTGTGGCTGAACGTGAACGTACCGTGACCAATGTGGTGATGATGGGTATGGGCGAGCCTTTACTCAATTATGATGCTGTACTCAGTTCTATGCAGCTCATGCTAGATGATTTTGCATATGGTATGTCAAAACGCCGTGTGACCTTATCAACTTCAGGTGTCGTACCGAAAATTGATCAACTGGCGCAAGATATCGATGTTGCTTTGGCAATTTCCTTACATGCACCAAATGATGAGTTGCGTAATGAACTGGTGCCGATTAATAAAAAATATCCATTACAACAGTTAATTGCGGCTTGCCAACGTTATCTCGCTAAAGATGGTAATGAAAGCTCACGTCGTCATGTCACCATCGAATATGTGATGCTCGATGGCGTCAATGATAAGCCTGAGCACGCACAACAATTATTAAAACTGTTAAAAAATTTACCGAGTAAGATCAATCTTATTCCATTTAATCCGTTCCCGCATGCGCCTTATGGTCGCTCGAGTCGTAACCGAATTATTGCCTTCCAAAAAACTTTGTCGGATGCTGGATTTGTGTGTACGATTCGTCAGACACGTGGTGATGATATTGATGCTGCGTGTGGACAATTGGTAGGACAGGTTGCTGACCGTACTCGTCGTGCTGAACAATGGAAAAAGAAAGTGGCGCAACAACAAGAAATTTTGCGCACACAAGGATAATACTTGGGGAAAAGGCGTTGAATACCACTCGACCAAAAACGATTATTGCGACAGCTGTTATGTTTACTTTACTTGGCTTAACAGCATGTCAATCAACATCTTCAACATTAAAAAAAGATCCAGAAAAAGCAGTGCAAGTCCGGACCCAACTTGCAGCTGAATATATTCGCAATCGTGATTTAGACGCAGCCAAGCGTTCGCTTGACCAAGCCCTAAAGGTTGATTCACGTGATGCCAATGCCAATATGATGATGGGAATTCTGCTGCAACAAGAAGGTAGCAAGACCAATATGGAAAAAGCAGAAGCTTATTTTAAGCGTGCAATTTCCTCAGAACCTGATAATGCTCAAGCGCGTAATAATTACGGTACATATTTGTATCAAGAGCAACGCTATAATGATGCCATTGAGCAATTTACTCGTGCGGGTGCAACCTTAGGGTATGAACAGCGTTTTCAGTCGTTGGAAAACCTAGGACGAATCTATTTGAAATTGGGCGATGTTGCGAATGCTGAAAAATCATTCAAACAAGCGCTACAAGCGAATCGAAATGCAACCATTTCAATGTTAGAGTTGGCGGAAATTTTCTATTTGCAACAAAATAATAGAGATGCGTCGCAACTATACGAACAATATGTTCGTAACGTGGGACAGAAAAACCAAGGTGCTCGGGCACTTTGGATTGGTCTACGCATTGCTCGAGCGAATGCGGATCAATTAGGAATGCAAGTGTTAGTCAATCAGCTACGTGCGCTATTTCCTGATAGTCCAGAATATCAACGTTATTTGCAATTACAGTACAGTACTGAGGCCGTATGGAAATAAATCCAAATTCACATCAGCCAACTGGCTCAACCTCGCCATCGTCAACCTTAGGAAATATTCAACGACCTGGTGAGTATTTGCGTCAAATTCGTATTGCACAAAAGAAAGAAATTGAAGAGATTGCAAACGTATTGAATATGCCTGTCAAAACATTGACAGCATTAGAGCAAGATGATTATAAATCATTACCTGAAGCAACTTTTATCAAAGGTTATTATCGAGCTTATGCAAAGCATTTAAATGCAGATGCTAGTGCGATCATTCAGCGTTTTGATGAAATCTATGTTAATGATACTGGACTGAAAGCTAGCCATGCCTTGAATAATTCTCCGATTAAAATTATGGGGAAATTATCAGGTTCGAAAAGCGTGCGTAACCGTATCTGGTTAAAACGTATTGCAATCGTTGCGGCTGTTGCAGTTTTAGCATGGTTGGCGGTTATGGCGGTGCAGAATTGGACATCAAGCCATAAAGATGAAGATGATGTACCGAAGATCAAAAATTCGGATGTTCAGATTTTGCCAATGGGGAATACCACCACTGCAACATCTGGTGACCAATTGGTGTTGAATTTTAATCGACCAACTTCTGTGCATATTGTCGATGCAACAGGTAAAGTATTGGCAACAGGTCGTCAAGCATCGACTTTGACTTTAAGTGGCGAATCGCCATTTCAAATTCGTTTAGATGACGCGACCGCAGTCGCATTGACTTTAAATCAGGAGCAAATCTCCTTGTCTCCATATACAGTCAATGGAAAAGCAGAATTCCGTTTGTCTCGTTAATGCCAAAGAGTAGAGCTATACGATGATTGTGAATCCAATTAAACGCCGTCCAACACGAAAAATCCGTGTTGGTTCCGTGTATGTCGGTGGTGATGCCCCGATCAGTGTTCAAAGTATGACCAATACTGAAACCTGTGATGTGGATGCAACTGTGGCGCAAATCCAGCGCTGTGCAGATGCAGGTGCAGATATCATGCGTGTTTCGGTGCCGTCGATGGAAGCAGCAGAGGCGTTTGGCGAGATTCGTAAGCGCGTTTCTGTACCTTTGGTGGCAGATATTCATTTTGATCATCGTATTGCTTTAGCGGTTGCGGATTATGGCGCAGACTGTTTACGGATCAATCCGGGTAATATCGGTTCGGATCAGAAAGTGCGTGAAGTGGTTGCTGCGGCAAAACATCATGGTATTTCGATTCGTATTGGTGTCAATGCAGGTTCTCTGGAAAAAGATTTACAAGTGAAATATGGCGAGCCAACAGGGCAGGCCTTACTTGAATCGGCAATGCGTCATATCGACATTCTAGACCGTTTAGATTTTCATGAGTTTAAGGTCAGTGTCAAAGCATCGAATGTGTTCCTGACTATGGATGCCTATCGTCTGCTGTCTCAACAGATCGATAATCCGTTACACCTTGGTGTAACTGAGGCAGGGATTTACCGTACTGGTACAGTCAAATCGGCAATTGCTTTGGGCGGACTGTTGATGGAAGGCATTGGCGATACCATGCGCATCTCGCTTGCGGCTGAACCAGAAGATGAAATTAAAATCGGTTTTGATATTTTAAAATCGTTGGGCTTACGCTCAAACGGGATTAACTTTATTGCTTGCCCAAGCTGTTCACGTCAGGAATTCAATGTGATTCAAGTGATGCAGGCTTTGGAAGAGCGTTTAGAAGATATCCGTACCCCGATGGACTTGTCTGTGATCGGATGTAAAGTGAATGGTCCAGGTGAAGCCAAAGAAGCGGATATCGGGATTGTAGGTGCATCACCTCGTTCACTGGTCTATCGAAATGGTGAAAAGAGCCATTTAATTGATACAAATCAGCTGGTTGATGAAATTGAAACAATGGTTCGTCAACGTGTTCAAGAGCTTGAAGAAGCAAAATCTAAAGTCATTATTCGTAGTTCATCATGAGTTCAATCGTCGCTATCAAAGGTTTTAATGACACCCTTCCAACGCAAACTGCGGCTTGGAGAAGTCTGGAACAACAACTTGCATCGTTAATGGATGCATATGGTTATCAACAAATCCGTTTGCCAATCGTTGAGCAAACAGGTCTATTCAAGCGTGCCATTGGTGATGCGACTGATATTGTTGAAAAAGAAATGTATACCTTTTTCGACAAAGGTACACCGCCAGAATCACTGACCTTGCGTCCTGAAGGAACGGCAGGTTGTGTGCGTGCGATGTTAGAGCATAACTTACTGCGTGGTGCGACACCGCGGGTATGGTATCTCGGACCGATGTTCCGCTATGAAAAACCACAAAAAGGTCGTTATCGCCAATTCCATCAATTTGGTGTGGAAACTTTTGGTGTCGCAACGCCGGATATTGATGCTGAAATCATTTTAATGACCGCACGTTTATGGAAACGTATGGGTGTGGCTGCGAATGTTCGCTTAGAGTTAAATACTTTAGGTGAAAGTGATGAACGTGCAGAATATCGTGCGGCTTTGGTTGAGTTCTTAAACCAGCATAAAGATGCGTTGGATGAAGATTCGCAACGTCGTTTAACGACGAATCCATTGCGTATTTTGGATTCTAAAATTGAATCAACGCAAAAGATTTTGGAAAATGCACCGAAGTTGCATGATTTCTTAAAAGAAGATTCAATTAATCACTTTCAGCAATTACAGCAATACTTAACGGATGCTGGTGTTGAGTTTGTGATTAACCAAAAGCTCGTTCGTGGTTTGGATTACTACAACAAAACGGTATTTGAATGGACCACCACCATGTTGGGTTCACAAGGGACGGTTTGTGCTGGTGGTCGCTACGATGGCTTGGTTGGACAGCTCAAAGGTAAAGCAGATCAGTCTGTACCAGCGGTTGGTTTTGCCATGGGGATGGAGCGTTTGTTGTTATTGGTCGAGCAAGTTGCGCAAACCAAAGATGTCCGTGATTGTGAAGTGTTTTTATTGGCTGAGCCGGCGTATCAAGCTAAAGCCTTGGTCTTGGCTGAACAAATCCGTGACCAGTTAGAAGCAGCGAACAGTTCAATCCGCTTAAAAACTGGATCTCAAGGTAGCATGAAAAGTCAAATGAAAAAGGCCGATCAATCAGGTGCAACCTATGCAGTGATCTTGGGTGAGCGTGAGTGGGAATCTCAGCAGTTATTGGTGAAAGAGCTTGCAACGGCTGAACAGGCACAAGTGGCTTTAACTGAACTGACGCCATTTTTTATCGAAAAATTTAAACAATAAATTGCACAATTTAGGAAAAGGACAATCACATGAGTTTAAGTGATGATGAACAACTCGACCAGTTAAAGTCGTTTGCCAAAAAATATGGTTCTGCAATGATTAGCGGAATTCTCATTGCCTTGATTGCCTTTTTCGGATGGGAATATTGGCAAAAGAAAAACCTTGCTGAAGCCCAGAACCAAACAGCAAAGGTACAGAAATTGATGGATGAGGCGAAAGCAGTATCAGGTCAACCAAATGCCTTTGCCAGCTTATCTGAAGCGGCGGATAAAATTGTGAAAGATGATGCGGATTCTGCACAAGCGATTCAAACACAATTTATCATGGCGAAACTTGCTTATGACAAGCAAGATTATGCTGCTGCTGAAAAAGCCTTGAAGAAAGTTGAAACTTCAAAAGTTAAAGATGCTGGTTTAGTTCAAATTGTTAAATTACGTTTAGCGGATGCGCAATTGGCGCAAAGCAAATACGATGAAGCGTTAAAAACCTTAACGAGCGTGACTGATCCTGCGTTTAAGGCGACTGCTGATGAACTTCGCGGTGATATTTTTGTTGCGAAAAAAGACAATGAATCTGCGCGTAAAGCATATCAAAGTGCATGGGATAACCTACTCGAGCGTAAACAAGAACGTCAGCTTTTACAAATTAAACTCGAAAGTGTTGGCGTTTTAGTAGATGATCCTGAGTTTGAGCGCCCGATCTTAGATACCAAAGTGGATGAGTCTTAATGCAGAATAAACTAAAATTACCTTTGGCAATTGCAATTGCTTCAGCTTTACTCGTTGGTTGTTCAAGCAATAAAGTAAAAGAAGCAAAACCGAATCCATTGCCAAAAATCACGCAAGAACAAAATTTAAACCTTGTGTTTTCACAAAGTGTCTCGTCTACTGATGCTGCGGAAGCTTTACGTTTGCAGTTGGATACAGACAATGGTGTGATTTTTGCGATTGACCCAGATGGTCAGGTTTCTGCATACAAAGGTAAACAGCGTCTTTGGAAAAGTAAAATTACCAAACAAGAACTCACTGCTGGTGTAGAAGCAGGTGAGGGAATTGTGGTGAGTGGTAATCGTAAAGGTCAGTTATTTGCTTTAGACCAAGCCACAGGTGAACAGAAGTGGACCGCAAAATTGTCAGGTGCCATTTTATCTCCGTCTCTGATCCAGTCAGGTCGTGTGATTACGATTGCCAATGATGGTACGGTATTTGCGCATGATGCAGCGACAGGACAACAGGTTTGGGCGTATAAGCTACCGAATGTTCAGTTTAGTTTGCGTGGTCAACCAGCACCTGTTCGCTTAGATGAGCGTACTGTGCTAATTGGTTCTGCCAATGCCTATATCTATGCTTTGGATATCATCAGTGGTGTACCGCGTTTCCAACGTCGTGTGGCGATCAGTGAAGGTCGTTCTGACATTCAGCGACTAGTGGATGTTGTGGGTGATCCAGTGGTTTCAGGCCAATATCTGGTGACGACGAGCTTCCAAGGTCAAGTGACCGTGACCGATCTTGCAACACAACGTGTGGTGTGGAGTGAAGATGCGAGCAGTACCAATAGCGCTGAAGTTGCGGATGATAAAGTTTTCGTTGCGACCACAGATGGCAAGTTGAATGCATATAACTTGGCAACAGGTGAGTTGGTTTGGCAAAATGAAGAATTGTTGAATCGTAAGCTCAGCAATCCTGTGATGCTAGGACAAAACCTTGTTGTGGGTGATTTGGATGGTGTGATTCATCTGATTAATCCAGCCTCAGGTAAGCTAATTGGTCGTGCAAAAACCAGTGGTGAGGTTCGCTCATTACGTGTGATTGACAATCAGCTTTATGTCGCAACACGAAAAGGTGCATTAACCATTTGGCAGAATCGTTAATTTTGTCTTAGCTTGTGGTAAAATGCTCAATTAGCTATTGCTAATAAAAGAATGATCGGGGTATTTGTTTAAACAAAACCCCGAATTTTTATTGTGATTACTTGATCACCAAAATCTTCCATACTGTTTCTGATACGATGTCATCAACGATGGCTCGTCTGAATTAAGGTTAATCTATGAAACCCGTTATTGCGCTCATTGGTCGTCCAAACGTCGGAAAATCAACGCTATTTAACCAAATCACCAAAAGTCGTGATGCTTTGGTTGCTGACTTCGCTGGTTTAACTCGTGACCGCAAATACGGCGATGCGGTTTATCAAAATAAATCGTTCATTGTTGTCGATACGGGTGGTATTGGTGAGAACGAAGGTGGTATCGACTCTTACATGGCCGAGCAGTCGAAAACTGCGATTCATGAAGCAGACATCATTGTTTTTGTCGTTGATGCGCGTGCTGGCCTCTTGGCGTCAGATGAGCAAATCGCTCGTGAACTTCGTACTTTAGGCAAGAAAGTATATCTGGTTGCCAACAAAGTAGATGGTGTACATGCAGAAGCTGCTCTGGTTGAGTTTTATAAGCTTGGTATGGGGGAGCCATTACAAGTTGCGGCGAGCCATGGACGTGGCGTACAACAGATGCTCGAAGATGTCTTGGCTGAGGTTCCAGAAGATGAGAATCCAGAAGAACATGACAAAGCTACAGGTTTACGCTTAGCCATTATTGGTCGTCCTAACGTTGGTAAATCAACCTTGGTTAACCGCCTGTTGGGTGAAGACCGTGTTGTTGCATTTGACCAACCGGGTACAACACGTGACTCGATTTATATTCCTTATGAGCGCGATGGTCGTCAATATACTTTGATCGATACAGCAGGTGTACGCCGTAAAGGTAAAGTAGAGGAAATGATTGAGAAATTCTCAATCGTGAAAACCTTACAAGCGATTAAAGATGCGCATGTGATTGTGGTGGTACTAGATGCCCGTGAAGGGGTGGTCGAACAAGATTTACATTTGATTGGTTATGCGCTTGAAGCTGGCCGTGCCATGGTGATTGCGATCAACAAATGGGACAACATGACCGAGTATGATCGCAAGCAATGTAAGTTGGATGTAGACCGTCGTTTTGACTTTATTCCTTGGGCCAAAGTTCATTTAATTTCGGCATTGCATGGCACTGGCGTAGGTGAAATGTACCCAACCATCCATCGTGCTTATGACTCATCACATTTAAAAGTTTCTCCTGCGAAACTGACTCAGATTTTGAATGATGCGACTGAAGCACACCAACCGCCAATGATTGGTGGTAAACGAATCAAAATGCGTTATGCCCATATGGGTGGACAGAACCCACCAACCATCGTGATTCATGGTAATAAGGTGGATAAAACACCTGCAGACTATCGTCGTTATCTTGAGAACGTGTTCCGTAAAGTTTATAAACTGGAAGGAACGCCGGTTCGTGTAGATTTCAAAACATCGGATAATCCATTTGAGGGGCGTAAATCTCAAGTCGATGAGCGTGTAGCGGCACGTAAACGTCGCTATGTTCAGAAGTTCAAGAAAGCGGAAAAGAAATTCAAACGTTAAGCTGGTCTTGATGATAAAAGCCCAAAGTTTGCTTTGGGCTTTTTTGATGCTATTCTTTTATTAGTTAATATAAACAATGCATATTTTTGTTTAGTTTGGCTTGGCTTTGGGTTTTATTTAAAATAAATAATATAAGTTGTTGAAATGTAATAAGAATTATTTTTTGTTAAATTTCGCACCAGTGCTATAATGCCACCGCAAAATTTCTACAAATTGATTATTTTTTAAACCATATTGGATTGTGCATTGCATGTTGAAACTCCATATAACGCAGCCTCAGTTGATTGATGCACAGCAAAACTATGCTGCGTTGGACGCTATTCCAGCCATGCAGCGTCGCCGTCTATCTGCATTGGCAAAAATGGCATTAAGCAGTGCTTTGACAAGCTTAAATGGTCAACATGTTGATTATATTGTATGGGTTTCCCGATTTGGGGATGAACAAAAAACCTTGGATATTCTCCAAGACGTATTACAACAACAAACACCATCACCAACACAATTTTCAACCTCAGTTCATAATGCAATTGCAGGCTTGTATTCGATTCTATGTCAGGATGCGACGCCCTCGACAAGTTTAAGCTGTGAATGGACGGAAGCATTGATTGAGGCTTATGCAATTTTAAAGTCAACAACTACCGCACAACGTGTGTTAGTGGTGGCATATGATCAAGCTTTACCGAGTGTTTATGCTGATACGGTTGAGTTCCCCGCATTTGCTTTGGCGACCGTTGTGAGTTTAGAAAATCCCAATCTGGAAGTTTTACAGCTTAATGGATCAGAATCATTAGAAAGTTTGACTTTTTACCAGTTTTGGCAGGCTGCTGAAATTGGCCAATCGGTATTGAGATGGAAAAAATGTTAAAGCTGAACCAGATTAAACAGAAAGCCAATTATGCTTGGCGTGTTGCAGCGACAGGTTTCAGCTTTGCCAGTTTTGGTGCAGGCGGGGTTGGGATTGCAACCATTGTGGCACCCTTGGTTCATTTAAGCAGCCGCAATCCAGTTGTGCGTCAGCAACGTGCACAGCAAGTCATTCATTATAGCTTTAAGGGCTTTACTGAAATGATGGTCAAACTTGGCGTCATGACCTACTCAGTCGAGGGACTGGAAAAACTGCAACATAGCCGCCAAGAGTTGGTGATTGCCAATCATCCGACCTTGATTGATGTGGTGGTGATGATTGGATTGATGCAGCAGGCCAATTGTGTGGTGAAGCAATCGCTTTGGTCAAATCTGTTTACTCGTGGTCCAGTACGTAGTGCGGGTTATATTTTAAATGCGGGTTCGCAGCAGTTTATTGAAGACTGTGTGCTTCGATTAAAACAGCAAGGTGCAGCTTCATTACTGATTTTTCCTGAAGGAACGCGAACCGAAAAAGGCGAATGTCTGAATGAGTTCCAACGCGGCGCTGCAAATATTGCGATTCGTGCCAATGTGCCGGTACGTCCAGTTTTGATTAGATGTACACCCTCGACCTTAACCAAAAATGAAAAATGGTATCATGTGCCCGCACAGCCTTTTCATATCGAGATTAAGGTACTGGATGCAATTGAAGTCCAAGATATCTTGGCAGATTCAGACGTATCACCGAAACAGGTGCGTCAGTTGAATCAAGGTTTTTATCAAATTTTTAATAATGAGTTATCGAAAAATGAGCAATCTTGCTGATGAATTAAAGCAAATGATTATTGATGTTCTCGCGCTTGAGGATATTGGCATTAGTGATATTGAAACTGAAGCACCATTGTTTGGTGAGGGTTTGGGCTTAGACTCAATTGATGCGCTTGAGTTGGGCTTGGCATTGAAAAAACGCTATAACATTCATTTGAATGCAGAATCAGATGAAACCAAACAACATTTTAAATCAGTTCAAAGTTTAGTGGCTTTGGTTGAAGCTCAGCAAGCAGGTTAAGGAGTAGATCAATGTTAACTCAAGAACAGGTGCTGGCAAAGTTAAGAGAGTGGATGCAGGATTTATTCGAAATTGAACCTGATGATATCCAACTTGATTCCAATTTATATGAAGATCTCGATGTAGACAGTATTGATGCTGTCGATCTGGTGGTTAAAATTAAAGAACTGACTGGTAAACAAGTCAAGCCTGAAGATTTTAAAGCAGTCAGAACCGTACAAGATGTTGTTGCTGTCATTCAGAACATGACCGCTGAATGAGACATCTCATTAGAGGGGGATTGATCACTTTTTTTGTGTTGTACCCCTTTATTGTTGGATGGAGCCTGTCGCATGGACAGTTCATCTGGGTCAGTATTTTACTGATCGTTTTGGGTGTGAGTCGCTTGCTGAGCGCCAAAAGAGATTTGATGTTACCACTGACTGGTTTAGCCATTATTTGTGGTGGATTGAGCCTGATTTTAAAAGATCATGCTTGGCTCAAGCTTTATCCTGTGGGTATGAGTCTTGGTGCGTTGATCATTTTTGCACTGACACTGTATCGACCACCGTCCATGATTGAGCGTTTTGCGCGTCTGGTTGAGCCTGATCTGCCAGCCTCTGGTGTAGTATGGACACGGAAAGTCACTGTGGTTTGGTGCTTCTTCTTTGCAATAAATGCCATGATTGCACTGGCAACGGTATTTGCACCCATGAAATATTGGATCATTTATAACGGCTTTGTGTCTTACCTATTGATGGGAATCTTATTTCTCGGTGAGTACATCTTGCGAAAAAAACATCAACGTTTAAATCAAACGGCCCCTTAAAATATTATGCCTATTTCTTTTTATAATGATGCTGATTCAGCGAATGCGTTGTGTATTAGCTCTGAATTAAAAACAATTTCTTATGCCGATTTTTGGCAAGACGTCGCTGAACAAGCCGCCGCAATCAGGGGATTGAGCCAAGAGACTTGGGCATTGTGGGAACAAGATAGTTCCCAGTTTTTGCTATTATTTTTTGCAGGCTTATTGGCCAATAAAAAAATCATTTTACCTCCCAATCGTGTTCGAGATTTAGAACAACAATTGGCCCAGCAACAGATTTACTTTCTGAGCCGTCAACCTGTTGCTGCGACTGTGAATGTAGACGAAAGCTTTTCGCAACTGATTCGTATACAAGATGATGATTTTTTAAATCAGGCTGAGATCATATTCTTTACCTCAGGTTCAACTGGTGAACCGAAAAAGATTGAACGTACTTTGAAGCAACTGCTCAATGAAGTGATTGGCTTAGCCAGTAGTTTTCAGTTCAAGCAGAAAAGCGTTGCTATTGCAACAGTCAGTCACCAGCATATTTATGGATTACTGTTCAAACTGCTTTTACCACTCGCAACAGGACGCCATTTTTTTAATCCGCAATTGGCTTTTCCTGAAGATGTCATTCAGGCTCAACAGCGTTTAGCCCAACAAGGGTGGAGCAACTATCTGATTTCCAGTCCTGCTTTATTGAAACGCTGGGCGCAGGATCTGGTCTTGCAGCAGTGTGAACTAGTGTTCAGTTCGGGTGGCAAATTAGATGCAGGTGTCCGACCACATTTGAATGTTCCGATTGTTGAAGTACTCGGGAGCTCAGAAACCGGAGGCATTGCACATCGTCAATATGATGATGCGGCATGGACAGCTTTTAATAATGTTGAGATTCAGATTGCTGCAAACACCCAACTCATGGTGCAAAGTAACCATGCAGGTGAGTCCGGCTGGATTATCACGGGCGATGCTGCGGAGTGGATCGATATCGACCATAAGCAATTCAAACTTTTAGGTCGCTTGGACCGCATTATCAAGTTGGAAGAAAAGCGCTTGAGTCTGGATGCGATTGAGCACAGTTTGAATACCTTGCAGGAAGTAGAGCAAAGCCACACACTCTTACTTGAACATCAGCATCGACAAATTCTAGCGGCGATTGTGGTGCTCAGTGCCGAGGCTCAACAGCAATTAATGACGATAGGTAAAGCCGCTTTTGTCAAACAGTTGAAGCAGCAGTTACAGTTTCAGCTGGAAAGCATTGCCATTCCTCGACAGTGGCGTTTTTTGAGTCAGATTCCGCAAAATACCCAGTCAAAACGGGATAAAAATTATTTAAAAGCATTATTTAGCCCAATGTTACAGCCTGTCGTGTTATCGCAATGGCAACAACAGGATGAGCAGTATTTCAGCCTTGAGTTTCCTGCTGAACTGGAATGTTTTAAGGGACATTTCCCAACCCAACCGATTTATCCGGGTGTGGGACAGATTGGCTTTATTCAGCAGTTTGCCAAGAATAGTTGGTCTGATTTACAGTGGTGTCAGGGGTTTGAGCAATTGAAGTTTCAAAACCTGATTCGTCCTTATGCGGTGGTGCAATTAAAATTAAGCCGTAAATTACATAAAATCAGTTTTGAAATCACCTCAGAGCAACAGGTCTTGGCATCAGGGCGTTTATTGTTTGCGCTTGAACAGGTCTAGGAGTCCGCTGATGTTGAACTATGGCATTGTTATTCCTGTGTATAACCATCCGCACTATCTTGCTGATCTTGTTGAGTATCTGGAACAATTTCAATGTCCGATTATTCTCGTCAATGATGGTAGTGATGCCGAATGTACGGCAATTCTGCATCAACTGGTACAACAGCATCCATTGGTTGATTTAGTGGAACATCAGACCAACCAAGGCAAGGGGCAAGCGGTCATGACTGGGCTGCAACATGCTTTTCAGTTAGGAATGACACATGCACTGCAACTAGATGCGGATGGTCAGCATTGCTGGGAGGATGTTCCGAAATTTATCGAGCAGTCGCAGCAACATCCCCAAGCAATGGTGATTGGTCAGCCGATCTTTGATGATTCAGTGCCGAAAAAGCGTCTGTATGGACGTTATGTCACACATTTCTGGGTCTGGTTAAACAGCTTGTCTTTCGAAATTAAAGACAGTATGTGCGGTTTCCGAGTCTATCCCTTGGCGAAAACCATAGCTGTACTCAATTCTGCTCAATTCCAACCTCGAATGGGTTTTGATAGTGAAATTTTGGTCCGCTTAAAATGGGAAGATACCCCTTTTGTGAATGTGCCTACACG
Source organism: Acinetobacter sp. NIPH1876 (assembly GCF_022808535.1). Lineage (NCBI taxonomy): Bacteria > Pseudomonadati > Pseudomonadota > Gammaproteobacteria > Moraxellales > Moraxellaceae > Acinetobacter > Acinetobacter sp. NIPH1876. Next base: position 47,860 of record NZ_JALGBR010000016.1, read on the forward strand.
GGTAATTTATCCTGAACATGGTGTGTCACATTTTAATGTGTGGCGTGATAATCTGGGCTTAAGTCAGGCACATGCTCGATTATTTGCAGGGATGCTGCTGCGCTTTCCAAAACTGATTTGGCATAAGTTTAAGGTGGACTGATGACGACACCGCAAACTTCGCAGGATACATGGCATCAAATTAAGGAACGAGGCGGACTGTTGCCGCTGATGCTGATGCTTGGATTTTATCGCTGTGGCGGACGTTGGTTATGCCGTGTGGTACTGTATTTTATTATTATGTGGTATTGGCTGTTTGCGGTAACAGCTCGACAGGCTTCTTTACAATATTTACAGCGTTTGCATCAATTTGCAGGGTCTCAGTCACCGTTTACAGCAATGCCGAACTGGATGAATAGCTATACGCATTTCATGCAGTTTGGTGAGTGTATTCTGGATAAAATTGAGGGCTGGTTAGGGCATATTCCTGAGCAAAAACTGCAATTGTTTGGGCATCAGCACTTCCAGCAACACTACCAAAAAGGCGCGATTATTGTGGTGTCGCACTTTGGCAATATTGAGCTACTGCGGGCGATAAAGTCAGAGCACCCACAAAAAATTAATGTACTGGTATATCAAAAGCATGCCTCACAATTTAATCAGTTTTTAAAAAAAATTAATGATAAGGCTGATGTCAATTTAATTGCAGTGGATGAACTTGGCATTGAAACAGCGATGCTGTTACAGGAAAAGATGGAGCAGGGGGAGTGGGTGATCGTGGCGGCGGATCGGATTCCTGTGCAGTCGGATCGAGTGCAAAGCATCCAGTTTTTGGGACATGAGGCTGCATTACCACAAGGGGCATGGATTTTGGCCAATTTACTCAAAGTTCCGGTGCTAGCCGTATTTTGTTATCGCGTCCAGCAGAAGTTTCAGGTGCATATTCATGCGATTGCCAAGCAAGTGGATTTACCGCGTAAAACCCGATTAAGCAGCATGCAGCAGATCACCCAATCCTATGTCGCCGTATTAGAACAACATTGCTTACGGGCACCGTATCAATGGTTTAATTTTTATCAGTTTTGGACAAAATAACGTGAATGCAAGTCAAAGTGAAGCAATGCTCAAGCCGGTTCTGATTGTCGGTGAGCAGCCACTCAGTATTGAAGATGTGGTGGCGGTTGCTCGACAACAGCGTCAAGTGGCTTTACCGACAGCAACAGCTTGGCGTGAATTGATTCAGCGCGGTGCAGATTTTCTGGATCAGTTGTTGCTGGATGAAGGCGTGATCTACGGCGTTACCACAGGCTATGGGGATTCATGTCTGGTTGAAATTCCGATGCATCAAGTCAATGAATTGCCTTTGCATCTGTCTCGTTTTCATGGCTGCGGTCTCGGTGAAAATCTGGATTTGATCACTGCCCGTGCGGTAGTGGTGACTCGTCTTTGTTCACTTGCACGAGGTTATTCGGGGGTGTCTTTGGCCTTGCTGGAGCGTCTGGTCTGGATGCTGAATGAAAACATTATTCCAGTGATTCCATCGGAAGGCTCTGTCGGGGCAAGTGGTGATCTGACGCCTCTGTCCTATATTGCAGGTGCTTTGGTTGGTGAGCGTGATGTCTATGCACAAGGCAAGATTGTGCCGATTGCACAAGTCTATGCAGAGCAAGGCTTGGACGCCTTGGTGTTACGCCCGAAAGAAGGCTTGGCACTGATGAATGGTACCGCGGTGATGACGGCGATTGCCTGCTTAAACTATAAAAAAGCAGAGCAGGTGGCATTGGCCAGTACCTTGATTACCGCTTTGAATGTGTTGGCCTTAGAAGGTAATCCAAGTCATTTTGATGAAGTCTTATTTGCCCAAAAACCGCATCAAGGTCAGCAACAGATTGCCCAGCAATTACGTGAATGGCTAAACAGTGAAGTGCAGACAGCACACCAAAGTCCACGTTTACAAGATCGTTATTCTTTACGCTGTGCGCCGCATATTATTGGTGTGTTTGAAGATTCAAAAACATGGTTGCGTCAATTTATCGAAAATGAATTAAATTCCAGCAATGATAATCCGCTGATTGATCCTGTGAATTTGCGGGTACTGCATGGTGGTCATTTCTATGGCGGGCATATTGCACAAGCCATGGACAGTTTGAAGATTATGATCGCCAATATTGCCGACTTGATGGACCGACAAATTGCACAGCTGGTCGACCATAAAATGAATCATGGTTTAGCACGCAATTTAACGGGTGCCAGTGCCGAGCGCCTGCCTTTGAATCATGGTTTTAAAGCGGTACAAATTGGGGTTTCGGCTTGGACCGCTGAAGCCCTGAAACATACCTTGGCCGCGTCTATTTTCTCTCGTTCGACCGAATGCCATAACCAAGACAAAGTCAGTATGGGGACCATTGCCGCCCGAGATGCGACTCGGGTCATTACCTTGACGCAGCAGGTTTTGGCGGCCTTATGCTGTGCCAGTGTACAGGCCGTGCATTTGAAAGGTGTTGAATCTCAATTAAGCCCGCCTTTAAAAGCTTTTGTTGAGTGGACCTTACAAAGTTTTGCCTTACTGCAAGAAGATCGTCCTTTACAAACTGAACTACAACAGATTATTGATCGTTTCGACAACTTTGAATTGTTCAATCAATTCCAGCAACAGGTCTAGGAGCGACAGATGCAGGCAGATGTAATCATTGAAATCCCGTTTCATGATGTCGATACCATGAATGTGGTCTGGCATGGGCATTATTTAAAGTATTTCGAAATTGCACGTTGTAAGTTATTGGAACAGTTTAATTATAACTATAACCAGATGAGAGCATCGGGCTATGCGTGGCCTGTGATTGAAAGCCATGTGCGTTATGTGCAGGGGATTGAGTTTGAACAGAAAATTAAAGTTCGTGCGATTTTAAAAGAATGGGAAAACCGTTTAAAAATTGAATATCTGATTCTTGATGCGAACACTGGACGACGTTTAACCAAAGGCTATACCACGCAAGTGGCTGTGAATATGGAGACCCGAGAAATGTGTTTCCAGTCACCGCAAATTTTATTGGATTGTTTAAATGCATGGGATGCGTTTAAGGAGCACCCGCATGGTTAATTCTGGTTTTTTGAATCTCAATCGCCTTGTTGCATTGATGCAACAGCGTGCTTGCTGGTTATTACTCAGTGTTGTTAGTGTATTGTTTAGCTTGAGTGTTTCCGTATCGGCACATGCGGATCAGGTCTCGACAATTTTTAATCAGCTTGCTAAAAGTGAACTCATTCGCGCCGATTTTGAACAGCAAAAAAAGTTGGCAAGTTTAAACAAGACTTTTGTTTCCAATGGCACACTGACCTTTGCGAAATCAAATGGTGTACTTTGGCAAATTAAACGACCTGTGCAAGCAGATTTGATCGTAACCCAAAAGAAACTCATCCAGAAAACACAACGAACCTATAGCCAGATCCAGATTGACCAATCGCCTTATAGTTCGGTTGCGACCTTATTTTTGCAACTGATGTCGGGTGATGATAAAGCTTTGGCGAAGAATTTTAATGTGTTATCCGCCAATTACAGCCCGACAGGATGGAATATCGCGTTAACACCTAAATCAGCGCTATTTAAAAAGTTGTTCCTGAGAATTGATGCGCAAGGACAACAGTATGTGAATAAGATTGTGATTCAAGAACAGGCCAATAATAGCACCACGATTTTATTCCGTAATCAAACCACTCAACCGAATCAACTGACGGCTGCTGAAGATGCGCTTTTCCAATTGGCAAAATAAATTTACTGCCATCTGGTTAGTTCTTTTAACCATTGTTGGACTTGCGCTGGCAGTGGCATGGGTCAAAAAAGAGATCCATATCCAGACCAATATTTTTGCTTTGCTGCCTGAAACGCAAAAAAATCCTGAGCTTGCTAAAACACAGCAATATATGAGTGATCAGCTCAATGAAAAAGTCTTTGTTGTTTTAGAAAGTCAGGATCAACAGGCCTTAGCGCAAGCCACTCAGTTGTTTCAACAGAAGTTACTACACAGTGACCTGTGGCAACCGCTTCGACCACAGTTGGATTTAGCACAGTTTTCCAAACAGCTATATCAACATCGGGCAGGTTTGCTGAATCAACAAGACCGACAGTTTTTGCAACAGCAGGATTATGAGGCACTGACCGAACAAAGCCTGATGCAGTTAATGAGTGTCGGGATGCCGATTACCGCGACCTCATTACAGCAAGACCCTTTATTGCTGTTTCCACGCTATATGTTGAGTGTGGCCAATCAGCTTTCAAGCAATGTAGAGCTGGAAGATGGTTTTGCAACCATTCATGATGAGCAAAAGACCTCACGCTTATTGGTTCTGCAATTAAAACAGAGTCCTTATAACATTGATTATCAGGAACAGGTCAGCGCTTGGATTGAACAGTTGCAGCCTGAGCTGAACAAGTTGCAGGTTCAATCTCATTGGACGGGGACCATTTTATTTTCTAATTATGGAACTCAGTCGGCCAAGCAGGAAATTTCAACCATTGGCCTCGGTTCGACCTTGGGCTTGATCCTGTTGGTTTGGTTTGGCTTCCGTTCATTCCGGCCACTCATGACTGAATTTATCGCGGTGTCGACGGGGAGCTTACTGGCATTTGCGGTGACACATCTGGTGTTTGGCGAAATTCATCTGATGACCTTGGTCTTTGGTGCCAGTCTGATCGGGGTGTGTGTCGATTTCTCTTTCTATTTTATGGCAATGCAATCGCAGCATCGTAAACTGGATGGATTTAGGATTCTTAGACCGCTGTTGCCAAGCTTATTTATGGGCTTAATGACCACGGTTGTGGCCTATATTTTTCTGAGCTTTACGCCGTTTCCAGCTTTTAGGCAAATTGCGGTGTTTTCAATCGTCGGTTTGGTCGCTGCCTGGATCACCAGTGTGTTGCTCCTACCACGCTTAGCTCCGCTGAATGCACAAGCTGCAATTCGACGCTTAGCTTGGATTGGAATGGCCAGACAATGGTTTCAGCAACATCAAAAACTACGTTATGGCTTTATTTTAAGTATCTTGCTGATTGGAGGAGGCAGCCTATTTGCTTTGCAATCCAATGATGATATTCGAAACTTGCAAAGTATGGATGCCAAGCTGAAACAGGAAGATCAATATATTCGTTCCTTGTTTGCCCAGCAGCAAAGCAGTGATTATTTTGTTGTGCGTGCACACTCCAGTGCTGAGCTTGAGCAGCAGGAAGCACAATTGATTGATCAATTGCAGCAATTGCAAACTCAGGGGCAGATTGACGGTTTTCAAGCTTTGGGACAATGGATTCCGCCTTTGGCTCAGCAGCAACAAAATGTGCAACTACTTCAGCAGATTCCTGCAACAGCATTGAAAAAGTATGCGGAAAGTATGGGGTTGAATTTTGCGGATCTACTGCAATGGCAACAACAATTGCAGCAGCAACCTTTACTCACAGAACAGGTGTTTCAACAACATCCCTTGGCATTTTTACAGCTCAGTCCTACCGAGCGTCTGGTCATGGTCCGTGGGGTTAAACAGGCGAAGCGATTACAGCAATTGCAATCCGCACAGATTGATTTCCAGCAACCTGTCAGCACACTGTCTAGCGCGTTTGCACAGCATCGTCAGCAAGCGCAGCATTTATTGATCTATGCCTTATTGGGATTGGCGCTGGGTTTGGGCTTAGTCTATGGCAGGCGTTCGATTATGCCGCTGGTTTTGCCTGTGACTTTGGCGCTGATCAGTACCTTTGCGGTACAGGCATGGTTGGGTGTGGAAATTAACTTGTTCAGTATTATGGGAACCTTCTTGATCATTGGCATTGGTGTGGATTATGCGATTTTCTATCGGCATGGACATGACCATCCACAGGTGGTTGGCATGGCGCTGTTTTTGTGTATGATGTCGACCTTATTGGGCTTTGGACTCTTATCATTGAGTCATACTTATGCGATTCATTGCTTCGGTCTAACCGTTTTATTGGGTGTGATCTTTTCATTTGTTTATGCAACTTTGCTTACACCAGCTGATCAGCACCATATTGTGAATTTAGAAGAGCATTAAAAATTTTAATTTTTTGGGGGCAATGATGATACAAACAGCCGATGTGGTAATTATTGGTGCTGGACCTTCTGGCAGTTCAGCCGCAGCCTTGCTTCGTCAAAAAGGTTATGCGGTCACGGTGATTGAAAAACAATATTTTCCGCGCTTTTCGATTGGTGAGTCTTTGTTGCCACAGTGCATGGTGTTTCTAGAAGAAGCAGGCTTATTAGAAACTGTACGGGAACATGTTCAATCCCGCGCATTCCAGTTTAAAAATGGTGCGGCATTTTTGTGTGGTGAAAAACGTAGCCATTATGATTTCACTGAAAAATTCAGTGCGGGGCCTGGCACCACTTGGCAAGTTCGCCGAGCTGATTTCGATCACTTACTGGCTCAACAAGCGCAGCAATATGGCGCAGATATTCGTTTTGGACATGAAGTTGTTGCGATCGATGTTGAGGTGGAATACCCAGTTTTAACCGTGCTAGATGAGGCACAGCAGCGCTATCAGATTCAAGCCAAGTTTTTATTGGATGCCAGTGGTTTTGGCCGTATTTTACCGAAGTTTCTAGATTTAGAAAGCCCATCCAATTTCCCAGTGCGTCGTGCCTTGTTTACCCATATTGAAGATGGGATTGGTGATCGTGCTGATTTTGACCGTGACAAAATTTTAATTACTGTGCATGAAAAAGACCGTCGTGCTTGGTATTGGCTGATTCCTTTTGCCGATGGTCGTGCTTCCTTTGGTGTGGTGGCAGAGCAGGATTTCTTTGATTATTATCAGGTTGAAGATGCCGCTCAGAATGAACCAGACATTTTATTGAAACGGATTCTGGCAGATGATGCTGCATTATCTCAGGTCTTAGCACAGGCGAAATTTGATACGCCTGTACGTACCTTGGTGGGTTATTCTGCAAATGTTAAACATTTGGCTGGTCGGAATTATGCCTTGCTCGGCAATGCAGGTGAGTTTCTCGATCCTGTATTTTCATCGGGAGTGACCATTGCATTAAAATCTTCCAGTCTGGCAATTCCTTTAGTTGATCGAGTGTTGCAAGGTGAACAGGTGGATTGGATGCAGGAGTACGAATTACCGCTGCGTAAAGGGATTAAAGTGTTTCGTGCTTATGTCGAGTCTTGGTACGAAGGCGAGTTTCAGGATGTGGTATTCGCAAGTAATCAAAATGACAACATTCGTCGGATGGTTTCATCATTACTGGCAGGTTATGCATGGGATGATCAAAATCCGATTCATAAAAATGCCAAACGCCGTTTAAGTACCTTGGCCGAGTACTGCCGTGAAGGCGGCGCGCAAGAGAAAGCCTTAGAGGTTTAATATGCAACGGATCTGGATCAACATATTATGCTGTAGCATGTTGCTGTTGAGTGGCTGTCAACTGACGCCCCATGCACAGGGACTGAAAAGCAGCCATTGGTCAGCACAGCAATATCAACGGCAAGATCAAGTTGAAGTGCAGTGGAAGGATAAAAGCTTTAGCTTCTTGCTGTATCAACAACAGCAAGGTCAGCAGCTTAGCTTGGTTGCTTTAGGTTTAACTGGACAGCCGTTGTTTCAATTGCAATTTGATGGACAGCAGGTCAAGGTACAGCAACGCATTGACCAGATGCGCCTACTGCCTTTTGAGTTTGTGGTTCGAGATCTGTTATTCGCAACCTATCCTCAGTTTGCTCAGTTAGGACAACAGTCTGTTCGGGTACAACAAACAGCAACGCAGCAGCAAGTTTTTATTGCTGAAAAGGCAGTATTAGCAATTCAAGCGCAAGACAATAGCATTGAGCTTGATAATCTGCAGGTACCGTACCGCATGACCCTGAGCCCGATTGAAAATACCCTGAATGGCAATCAATCTGCGCAAGGAGTGCAGCCATGAGCCAATCTTTATCTCAGTTGCAAGCAGTCGGTATTCCCATCAGTGTCGGGCTGTCTGCATTAGGTCAGGATATTCAGCACATCCGTGAAGGTTTAACGACTACTGACAATACCCAGACACTGGAAACAGGATTTTTAGCTGATCGTCCAGTTTGGGTGGGGCGTTATGCAGATGCCTTAATTGAAACAGTACCAGAATCTTTAAAGACATTTGATTCGCGGAATCTACGTTTTGCCTTGACTGCGCTGCAAAAAATTGAGACTGAACTTCAACAGCAGATCGCCGATATTGATCTAACCCGTTTAAGTATTGTGATGGGCACCTCGACTTCGGGAATATCCGACAGTGAGCTTTTACTGAAACAACATTTTGATGGAAATGACACCATTGAAATTATGCATCAACCGCAAGAAATGGGTTGTCTAGCCAAAGCTTTACAAGGCTATCTCGGTTGGCGAGGGGCGGCTTATACCATTTCGACAGCCTGTTCTTCCAGTGCCAAGGCCTTTGCCGCAGGACAACGTTTAATTCAGGCTGGTTTGGCTGATGCGGTATTGGTTGGCGGCGTCGATACCTTATGCCAACTGACCTTAAATGGTTTTAATAGTTTGGAAAGTTTATCAGCAGATATTTGCCAACCCTGTGGCATCAATCGAGATGGTATTAATATTGGCGAAGCCGCAGCTTTATTTTTGCTGACCAAAGCCTCTGCACCGATCATGTTATATGGTGTGGGTGAATCGATGGATGCATGGCATATTTCTGCGCCGCACCCTGAAGGTTTGGGTGCAGCGATCGCGATGCAGCGCGCCTTGGACAGTGCAGCGATAACAGCGAAAGAGGTAGGGTATATCAATTTGCATGGAACTGCCACACCGCAAAATGATGCGATGGAAATCAAAGCTGTTCGACAAGTTTTCCAAGGCTTGAATGTGCCCTTAAGTAGTACCAAGCATAAAACCGGACATTGTTTGGGAGCGGCAGGCGCGATAGAGGCTTTTATTTGTACCCAGCTATTAAAAGATCAAAGCGGCTTACCCTTACATCAACTGGTTGAGATTGATCCTGAGCTTGCGGATCAAAACTATGTAACAGATGCTCGGCAGACAGAGAACATTCGCTATGTGTTGAGTAATTCTTTTGCCTTTGGTGGCAGCAATATCAGTTTGTTATTTGGAGTACAGCACTAAATGAAATTAGATGCGAGTGAATATATTCCACATGAACAACCTATGGTCTTTATTGATCATTTGCTAGAAGTCAAAGACGGTTATGCCATTGCCGAATTGACCATTCGTCCTGAATTAATGTTCTGTGAGGCAGAGGGTTTGCCGACTTGGGCAAGTATTGAAATTATGGCGCAAACTATTAGTGCCTATTCAGGTTGGATGGGGCAACAACTACAGCAAGCACCGAAACTGGGTTTTTTGTTGGGGACACGCAAGCTGCAGTTACCCTTTGCGTATTTTGCGCTTGGACAGACCTTGAGGATTCGGGTCGAGCAGCAATATCTGCATGAAGGTCTGGGGCAGTTTTCTTGCGAGATTGATGGGGCTGAGCAGGTGATCAGTGCCTTACTCAGTGTTTATGAACCGACTGATCAATCGACATTAGCATTATAGTTTTAGGAACAACAATGAGTAGAAGAATATTAGTCACGGGTTCAAGTCGTGGCATTGGTAAAGCAATCGCATTGCAATTGGCTCAGGCGGGCTTTGATGTGACCATTCATGCTCGTTCACGTGAGGCTGAGGCAGCTCAAGTGGTTGAACAGATTCAAAAGCTTGGGCAAAACAGCCATTATTTATTATTTGACGTCAATGAACGGGAACTGGTTAAAAGCCTATTAGAACAAGATGTTGAGCAGCATGGGGCTTTCTATGGTGTGGTGCTGAATGCAGGTCTTACTCATGACGGTGCATTTCCAGCTTTAACCGATCAGGACTGGGATGAGGTCATTTCGACCTCTTTAGACGGTTTCTATAATGTGCTTAAACCCTTGATCATGCCAATGATCCATTTACGCAAAGGTGGCCGAATCGTGACGCTTTCGTCGGTCTCGGGCATTATGGGCAATCGTGGGCAGGTGAATTATAGTGCAGCCAAAGCAGGCTTGATTGGGGCAACCAAGGCATTGGCTTTGGAATTGGCCAAGCGCAAAATTACGGTGAACTGTGTAGCACCCGGTCTGATTGAAACGGAAATGGTCACCGATGAAGTCAAAGAGCATGCATTAAAAATGATCCCAATGCAGCGCATGGGGCAGGTGGAAGAAGTGGCAGGTGTGGTGAAGTTTCTCTGTTCAGATGAAGCATCTTATATTACCCGTCAGGTGATTTCGGTCAATGGAGGACTGATTTGATGAAGCGTGTTGTGGTTACAGGCATGGCAGGAATTACCTCGCTGGGTGAAAGTGCTGATGACATCTTTGCTCAATTCCATGCGGGTAAAAGCGGTATTTGCTATATGTCCGAGTGGGAGCAATATCCAGATTTAAGAACCAAGCTTGCAGGCCCAGTGACAGATTTTCAAGTCGCCAAGCATTTTAACCGTAAGGTGACACGAGGCATGGGACGTGTTGCGTTAATGTCGGTCATCAGTGCTGAGAATGCCTTGCAAGATGCAGGCTTAATCGGTCATGAGATATTGAGCAGCGGTGAGGCTGGCGTGGCCTTTGGCTCATCTGCAGGCAGTGTGGATGCGGTGCGCGAGTTTGGCAATATGCTGATTGATCAAGACATGAGTAAGATCAATGCCACCACCTATATCCGCATGATGTCGCATACCAGTGCTGTGAACATGACCGTTTATTTCGGCTTGAAAGGGCTTACCTTGCCAACCTCGAGTGCATGTACCTCAGGTTCAATGGCGATTGGTCAGGCCTATGAAGCGATTAAGTACGGTAAACAAACCTTGATGTTGGCCGGTGGGGCGGAAGAGCTGAGTGCCGCAGGTGCCGCCGTTTTTGATGTTTTATTGGCGACCAGTGGGATGAATGATCATCCTGAAAAATCACCACGACCGTTTGATACACGACGAGATGGTTTGGTGATTGGTGAAGGTGCTGGTTGTTTGATTCTTGAAGAATATGAACATGCCAAGCAACGCGGTGCGACTATTTATGCCGAGATCATTGGCTATGCGAGCAATACCGATGGGCAGCATGTGACCAAGCCTGATAGTGAGCGAATGGGGCAATGCATGCAAATGGCATTGAAAGATGCCCAACTGGATGCCAGCCAGATTGACTACGTCAATGCGCATGGTACTTCAACCGATCAAGGTGACATTGCTGAAAGCCAAGCTACGGCAAGGATTTTAGGGCGTAAACCCATCAGCTCATTAAAGAGTTATTTTGGGCATACCTTGGGGGCGTGTGGGGTAATTGAAGCTTGGTTGGGTATAGAAATGATGCAGCGTGGGGAATTGATTCCAACCTTGAATCTGGATGAAATTGATCCACAATGTGGTGATTTAGATTATATTACTCAGCAAGTGAGGGCGAGTGAGATCAATATCATGATGAGTAATAACTTCGCTTTTGGTGGGATTAATACCTCACTTATTTTTAAACGAACAACATAACAAGCAAGGGGCATCATAATGTCAATCAAACAATTATTCTTAGCAACTGTATTAACAGCTGGTTTTGCTGCATCTGTTCAAGCTGCAGATACCGTGCATAATCTGGATTTTAAAGCGGCGGTAGACCGTGCAGTTGCTGATGGAACCCTCGATGGAACGGTCAAGTTTTATCTTAAAGGTACCAAATCAGGTGGAAAAGTATTAGAACAAGATATCGTCACCAATCAGAAAACCAATGGTTTTGGTAAGTCAGCTGAAAAGTCATGTGATTGGGTGCTTCGTTCGGCATTAATCCAGTTAGACAAAGCCGCAAAAGCGCGTGGTGCCAATGCAGTGACCAATATCGTGAGTTATTTTAAAAAGAATGAATCACAAAATTCGACCACTTATCAATGCTATAAAGGTATGGCAGTGGCGAGCGTTGCACTGAAAGGCGATATTGTGAAGTTTTAAGTGATTGGATCAGGTTGAGCCAATGACGCTACGTGAAATTGAAATCCATGTTCAGGCATTGGCACAACTGCTTGAAAAGCCTAAAACTGATTTTGCTGATTTAAGCAGCTTTAACCATTATAAAAAACAGCAAATCAGGGACTACCGTAATCATCTGTTGGCGCAACGACTGCAAAGTGATGTTGCGGCGCTCAGTTTTTCCAAACATGAACATGGTAAGCCCTTTTTAAGTTCGCATGCACTGCATTTTAACCATACCCATAGCCAGCAATATTATGCCTTGGCCATGAGTGAACGGGTCAAAGATCTTGGGATTGATGTCGAGGAACTCGATCGGAAAGTACGTTTTGATGCCTTGGCACAACATGCCTTTCATGCCGAAGAATACCAAACTTGGCTGCAGCAAGATCAGGACCCAGAATATTGGCTGCGGGTCTGGACCACCAAAGAGGCGGTATTGAAAGCGTCAGGTCTTGGTATTCGTTTAGACCTGAATAGTTTGAATACGCAGGTGCATCCCTCTGATCAGGGCGGCATGTGTTCGCATCCATTGATTGGCACTTTTGCTTACCAGAACTTTATCCTGAACCAGAAAATCGTGGTCACCATTGCATGGCGGGCAGAGCAGTCTTGCCGAGGTTTTCAGTTTCCAAAAATTCAGATCATTCAGCATTAGAGAACAACCACCATCAATGCAGTCATTGATGGTTTTGAGGAAGATTTAAGCTTTGCTGATGATGGATACTCTTTGCTTTTAAAACGACACTTTCCCGAGAGAGGCGATAGTAAAAACTGCTGCCAAGCATAACGCCAATAAACCAGTTGAAGGGCGCCAAGAACTGAAAACTCGGAATAAGAACCAACAGCAGGCCGATACTGACTGCTGCCACTAAACTCATCACCGCTTTTTTATTGATGCCTTTTTGATAGTAATAGGCTGCTGTGGGTTGATCGCTAAATAAGTCATCGACCCGAACTTTCTGTTTGTTAATCAGATAAAAGTCAGCAAGTAGAATACCAAACAGTGGACCGATAAAAGCCGCTAAAGTATCAAGGGTATAGTGAATCAGTTCTGGGGAGTTAAATAAATTCCATGGGGTGATAAAGATGGAACCGATCGCTGCAATCATGCCTGCTCTGCGAAAATTAAGAAAACGAGGCGCGAGATTAGAAAAATCAAAACCTGCCGAAACAAAATTCGCCACAATATTAATGCCAATAGTCGCGGTTAATACCGTCAATAAACCGAGCACCACCACCAATCCGTTATCGATCATGGCAACCGTTTCGAGTGGATCATGTACCATTTTTCCAAAAACACTAAAGGTACCTGAAACAATCATCACCACAATGATGGCAAAGAAAATAAAGTTAAACGGCAGTCCCCAAAAGTTCCCTTTTTTGACTTGTTGCATATCTTTGCCATAACGGGAGAAATCACCAAAGTTGAGTAAGGGACCTGAGAAATAAGACACCACCAATGCAATGGCCACAATGGTTTGCATGATCTGCTGATTGGCGCTGAGCTGTTTATCACTGAGATTAAGGGAAATATTATGCCAACCTGCTTTCCACACCAACCATAATGCCAGCGCTAACATCACCACATAGACCATTGGACCTGCCCAATCGATGAAGACCTTGATGGTGTCCATGCCTTTCCAGAAAACCAATGCTTGTATCGCCCAAATAAAACCAAAACAGATCCAGCCAATCGTACTTAGACCTGCAAACTCTGTCAGTGTAAGCGGGTGTAAGGCTGGATAGAACTTAAGTAGAATCATCATCAGGGCATTGGATGCCAACCATGTTTGAATGCCGTACCATGAAACTGCAATCAGGCCGCGAATTAAGGCAGGAATATAGGCCCCATAAATCCCGAAGGCTTGGCGAGAGATGACGGCATAGGGAACTCCTGAAATTTGACTGGGCTTTGCGACCAAGTTCGCCGCAACTTGAACAATCACGATACCAATGAGTAAGGCAAGCAGAACTTGCCAGCTGGCAAGACCGAGTGAAAATAAGCTCGCTGCGACCACATAGCCGCCCATACTATGCACATCGGACATCCAAAAGGAAAAGATGTTGTACCAAGTCCAATTTTGTTGCGCAGGGATGAGATCTGCATTGGAGAGTTTAGGACTATAGTTCGGGTTATCGCTCATGACGGGTCTTCAAGATAAACAACTGTTCAGACCAGTGATGCATAAATTAAGCCAGTTTCTTTTCATTGTTTTAAATATTTAATTAATTTGTTGATTATAAATATTTTAATATTTAATTTTAGATTTTAACTGTTCAGACCAGTTGGATTGAAATATGATCAATCTTATTTTTTGAATTAAAAATGTGCAGAAATGAGAAACGCGACTCGAATTCAGATCATTAATCCAAATACCTGTGTCGAAATGACCGCATCGATTGCTGAGGCTGCATGTCGGGTGGCCGCGGCAGATACCCAAATTATAGCCCAGTCTCCAAAGAATGGTGTTCCTTCAATTGAAGGGCATTATGATGAGGCAATGTCTGCCATTGGAGTGCTGGAGTTAATTCAACAAGGGAAAGCACAACAGGTCGATGGGCATATTATCGCCTGCTTTGGTGATCCAGCCTTGCATGCGGCTAGAGAATTGGCTCAGGCGCCAGTGATTGGGATTGCCGAAGCTGCATTTCACATGGCCAGTTTGGTGGCGACAAAATTTTCGATTGTGACTACCTTAGCTCGAACCAAAATTATTGCTGAACATTTATTGCAGCAATATGGGTTTGAACGAAAATGCGCACAGATTCGATGCATAGATCTCCACGTATTGGCATTAGAACATGATAAGCAAATTGCCTATGAAAAATTATTGGCAAGCTGTCAGCAAGCTAAAATGCATGATGGGATTGGTGCAATTGTATTGGGTTGTGGTGGCATGGCCGAGATGGCAGATCAGGTCAGTCTAGAGCTTGGCATTCCGATTATTGATGGGGTTCGGGCTGCGGTAAAGCTGATTGAAAGCTTACATGGTTTAGGCATTCAAACCAGTAAGTGGGGAGATTATGATTATCCCTTAATAAAAGGATAATTCAGTGCAACTGCGTATAAAAATATAGATAGATGATGCGCGTCTGTGTGGAGATGATTTTTCTTTGCAGCTCATACAAAAATGCCAGCATTTCGCTGGCATTTTCAATTTAAAGAAGAACAGATTTAAGGAATCTGATCTTCTTCAAATTCAGGTTTAACTTGAACAATAAAGTCCTGACGATTCAGACCACGCCATAAAGCGTATGCTGTACCGATATAGATCGATGAGTAGGTACCAACAAAGATACCGACAAACATTGCCATAGAGAACCAGTGTAAGCCATCACCGCCTAAGAACATCATGGCAAGGACCACGAGTAATAGGGTCATCGAAGTATGGATGGTACGACGTAAAGTTTCTGTTAAGGCGATATCTACGATTTCACGAGGTGTAGCACCGCGAATCTTACGGAAGTTTTCACGGATACGGTCTGAAACAACGATGTTATCGTTGAGTGAGAAACCAATCACCGCAAGTACAGCCGCAAGTACGGTTAAGTCGAATGGCCACTGGAACAGCGCAAAGGCACCAAAAATGATGATAATGTCATGGAATAATGACATTACAGCGCCGACTGCCATTTTAAACTCAAAGCGAACGGTGACGTAGATCAACATTAAGATCAATGCCAGTGCAACCGCACCCGCAGAGCGGACATAGAGTTCATTACCCACTGCACCACCGACAGAGTCCACTTTGTGAACTTCTACGGTGTTGTTCGGTAATTGAACCGCTTTGGTGATGCTATTGCTCAGGTCTTCAACATTCAGGTCTTCTTGTACTGGCATACGTACGATGAGGTCAGTACTACTGCCTAATGTTTGTACCACAGCATCTTTAAAGCCTGCACGATCAAGTGCTTGAACCACTTGCGCAGGTTGAACCCCTTGCTTGTAGTTTAATTCAGCTGAGATACCACCGGTAAAGTCCAAACCAAGATTGAGACCTTTCGTTACGATAAAGAAGATACTGGCAATGGTAATCAGGATCGAGAAGATAGCCGCAGGTTTGGCAATCTTCATGAATGGGATGATTTTTAGATCATCTGGGCGACCGTATTGCTTTGAGTCTTGTTGAGTCAGATCAGTCATGTGAATCTCCTTAAATACTCAACTTGTTCAAATTACGGCGTTTGCCATAAATGAGCTGTACGATTGCACGGGTTACTGTAATTGCAGTAAACATCGAACAAATAATACCAATCATCAAGGTGACTGCGAAGCCTTTGATCGGACCTGTACCAATCGCGAATAAAATAAACGCAACAATGAACGTGGTTAAGTTCGAGTCAAGAATGGTGTTATAGGCGCGATCATAACCGGCAACAATCGCCTGTTTTGGCGAGGCGCCCCAGAGCATTTCCTCTCGTATTCGTTCACAGATCAGTACGTTGGCATCGACCGCCATACCAATGGTAATCACGATACCTGCAATACCCGGCAGGGTGAGGGAAGCCCCAATCCAAGACATTACTGTTAAGATCATGGCAAGGTTGAAGACCAAGGCAAAGTTCGCGATTAAACCGAATAGACGGAAGAACACGATCATCCAAATCGCAACCAGTAAGAAACCGATTTGGGTCGATAACACACCTTTATCAATGTTTTCTTGACCAAGACTTGGACCCACGACACGTTCTTCAACGAAGTACATCGGCGCAGCCAAAGCACCTGCACGAAGCATCAAGGCAAGCTCAGCCGCTTCTTGTGGTGAATCTAGACCGGTAATACGGAATTGTGAACCCAATACCGCTTGGATCGTCGCAGCGTTGATCACTACAGATTCGGTATATGGGGTGCGAACTTCAGTTTGAACCCCTGTGTTTGGATCAGCAACATAAGAGATCTTTTGTTTATTCTCGATAAACAAAACGGCCATACGTTTGCCGACAGCACCACGTGTCGCATCAGCCATCAACTTACCGCCAGAAGAGTCTAGGGTGATGTTTACTTCAGCACCACCAGAGTCTTGGCTAAAGCCAGAACTTGCGTTTTGAACACGTTCACCGGTCAAAATACGGTTACGCTGTAACAGCAATTGACGACCACTGTCTAAAGACTGATAAGCAAAGACTTCAGTCCCCGGAGGAAGTGGTTGACCATTATATTTACCTGTATATGGGTCAATATATTGATCATTACTATCCGCGACCAAACGGAACTCTAAGTTCGCCGTACGACCCAAGACACGCTTTGCTTCTGCGGTATCTTGCACACCCGGTAATTCAACCACAATACGGTTGCTACCTTGAGTTTGTACCAGTGCTTCAGCCACACCGAGTTCGTTAATACGGTTACGTAAAGTGGTTAAGTTTTGATTCACTGCATAAGATTGAATTTCCTGACGACGAGTGTCGGTATAATTCAGTCTTAAGGTTGCACCAGATGAGGTTGCAACTGCTTGCTGAGTAAATTCATTACCATTACGACGTAAAAAATCGGCCGCTGCATCACGGTCTGCATTGCTGGCAAACTGGACGGTAATGGTATTGTTATTTAAAGCAAGGTTGTTAAATTTGATTTTGTTATCACGGAATTGACGACGCAAATCAGTCGCTGATGTTTCCATACGCTGACTAATTGCTTTATCCATGTCGACTTCGAGCAAGAAGTGTACACCGCCACGTAAGTCTAAACCGAGTTTCATCGGTTTCGCCCCAATTTTTTGCAACCACTCAGGTGTGGTTGGTGCAAGGTTGAGGGCAACTACATAGTCATCACCTAAATCACGGCGTAACACTTCTTTGGCTTTTAACTGCGCTTCAGAAGAGCTTAAACGTAATAATGCCGCGTTATTGGTAAAGCTATTGTCGTGACTGCTAATGTCGGCAGTTTTTAAAATCTGCTCAGCTTTTTGCACGATCGTCTGATCAATTTTGGTGCCTGCTTTTGCCCCAGAAATTTGGACAGCAGGTTCATCTGGATACAGACTTGGAAGTGCATATAACGTACTGATCACAAGTACCACAAGGATCAGTAAATATTTCCATGCAGGGTAACGCATTCGCTTTCTTCTTAAATGAAAAAGTCGTGCTGAGGCACGACTATTTTATGATTAAAGGTTATTTAATGTGCCTTCAGGTAATACTGAAATGACACTCGCACGTTGGATTTTTACCTCAACACCGCGAGTGAGTTCAACTACTGCAAAGTCACCTTCAAGCTTGGTAATTCTCCCCATTAAACCACCAGCAAACACGATTTCGCTGCCTACACCCAAGCTTTCGATTAAAGAACGATGTTCTTTAGCACGTTTTGCCTGAGGTCTCCAGATCAAGAAATAGAAGATTGCGATGAATACCGCGATCATCAATAAGTTTGCCATGAGGCTTGGACCTTGTGTCGCAGCAGGAGCCGCGTGAGCAGTAGAGATGAAAAAACTCATTTCGATTTCCTAAAATTAAAAGGCAAAAAATTAACAATAAATTCCAATTCGTTTTGCAATGTACCTTGTCTTGCGATCAGGCGCAAATCTTGATGCAAATCGTTCCGCTTAGTCTTCTGGACATGCTGGAACTTCTAATCCACGACGGGCATAAAAGTCCTGAACGTATTCATCAAATGTGCCATTATCCAATGCATCACGCATACCTTGCGTCAGGCGTTGGTAGTAACGTAAGTTGTGGATGGTGCCAAGCATTGATGCCAGCATCTCACCACACTTCTCTAAATGATATAAATAGGCACGAGTAAAGTTTTTACAAGTGTAGCAATCACAATGTGGGTCTAAAGGCCCTTTATCATGGCGATATTTACTATTACGGATTCTGACTAGGCCATCGGTAACAAAATAATGACCATTACGGGCATTACGGGTTGGCATCACACAGTCAAACATATCGACACCACGGCGAACCGCTTCCACGATATCCTCTGGTTTACCGACACCCATTAAGTAACGCGGTTTGTCTTGCGGCATTTTGTTAGGTAAATAATCAAGCACCTTGATCATTTCTTCTTTCGGTTCGCCGACCGAAAGACCGCCAATCGCATAACCATCAAAACCAACTTCTAACAAGCCTTTGAGTGACTCGTCACGCAGGTCTTCGTACATGCCACCTTGAATAATGCCGAATAAGGCATTTTTATTGTTAAGCGCATCATGGTGGTGAGTTTTACAACGTTTCGCCCAGCGTAAAGAAAGCTGCAATGATTTTTGCGCTTCTTCATGGGTGGCAGGGTAAGGGGTACATTCATCAAAAATCATCACGATATCTGAGTTCAGTACATGTTGGATCTCCATTGAAATTTCTGGAGACAAGAACACCTTTGAACCATCAATCGGAGAGCGGAAGGTCACACCTTCTTCTTTGATTTTACGCATTGCGCCCAAGCTAAACACTTGGAAACCGCCAGAGTCAGTCAAAATTGGTTTATCCCATTGGATAAACTCATGCAGACCGCCATGCTCTTTAATCACTTCCAAGCCTGGACGTAGGTAAAGGTGGAAGGTATTTCCTAAGATAATTTGTGCCTGAATTTCTTCAATGTCACGCGGGAGCATGCCTTTAACCGTACCATAAGTACCCACTGGCATAAACACAGGGGTTTCAACCACACCATGTTCTAAAGTAAGTCGACCACGACGGGCGCGCCCCGACTGGCCTAATTTTTCAAATTTCATGTAATAACCTGAGCAAGATCGAAGTGCTACTTTGATTGCAGCGCAAGGAGGCGAAAAAACAGTTCGCTGATCGAAAGCGGCTATTTTCCCCGATTATGGCGTGTAGTTCTACTACTAAATGTAGCTATAACCAAAAAATAATAATCTCCCCTAACCCCTCTTTAAAAAGAGGGGGATAAAAGGCGATATTATCTGACGATAAACTCAAATGCTCCCTCCTTTTTTAAAGGTGAGCTGCGGTTATCGCAGCGCAAGGGAGGAGGATTTAGGGGGTTAGATCGTAAATTTAAAGCATCAAATTGAATGCTTTTCCGCTTATAAAATAGACTATAGTGATCGGCGCTAAGGCACTAAAAATTCGGCTTATAGTCAAAATTTTCAGTCGCCAGATTATCCTTAAATGGGCGAATGGCTTTCTTGGATAAAGTCAGCGTATTGATCAGATTATTCGGGAACACTTCGATTTGGTTATTAAATAATTCCACGTTGCGGTTAAAAATAGTGATGGCTGCACCGACATTTTCGTTTTGCTCCTGAATATCATCCATCATCTTGCTATACAGCGCATCGGCTTTCAGTTCAGGATAATTTTCGACCACCACATTTAAGCTACGAATCAGTTCCTTACTCATTTTCTCAATCTGTTGTAACTGTGAAATATCCGTGTCATTCACATTTAGATTGAGAATCTGTTGACGTAACTCAGTGACTTTTTCCAAGGTGGATTTTTCGAACTGAGTATATTGATCTAGTGTTGCTTCCAATGCTTCCAAGGTCTTTACTTTCTGACGTTCGAAGTTAGCCACTTCTGACCATGCGCGTTTGGTGGCATTAAAATACCGTACGATATTATTGCGGATTGAAATACCCCACACGATCAGTGCGACAAAAATTCCCAAGAAGATCAGTAAACCTGTCATCGCCATTCCCCTTATTGTTATTGCTCAATGATTAGCGAATTAAATTCAGCATCAATTGTTGAAACTTATGATATTGCGGCATGGTCATGGTTCTTAAATGTCCACGTAATGCTGGAATATCCTGAATGTCACTGCGTTTACTGGCGGTTTGGAAAAGATTTTGTTCGCCGACGTAACACATGATTTGCTCCTCATGATGATAAATTAAATCACCTGTAAAATGTTGAAAAAAATCATGTAACTTTAAGGTCAGGCTAGGGCTTACTTCTTTTGCGAGTCGGTGTTGGTCTAAGCCAAAAATATTCAATTCTTGGTTAATCAAAATATCGCTGCTTTGCCATGAGCTGGTATAAGGTTCAAAAAAACGAGAGCGTTGATTGCTGACGGCAATCCCTAAGGCTGGCATTTGAAAAATAAACGCGCCCCACAAATCTTTATGGATTTCTTTAACGATTTTTTTATCGCTGCTTTGATCCTGCAGGATCGGCATTTCACTGACATAGTGATACTGAAACAGTAGAACCTGATGTTCTGTGTTGCCATCATGCCATGTGGTCGACGCGTATTGGGTAATTTCGTTAGATTCATTGCCGCGATTAAATAGGGGGAAATGTTGCTTTAACTTGCTGATGACTATAAGTGGCTGTGCTTGAATCGGTAAATAAGCCGGCAATTGCTGAAACTGCAAACCATAGCGCAATACCGTCATTCGTTCTTCTAGATAATGGATGACGCGCATTAATGGCTCTTGTGGTTCATAAAGCAGATAGGCCAGAAAACCAGTCAAAAATGCCCCGAGTAGACTCCAGATATATTGAATATGCGGATGTAGAAAATAACCAAACACCAAGGTGCCAATACTGATCAGTGCTAATAAATAGGGTAGGACATTAAAAAAACGCAGGCTGTGATCGTCACGCCAAGGATGCAAGGCATCTAGCAAAGCTTGATCACTATGCGCTTTCTGTCCAACATCCCACAGTCGTGCAATATTGCGAAAAACCTGCGCATTTTTTCTACGCCTGATATGTAGCGCTTGTTGTACAGTGTCGATCGGCATGGAAATAATCGTTTCATTATAATTGGTCTGTCTTGTTTGAATTATGCATTAAATTTCAGAAACTAAGAAGTCTATAATCTGAATTTAGCTGTGTTTTATTATTTTGAATGAATGACTTTTAACAAAGCATTTTATTGAGAAAATCGACTAAACCATAATTTAGTCGATTGATCAGTATTAAGCGTCGAGCTTATCCACCAGCATTGCATCGCCATAACTAAAGAAGCGATAACGTTGCTCAACTGCATGGGTATAAGCCGCCAAGATATTGTCTCGATTGGATAGCGCTGAAACTAACATCAGTAAGGTCGATTCTGGTAAATGGAAGTTGGTAATCAAACGATCCACGATACAGAATTGATAACCCGGATAGATAAAGATTTGGGTATCACCTGTCCACGCTGCAATTTTGCCTTGATTGGCTTGTGCTGCACTTTCTAAGGCGCGGGTCGCCGTGGTTCCGACAGCAATGACTTTATTACCACGCGCTTTGGTTGCCAAAATCAGGTCAATCGTGGCTTGTGGTACATCACACCATTCACTGTGCATAATGTGATTGGTAATGTCTGTGGTACGTACAGGCATAAACGTTCCTGCACCGACATGTAGCGTGACAAAGGTCTTTTGCACGCCTTTGGCTGCTAGTTTTTCTAACAAGCCTTGGTCGAAATGCAAACTGGCTGTCGGAGCTGCAACACTGGCAATTTTTTCAGGATCGTGGAATACGGTTTGATAACGTTCGGTATCAATCTCTTCCGCTTCACGGTTGAAATAAGGTGGAATCGGCAGTTGACCGTATTGATCCAGTACCGACAAAATCGGTTGTGAAAACTTCACCACAAACAGATTTTCATGGCGACCTTGTACGGTGACAGGAACAGCATCTTCACCGATATACAGTTCTGCGCCTGCTTTTGGTGAGTTACTTGATTTGATATGGCAATGGGCCGTGTGGGTATCCAACATGCGCTCAACCAGCACTTCGATAGCTCCGCCTGTCGCACGTTTACCTTTTAAGCGTGCTTTCATGACTTTGGTGTCATTCAGTACCAGCAAATCACCGTCTTCAAGTAGATCGAGAATATCGGTAAAGGCATGGTCGTGATATTGACCTTGCGCATCGATATGCAGCAGGCGAGATGCGCTACGACTGTCTAATGGATAGCGAGCAATAAGTTCATCGGGGAGATCAAACGAAAAGTCGGAGAGTTGCATACATCTAAAACATTGCAAAAATTGGGCGTAGTATAGTCTTTTTTGTGTTTTCTCGCTAAGTTCGCGTGTTTATTGAGAGAAAAATATCTGAATGATTTAAAAGTGAGCAATAAGCGTGAGTTAGTGTTTGACAATAAAATCAAACAGGTTATTATACGCAACACAAAGCATCGCACTCTTCCCGAGGTGGTGAAATTGGTAGACGCGGCGGACTCAAAATCCGCTGTCAGAGATGACGTGTCGGTTCGAGTCCGACCCTCGGGACCAAGATATAAAATTATATGCCAACATACAGCATATAAGCTCCGAAAGCCCTGATAATTCAGGGTTTTGTTGTTTTTAAATGCCGAAACATACAAACATATACCACTATACAGCGTAAAATAATAAGGATACATTTGAGGATATATCCACTGCGGTCAACTTCCGTATCCTCATTCGGAGTGAAATCCTTATGGCTAAACAGATTAAGCCACTTTCTTCTACTCAATGTGATAGCGCAAAACCTAAAGAAAAAGATTACAGCTTATATGATGGGCAAGGGTTAATTTTATTCGTCCGTAAGAATGGCTCGAAAGTTTGGCGGTTCAAATATAAACGTCCTAATGGTAAAGATGGATTAATGACACTGGGCAACTATCCAGCACTTACTTTAAAAGAAGCTCGGGAACGTCGTGCAATCTATTTAAATCAATTAGCCAATAATATTGACCCCATAAATCAAATAAAGATTGAGGAAGCTAAGAATAGCGATGAGTTTAGCTTTGAACGTATTGCACGAGATTGGCATGAGGCTTATGTGGCTACTGGCAAGTGGAATCAAGCTACAGCTAGAAAAGCCCTAAGCAACTTTGAAATGTACGTTTTCCCTGTCATTGGTAGCAAACCAATAGATACGATTAAAACCCGAGATTTGTATAGCGTCCTGAGTAAGATTGAAGAAAAGGGCTATTTAGAAATTGTGAGTAAAACACGCCAAAGATTTTCAGGTATTTTCGCTTATGCCATTACTAAAGGCTATATTGACCTTAGCCCAGCCGTGGCATTGAGTGATGCAATCACTATTACAAGAAAGACAAAGCACTATCCTAAATTGCCATTGGTGCGATTACCTGAGTTTTTCAGCCGTTTAAGGAATGACGGAGGCAACCCAATTACCAAGCTGTGCTTAGAGTTCGCCTTGCATACCTTTGCCCGATCTAGTGAGCTACGCTTTGCACGCTGGAATGAGTTTGATTTTGATAAAAAGATATGGACCATACCTCCTACAAGGGAATTGATTGCAGGATATAAAGATTCTCACAGAGGCGCAAAGATGAAAGAAAAGCATCTTATCCCTTTATCCCCACAAGCATTGAAACTCATTAAAGAAACACAGGTTTATAGCGGTATTTCCTTAAATGTATTTCCTAATAGCGTAGATATGGGCGGTTTTTTGAGTGAAAACACTGTCAATGACATGATACGGCGCATGGGGTACAGCACACAGGATGATGTATGCATTCACGGCTTTAGGGGTATGGCATGCGGTGCATTGATTGAAAGCACATTATTTACTGAGGATGCAGTAGAGAAGCAAATGAGCCACCAAGAACGCAACGGCGTGAGATTGGCTTATATGCACCATGCGGAATTTATGGAAGAACGTAGAATGATGCTTTGTTGGTGGAGTGATTACATCGAAGCCAACCAAGAGAAATTTATTAGCCCAATGGAGTTTAGCCTTTCATTGATGGAGCAGGCAAAGCAGGGCGTAATTAATATTAAATATGCGAAGTTGATTAAGCTTAAATTGGCTGAAATGACAAATTCATTCATAGCTTAATTAGGCAAAAATTGCATACGCAAAAACAGCCTTTAAATTGCTAATTCTCCTAAAATTCTAATTTTTCTATTTTACGGATATAGTGTTTTTTTGAGTGTTACAGGTGTTACAAGGTTACACCCTTGTTTTATAATGACTTAATTTTAAAAAGCTGTAACACTTTTTATTTAATAGGTTACATATTTGTTTTTATTGAATTATTTTAAATTTTAAGGACATTATTTTGTGGCTGTAACTTACTTTTGAATAGGGTTTCACGTCATAAAATGAATGTGTTTTATTGCATAAAACACTGTTTTATAAATATTAAATTTTAATTTTGGCTGTAACCACTTTTGTAACCTATTTTTTGCTGAATTTTGTATAGGGTGAATGAGTTACAGAATAGGAAATTGCCAGCCATATGAGTGCTGGAAAGTCTGAATATTTGGATTATCACCTACTTTATTGACCAAAATGACAACTTTTAAAACAGTCCTTTGTATCTTGCATAGGCAAGATGAATGATTTAATTTTTTGCTGAACATAACCTTATATGCCACTATACCGAAATTAATCTATACTTTTTATTAGTAGAAAGAGAGTGGTAAGTTTGATGGATATTTCAACTACAGAAAAAAGAAACAAGTTTATTGAAAATCTATCTAAGGACTTATGGATTGAATGGGTTCTATTAACTGCGGATATCACAGCTTTTTATGCTAAAACACCCCCACAATTAGATGCGAATGAAGATACCTTTTTTATTCTCAGCCTGTTAAAAACTGATGAAAAAGACTTAACAATTAATATTTTTAGGGAAGTTTTTAAAAAGCATATTGAACAGGGGAAAGGAAAGTTAAGAAAATTACGCCCATTTCCAGAAAACTATAGCGCACAAAATAAGTGTTTAACAAAAAGTGAAGATGCGGAACTTTCTTTTTATTTCGCTGTAAGAGCGTGTATTTGTGAGTTTAAAAATGATGCTAATAAAGGATTATTTGGACTATCCAGAGCCATATTCTTGCATGGATATGCGCTTGGTTTAAGTAAGACTAAATCAGTATCCATTATTTCCTACAATGAAATGGCAGATACTCATGATTTGGGAGGGCAAGCCGTGGCAAATAAAGCAGATTTAGCTAAACAGCAGGTGATAGCTTTATGGATCAATAGATTTGATAATCCAGACTTGAAACCTAAGCATAAGAAATTTAAAGCACAACTAGCACAATGGATAATTGAAAACCCTGATGTTATTACCGATCAAAAGGGGAGTACCCTTACTAAAAGTAATGGTGAAGCATGGTACACAGATAAGAACACTATTAGTGGTATTTTAGTTGGGCAATAAAAACCAGAATGGCTAGCCTTTCATTGGACATCCTAGCAAATCACATGCTAAGCAGGCTCATCTATTTTTAGTATTAAAAATTAATAACAAAATAGCCTTCATAAACCGATATGAGGGCTTATAAATGCAAATTCATGCTTTACCTACTCATGCACAACCGCTACGAGTATCTCAAAAAACCACTTGTCAAATGTTAGACCTCACTGCCGAGGGACTACGCAAACTTATAGCTAAAGACCCAACATTCCCTAAGCCTTACAAAGCTGGAACTACACGCCAAGCCCCTGTTTATTTTGATTATGCGGAATTGGTGCAATGGCATAACAGCCAAAAACAAACCAATACGATGCAATCGGCTTAATCGGGAGAATTGTCATGTATGAATCAAATCAGCCAATTCAAAACCAATACGGTACAGGGTGTTATTACCGCATGAAAGACCTTGCTAACATTCCCGAACGTCCAGCCCGTATCCATCAATATAAATCAGGCATTAACAAGGGCAAAACCAGAGTAATCGGCGAACGTAGAGCTAGCAAAGGTCTAATAGGCGTATCTGAAAAAACACTATGGGAATGGGTCCGTAAAGGTGATTTTCCCCAGCCAATAAAACTTAGCCCAACGATTACCGTATGGCGAGCAACAGATATTGCGGAATGGATGAAATCAAAAGAAATAGGGGCAAACCATGACAGCTAAACAATATAAGAATGATGAAATTTATCTCATAAAAATTTACGGGGATGCAATCGGTGAAAATAATCCTGATGACCGTTATTTGTTGGGGATTTATGCTTCAGATAGTCAATTGCATGCCCATGATTGTGCTAGTGATCTATCTCGAAAATTTTTACTTTCAATATCGACACAGATTGAGGAAACCAACCGAAAGCATGCCATTACGGAGATACAGAAAAAGCTACGCTTTAATGATGATTTAGAGCATCTAAGTAATGATGAATTAATAGAACTTTCCCAGTGGTGGTATTGCTACGAGTTACGGTCAAGTGATGATCCAACCCAACGCACACAAGGCTTTATGCGTTTTACTGACTTTATACAGGCGCAAAATACTCAAAGTGAATTTAAGGGTAACTTTCCAAAGGAGCAAACTAGCCTAGATTTTGGTTGTGAACAGGTAAACTGGCAGAATCAGGCTGATTTTTATAGAAAAGCGATTAAATACACGCCCGAGCATCAACTATACAAGGCGAATCAATGGGTCATTAATAATTATCAGCGTAGCCAAACCATTTTGGATGTAATCCGAAAGCGTAAACCTGTGCCTAATCCTATCAATGAACATATTTTTGAGGAGTAGCACATGAGCAATTTTCAAAATTACATTGCAAACACCAATAAAGATTTATATTCTATTCATGCCCAACAAAAAGCAGTTGGGTTAGCTTTGGTCGGCTATTTTCTACAAGGCGCACAGTCCGTTTATTGGGCTTTTTTTGTGCGTAATATCTCTATGCGTTCGCATGTTATGGCGAAGCTGGAGAGGGACACTTTCGAGTGTGTAGGAAACCTTGTAGACCTATCGACCAACCCTTTTCAGCTTTGCCACCCTCATTTGGTCGTGAATGGCAAAGCTCCTAAACTACAAGGAGTGCATAATCATGCCTAATCTACCGTACAACACCAGTAAGCTATTGGCTGAAATCAGCAATATCAATACAGATTATTTAGACCGTATATCCGAGTTAAAAGACCTTGCAAATATTGCTATCCAAGAATCTGAAAACGTACAAAACACGCTAAAACGCAATGACTTAGAGCCTATAATTGCCATTTATAAGGCGGTTAAAGAACTGTCATTCATTTGGTGCGAGTACATAGAAGAAAACAACTTTATCATCCGTGAAATTAATGCAGATAGCCCTTTTGATGGCAATCTATTTAGCTTTGAAGATGATCTTGCATCATATTTGGAACGTGCAGAGACCTTATCCAATCTAATTGCAGTTATCCGAAAGGAAATTGAAAATATACATATTCAATATGTTGATTTTCGCCTCCATTTGCAGAGCGTGAATAGCCTTACAAGTGTTATTCAACGTTCATTTAAAGCGTTATGCGCTGATATTGAAGCTGAACAGGACGTTTTAAGCGAAATGTACCCTGAAACTATAAAAACAGGGGCATAACAATATGAAAAAAGCGCACCCTACGCTAGGGAAATACAGAAACACCAATACCGATAAGCCAAAGAAATTTGGCTTAAATCGGGCATTACTTCCTGATCCTATCGAATATTTAACCGCTAGAGGCTACGCCGTCAAAGGTCGTGGCGAATGGCGAGAAATGATTTGTCCTTTTCATGATGACAGTACCCCAAGCCTACGCATTAACAGCCGTAAAGGTTGTTTTAAATGTATGGCTTGTGAAGCTAAAGGCGGTGATTTGATTGCATTTCACCAATTGCTAACAGGCAAGTCTTTTATTGAAGCGTGTAAAGACTTGGGCGCATGGGAGAATGACAAATGACTGAATTTTTAGATTATCAGGAAGTCCAAGAACAAGCGTTTATCCATGCTCAAAAGCTGGCAGAACGTGAGGTTAAAAATGGTTATCAGTTTGAGTACCTATTCTGCTATACCGATGGTCACGGTATGCCTGTTTATTGGAAAGTCCGAGCAAAAAACCACCATACTGGTGATAAATGGATACGTATATTCTCCAGTGGCGAACGTGGTTTTAAATTTGGTGATCCTAATTTCACGGAACTATACCCAATAGGGCAAGGCAAAAAGCCGTTATATGCCCTTGAACAGGTATTAAATATTGCCGAAAAACAGCCTATTTATATCGTTGAGGGTGAACAGAAAGCCGACATTATCAATTCATTGGGCTTAACTGCGACCACATGCGGAGGCAGTGGGAATACAGATAAAACCGACCTTAAGCCACTTGCCAATCATGCCATTGTGATATGGGCAGATAATGACAAGGCTGGGACCAAGTTTTTTAATGAAATTACCCAGCAACTTGATGTATTGAGCTGTGATATTCGATATATCGTTTTAGATGGGCTGAATTTGCCCGAAAAAGGCGATGTAATGGATTGGGTAGACCTACGCAAGCAACAAGGGCTAACCACGACAGCAAGCGACATTACAGCGTTAATCACAGCACAATATCAGCCACCATCACCAAGCGATAATTTACCTGATGGCATGCTTGCAGAGCCAATGGAATGGGAAAACGGCAGTTTTGAGGTACACGATAAAGGCGTGTTCTATATTGAAAAGCTGAAAAATGGTGAATATCGGGAACGCTTTATCTCCAGTCCAATTCTAGTGACAGCCAAAACAAGGGATAACACCAGTAACAACTGGGGGCGTTTATTGCAGTGGCAAGATGATGCTTTTATTCACCATAACTGGGCTGTACCGAATGAGCTATTTCAAGGTGATGGCACAGAGTCACGAAAAGCCCTATCCAATCAAGGCGTGATCATTACACCAGACCGCAGAGGGAGAGAGCTTTTTCAAATCTATTTAATGAGTTATCCAGTCGATAAATTTGCCTTATGTGTGGATAGTGTCGGCTGGCATGGTCATCGTTATGTATTGCCGACTGAAACCTATAGTAATCCAGCCACTAAACATGATGAAGTGATCGTGTATCAGCGTACAGATGGGCTAGATAACCGCTTTCAATTCAAAGGTGAATTAGAAACGTGGAAAAATGGCGTAAGTTTATTGCTAGAAAGCCATTCTAAGCTTGTATTTAGTGTGGCGTGTGCCTTTGCTGGGCAGTTACTTGAACCATTAAATCAGCAAGGCGGTGGCTTCCATATTAATGGCACATCATCCAAAGGGAAGAGTACTGCTATTTATCTTGCATGCAGTGTATGGGGACACCCGAAAGAGTATTACCGTACTTGGAGATCTACAGGCAACGCCCTAGAGCAAACAGCCTTTATGCACAATGATGGTTTTTTGGTATTGGATGAAATTGGCGAAGCCAGTGCCAAAGATATTGGGCAAACCGTTTATATGCTTGCCAATGGTCAAGGTAAGGCACGTATGGCAAGAACAGCAATAACCAAAGCCCCACAGCAATGGCGTGTCTTGTTCTTATCCAGTGGCGAAAAGACCTTTAAAGAGATTCTAAACGAGATTGGGCAAACAGCTAAACTTGGGCAAGAAATTCGATTACCTGAAATTAGCTTAGATGCTTGTGAATATGGCGTATTTGATCTTGTGGATTTTGCCCCTGATGCTTCACAGCAAGCCAATATGCTGTATGAAAATTCAATCAATGCTTATGGTGTAGCTGGTAAAGCATGGCTTGAATATTTGACCAATGATAAAGGTCAAATGACTGAAACAGCTTTAAAACTTTACCAACAATATAAAGCAAAACTTACTCCCGATAATGCACAGGGGCATATTGCCCGCGTGGCTTCACGTTTTGCTGTTGTCGCCGTGGCTGGCGAGCTGGCAACACAAGCAAATATTACAGGCTGGAAAAAGGGCAGGGCTTTAGAGGCTGTAATCAGCGTATTTAAGACATGGTTAAATAGCTTTGAAATGGTCGGGGATTTTGAAGATCGGCAGATACTCCAGCAAGTCAGAGCATTTTTTGAGGCGAACGGAAATAGCCGTTTTGATACCTTAATTGAGGGAAATAAGCGTGCAAGCTATGGCAATTCAGATCATGCCGATGATGCAAATACCGATACCAAGAGCTTTAGAGAAAAAACCATTTATCGAGTGGGCTATAAGGTTGTAAATGCCCAACAGCGTGAAACCTTGCGTTATTTGTTCTTTAAAGAGCAATTTAAACAGGAACTTTGCACAGGTTTTGACCCTAAGAAAGTGGCGAAGGTGCTTAAAAAACATGGCTGGTTAGACTGTGCTAATGGCAAAACCACCAAACAGGAACGTACTCCCGAAAGTAAAAATCCAGTTTGGCTATATGTGTTCAACACTTCAATGTTTAGCTATGACATTGAGAAAGCCACCAATCCATATACGGATGACGTAAACACAGGCACAACCATAGATATTTAACTCAATTACAGGCTGTACGAGTGTTTAACGCCGTGCAGTCTTTTTATTGGTGATCTTAAATAATGAATATTGCACAGTTAATTAGCCAAGTTTTACAGCACTATGGCGCAAGTCTTGAGTTAATCAATAATCAAGTTTTACGCTTACATCATTCTGATGGTATCCCCCAGCAAAGCACAGACCTTGTACGTAAATACAAACCACAGCTAATACGCCGTTTACGGCTTCAATCATGTTATGAGCTATTGGAGCATATCCAGCAAGAGGGTGCAGAAATAGAGCTAATAGACAGCCAAACCGTGCGTTTACATCATGCAGAGCGCATCACAGATATTGAAATACAGAAAGTAAAACAGTCTAAAGCAGAAATTATCGAAATACTGAGTAATTCGACAGCATCCAATTCCGAAATATTAGACCAAGATATACAGCAAGAAGTGATACAGACCTATTTTGAACGGCTGGAGCGACACCGTAGCAACTTGCGTAAGATTAATAATCCTGTAGAAAATGCCCTTGTTAAACCTGAGCATATACGGCAAGACCTAATACAGAAATTTCTAGTGAATCAGGAGCAAGCCCAGCATTTTATTAATGCTCTAATTGAACAGAACATCTTTTATTACGACAGTAATTTTAGATTCTATTTATTCCCTAATTTCACCCATCCAGCAATGACCGCTTTTCAGCATCACAATAGCTTTGCCCAAGCTCATTAAATTGATCAGATTTTGAATTTTCGCCGTAGGGTGGCAAGGGCGAGGATATTCATTCCGAAATTTTGGCACTGTTTTGTAATGTAGGTGATAATCCTAGATAAGCCACAAATGTAAACTCATAAAGTTTATTCAAAACTGCCAAAAGATAAATAATCTTGCCCTAGTTGCTCCAATCTTTATTTACTTTTATCGAAATTGGAAATTTTTTTATACGTGAGAAAGAGGGGCGGTGTCCGCTTATGGCGAATTGAGATATTTTTCATGCCCCCCTTGCCCTAAATCGTACCCCATGTAACATGATTCAAAGGCTCAAAGTGTTACAGATAAATTTATATAAAACAGCCTTGTAACCTGTGTAACACTTGTAACACCTCAAAAATAATAGATATGTGTAGTAGAGTAGATACAACTATAATTAATTGAATAAAAACCATATAAGATATTGATATATAAATAATTTTATAAATAAAAGTAAGTTTATATATGTATATATATTCATCACTATTTATATGGGTGAATTGAAAAATTTATATAAAACAGTCTTGTAACCTATGTAACACCTGTAACACATAGAAAATATAGATATTTAATTATTGGCAAAACCGGCTTTGTTGCATAAATAAATTTCATCCCCATACATGTTAGATGAATACAGAATCAAAAAGCCGATACAAAACAACGAACTG
>NZ_JALGBR010000017.1:0-76374 GCF_022808535.1 Acinetobacter sp. NIPH1876
GTACAGCTAAAACGGTGGCTGTTGCATAAATATCTGAAGATTAGAACAACTCTATCTTTCGTCTATTTGTGCAACAAAGCCATCTTCCGAATGAGTATGGTCTGTTAGAGGAAAATTAATCGATGCTTAATTTTATCTATGATGCGTACCTGTACCAAAAGTTTTATTCAAGAAACAACTTGCAGCGCAATCGAGCTAGCTTTTTAAAGTTGACCCATATTCTTAAAAATGAAAAGTTTATTGATTATTACGAGCTGCTTAACCTGCATTTGTTAAGGAGTTTAGACTCTAAGGAATATCAACACAATACACTTGTCACTCACAACAGAAAAATGGAATCAAATAGGTTGAGGCTATTTACCATTCTAAAAAGTTTAATCGATAGACATGAAAGTGATTACACATTAAATCTAGCAGATGTTAAATTTATTAAAGCTTCCCGTGATGCAGTATTCTATAGTCTATTTGATAATGTTTATGACTGGTGGGAATACACCTTAACAAAAGGCAACCGCTATTTAAGTCCAGAAGAAGTAAAAGAGATACTGGATTTTAAAATTGAAAAGATTGATAAGATTATTCAAAGTGATGACTTTAAAAGCAACCATTGCAATTTCACCAAATTTTCTTGGCACAAAGGTATTGCAGCTGAAAATGCAGGTGGTTCACATCGATTAGCTTATGTAATTAAACTTTGTCAGTTTTTTAATATAAGTGCTCCTTACAAAACAAATTTAATAACCTACTCTTTAAATAAAGGAATTTTGGAAAACTTGTTATCAGAATTCTCAGTTTATATTTGTTTTGACTTTCTTGTTGATAGTTTCCATACATTACTAAGAAAGGAAAATAATGATGATATTGAATATTACAGTTTTACATATTCACCATCATTCAAGAACAATGGAAAGCCAGATATAGTTTTTTTTATCATTAAGAATAACTATCAGTCCAAAGTATTTCGATACTTTTTGAACAAACATCTTAATTCCCAAGATGAGTTAAAGGGAGTTCTGCATGACTTGATCCTGTAAGATAATGCCACTTTAAGGATGAATTCAAGATAGTATCAAAGTCTTTTATTTCAATAATATATTTGATTTTTGATTGTAAAACACAATATTCTTCAGCTGAATGGCCAATGTAACTTTATGCCACTTAAGCAATGGCTCAGTTTCCACGAAAGGTTTTAAATAATGGCAAACTTACCTAACTCTTATGTTCTACCACTAAAGATTGTTTCTACACGTCTCAACCACATGAAAACTGAATTAACTGGTGTGATGAAAAAGATTGAGCAAAGAGCAATTTACAATCAAAAAATGAGAAAAGATCATTCAGATGATATTCAGTTATTGCTTACATGGGACGATTGGATCTACGCTGCACTGGATTGCAACCACGAGCTTAAGCAGGCCAGAATCGCAAAAGAGAACGAAATAGCACGGCAGACAAGTGTTATTGAAAAAATGCTCAACAATTATAATAACAATCAGCCTTTTGGTAAGGGAATTGATAAAAGCAAAGCTGCAAATGGATCTGTATATGAGCAAGCTTTACAGAATATTAAAGGTGTTAAAGGCTCTAAACCTGCATGGGCAAGTAATCTCAAAGTAGGTGATCATATCCCTAAAGAACTGCTCGATGAACTGCCAGTAACCACAGGGGAATTGGTAACACTTGGAAACTGGATGCTGACCAAAAATATCTATCGTTTTGAAGATATTGTGATTAATGAAATTTTGAAAACTGGTTTTGATGGAGTCATACCGAATTATATTATCAATCTTCCTGATCTATGTATTTATATCCAGACTGACAATGCCAAGCTTATGTTTGAAGACAATCGGGTTATGGGAGTGCTTTTCTGCGTTACTGAGCTTTGTGGACAGAGAGTTTTAGTTTCTACCATGTATTTAGATACTGGTATGCCTCGCACTATCGTAATCACGTTAAATGAAGATCTGGATATTGAATCAAGTCTTGGGGATTTTGTTGATGAGTTTCAGCAAGACTATGATCCCGAAACCATGCAGGATGATTTAAACGTAAGAATTGAGATCCAAAAAAAATTAATCAATCTTGTGCTCTGGTTTAGCCAACAAAAGCCAGAAATTTCACCACCAATTCCAGAGGGCAGTAAACCTGTACAATTCACTCAAGTAAAGAAAGAGAAACGTCTTTTTGAAGCATCTAAGTATAAGACTTATATGATTGGTACGGAAACGGCAAAAGAATTCACTAGAATTTATCAGGAATTAGAGGCAGCAAAAAACCAAGCCAAAGGTACAGGAAAAAGAACACCTCATTTAAGACGTTCTCACTGGCACTTGTACTGGTACGGAAAAAAAGGGAAAAATGAACGTTATGACTTTAAGTTGCTTCCAATCACTATGGTTGGGGGCATTCCTAAAGCATAAATACTGATAAAATAATTAATAACTAAAACAAGAGTTTGTTCTAAAAAATAAAGGTCGCAAAAGCGACCTTATAAACTTTTGAGTCCGAACGACGCCCGAAGTTCTTAAAAACTTAAATGAATAAAATTCGAAAACTTTACTCAAATTTCCAAGAACTTAGTGATACGAAATCTAAGATTAGGTATCACACCTCGCTCAACGCTTAATTTGACAACTGCGTGCTGACTAATATCATGTGGCTTCAAGGTTGTCTTAGCCAATGTAACGTCTTTCAGCAAGAACTCAATTAATATAGTATCATCTACGCTGAAAAAGTCAATTCTGTACTTTATAAACCTTTAAAAACTGTAACTTATGCAATTATCACCTACTTTAGTCACTGTAGATCAGGATCAATTCTGGGAAATAAATGGAAATATTGACCTTGCAATCATACCTGCAAATACAATTGATGGAATTCCTTTTGAACTTCCTATTAGACTCCAAGATGGTAATAAAGCATTTGGATACAAGCACATTCTAGAGCGACATGGCCATGAATTTGCTAGATTAAGACCACCTTGTGATGTTTTTGATTTCATATACAAAAAACTAGCACAAGGTGGGGCGTTTCATTATCAAACACATAAAAGAAAATCACTATTCATGAGTATGCACCCATCAGGTGTTCTTATACTTGAATACGTTAAAAATGGTAAAAACTCATATTTATCTATCGTAACGTGCTATACAAGACAACGTGGCGTTGATGGAGATCGTGTCGGAAGTTACTCTAGTACTTTCCAAGTAAAACCTAATTTAGTTCAGCCAAATAAAGTAGATAATGAACAGGCTATTGCACAAGAGACAGTTGCTATTGAGACTATAGCAGTGCCAAATGAATCAGCATAAAAAATTCTAAGACCTAAAATGATTAAATCTGGTGAGTTTTCTATAGATTAAATACCATAAAGAATCTTTAAACGTTCTTTCTCTTTTTCAAATTCCGACTCAAAATCAAACTCTATATGTCTTTTACTCCATTTTGAAGAATAGCTCAAAGCAATCCAAGCATCATAATGAATAAAAGGATTAAGTCCGATAGTGTTCCCAAGATTTTCATCCACATAAGTCGATAAAGTAATATCTAAGTGCATTTGACAGCTTTTTTTGAAATCCCAATCATTTACAAATAATAGGGTTGCAGAATATGCCATTAAAGGATTATTTGCTCTCGCTTTAGCAACGCTACGTCCTAGTTTTTGATAAAAAAACTCACTGTGATCAATAATATGCAATGATAGTCGTGTAGCAAGTTTATATTTTTCATCAAGCCTAGATCTATCAAACTCATACATTCCATGATTTTTTTTTGATAGAGAAATGGCCTTTTTAATAATAGATTTTCTAGATAATATATAATTTAATCCATTAATATCTTTAATATCATAAGGAAATAAAAACTTAGTAGCTAAAGATTCATAAACCTCATCATCTAAATCAAACCAATCATTCTTCAAAAGCTCTCTATCTATTACATATTCTTCGACATTCCTTTTTGAGCGTACAATAGATTTCCTTAATACATTTAACTGATGTTTACTATACTCTACCAAAATATCTTGGTTAGAACGCATATCATAAAACCACTTCCTCATATTGCGAACATCTAATTGATTAAAATAGTTATGATATATAGCTGAACATACTAATTTTCGGATAGCTTCTGTAACTTCATTACCTGATTTTGATAAATTTATAAATGAATCCTTTTCAACCTGAATAAGACCATCCTGACCAGAATAGTAATCACAAAACAATAAATGTGCATCAACGCCATTATTGTTATTAAATGCAAAATGAGCCTGTTTTACAGCTATATTAGAGATAGGCGATATGCTTTCATTTACCACTCTAGCACCAATAACACCACAGCAAGGACATTCAATATCTATTTTTACAAATTCTGCAAAATTTTTCTCTTTAAGATGGTTGTTACAAAGCCGTTTCAATTGCTCTACATCTAGCTCTCTTTTGAAAGTTTTTGAGTATGCGGTAATTGCCATAGTAAAGCCCTGACTTGGTTAAATCATTGTGGGAATTTGATAAGTTTGTTCTTAAATTCTAGCCATTAAACTGCATAAATGTAATTGTTTTTTAATTATATTTAGTCCTAATTTTCAGTACTTTAGTTTTACCATTAATTATCTCAACTTTAAAATAATTAAGAAAATAATTCATTATTACATGAACTTATTTTTAACGATAAATTATTCATCATTTTGAACCTTGTTTGATTTCAAGGTTTTGAATATATATCATCTAGCTTGAATTTGTAACTTTTTCAAGATATGAAAAATCGATATTTCTTCCTCATTGATGTCAACAACTGCTATGTCAGCTGTGAGCGTGTCTTTAATCCTAAACTGAGTAATCGTCCAGTCATCGTTCTTTCAAATAACGATGGCTGCGTTGTAGCACGCTCTCCAGAAGCAAAAGCACTAAAAATTAAGATGGGTGTACCAATTTTTGAAATAAGGGAAATAGTTGAAAAAAATAAAGTTGTAGTCTTATCTAGTAACTATGCAATGTATGCTGAAATGAGTAGGAGATTTCATAATATTCTTCGAGAAATTACTTCGGAATCCGAGTGTGAGTCTTATAGTATTGATGAATCATTCATAGAAGTATCAGCCTATGTTAAAAATTATAATTTGACCCAATTTGCACATTTCATATTACAGCGGATTTTGATGTGGCTTGGTCTACCATGTTGCATCGGCATTGGCCGAACTAAAACAGAATCCAAAATAGCAAACCATATTGCCAAGACTAATAAAGATTTTCAGGGTGTATGTAATCTAGTAGAAATGGATGAGGTTAAGAAAACAGAATTTTATTCAGCCATTGAGGTAGGAGGGTAATCCTCCCATAAATAACCGAAGTTAAAAGTAGAGGTTAAGCAGCCATTAGAGGTGGCTTTCCTTTGTTAGCTTGATGTGGTCTTTCATGGTTGTAATGCCACAACCAGTTTGTTGCATAATCTTGTACTTCATCCAAAGTATCAAATAAATGCTTGCTCAGCCAACTATAACGTATGGTCCGATTATAGCGTTCAATATACGCATTCTGCTGTGGCTTACCCGGTTGAATATATTCAATACGAATACCGTGCTCAGTAGCCCAGCGCACAAATTCGTGACTGATAAACTCCGGGCCATTGTCACACCGAATAACTAACGGCTTTTCTCGCCACTCCAGCAATTGATTCAACGTACGAATAACCCTGATTGTGGGCAATGAGAACCCTGCTTCAATGGCTAGGCCTTCGCGGCGGTAATCATCAATCACATTCAATAATCGAAACTTGCGACCATCGGAAAGCTGATCATGCATAAAATCTAATGACCAAACCTGATTTTCTCGGATTGGTTCTTTCAATGGTTCAGGCGCATGCCGTTTTAGTCTTCTTCTCGGTTTAATACGCAGATTCAGTGCCAACTCACAGTAAATGCGGTAAACCCGCTTGTGATTCCAGCAGCAACTCTCAACATGCCGTAAATACGAGAAGCACAAACCAAAGCCCCAATCGGAATTTTCCTCAGTGAGTTCAATGAGCTGTTCAGCAATGAGTGCATTGTCATCGCTGAGATTGGCTTGATAGCGGTAGCAGGTTTCACTAATACCAAATGCTTTACAAGCCAAACGAATACTAATGGCATGCTGGGCAACTGCCTGTTGTGCCATCTTACGCCGGCAAGATGGCTTTACCACTTTTTTGCCATCGCTTCCTGGATGATTTCGGCCTTTAATCGCTCTTCCGCATACATCTTTTTAAGTCTGGTATTTTCGGCTTCTAGCTCTTTCAGTCGAGCCATTAATGATGTATCCATACCACCATATTTGGCACGCCATTTATAAAAGGTAGCATTACTCATGCCGTGTTCACGGCAAAGGGTCGCTACAGGTGTGCCAGATTCTGCCTGTTTCAAGATGGACATGATCTGACTGTCAGTAAATTTAGATGTTTTCATGCAGAATCTCCTGCTCGTATCTTAAGAGAAAATTCTACTTTTAGATCCTATTATTTTTAGGGGGGATTACCGGAGAAGTATGGGGAGTAGGGCGAAAAAATGAAAAAAAATTGAATGACCTAAATATTAAAACCGTATTGGATCTAGTTGAAAGCAATGCTAATGAGATAAAAAAGCGGTTCAGTGTCGTAATGGCCAGAACGGTACTGGAGTTGCAGGGGATCTCCTGCATTCCTATCGAGCCTTGTTCACCTGATAAACAGCAAATTATCTCATCGAGATCCTTTGGCCAAAGAGTCACAAACATAAATGACTTGAAAGAAGCTATTGGTATGCACACACAAGATGCTGTAAGACGATTAAGGTCAGGAGGACAGCTTTGCAGTACCATAACTGTTTTCGCAGAATCCAGTTATTTTGATAAGCGAGAATCCTACTATTCTCGATCAATAGTTTTTAAATTACCTGAAGCAAGTGATTGCGTTGCGGATTTCGTAAAATTATCGACATACATGATAAATCATGTTTATAAGCTTGGAGTAAAATTTAAAAAATGCGGAGTTATACTGACTCAACTAGAACCAAAAAATAAACATACCTATGATTTATTAACCGACATGATGATTGTTGAAAGAAAGGAAAACTTTATGATTGCTTATGAGGGTGTACATAATAAATATGGAAAAAAGAAACTTGCACTTGGTACTTGTTATTTACCTAATAGGAATTGGTCAATGAGTAGGGGAAATGTTACACGCAATCCTTTTTGTTGGGATGAGTTATTACGTGTTAATTAATGACAAATCAAACTGTTTCACTACAGAGTTCCAATCTGGTTTAAAGCTATACGGCATTAAAATGGAACTTAGGAAACCATAAAAAATATGGTGCGTATCTTCATTGTCTATACTATTCTCTAATAATATGCTCTGAACATAATTATACTTCCAATCATCATAACAAAGGACAATTTTATGTATGTTGTGTAAATGGCTTAACTCTGCCAAAGCTTTGTTAATAATACATGATCGATTATCTAAATCTAATGCACGATCAATAAACCACAAATATAAAGCTTGCAATTTTTCTATTGGTGAAGTGATATGAGATTGACTACAAGCAGCATTGATAGATGAAATTTGATTCTCAATTTCAAATTCTAAGCAAGCCTCAATAAGTTGCTCTTTTGACTTAAAGTGACGATAAAAAGTCATCTTTGCCACAGCCGATTCTTCAATAATTCTATCGATACCTGCACGGCCAAAACATTGTTCACTAAACAATCTATGAGCAGTCTGCAATATTATATTTTTCTTGGATGATGCACGATCAAGGGTATAACTGACTGACATATTCATTTAATTAGCCTCAACTGGCGAACCTAAGTTAGCCAATAAAAATACAGTAATTGCATCAGCATTTTTGTCTACATCAAACTGATTTAGGATTTTTCTTAAATCCTGAATTTTAATTTCGCTTAAAAGAATACTGCCAATTCCAGAAGCAATTAACGAGAAGTTAAAAATAAGTAAAATTGTCCAGTGCAATTTTCTATCAGAAAAATTATTTAAATACAAAATAATGAAAAGGAAAAGTGAGAACTTGTAAGGATTTTTAATATTTTCAATTGCATCAATTGACTCAAAATTTAGAAATGGAAAATGCTTTTTTATAATAGAAATATATTCATTTTTCTTTATACCAGAATGGATCATGGCATTAATTAGAAAATGATTAGATTCAAGAACTTTTAAAACATGATCCTGATCTTCTAAAGTAAAATTAGAAATAGTAATATTTTCAATTAAACTTGAAATATCAGAATGTAAACGTATTGGATTGTCAGAAAATATAACCTGAGCTTGAATGTGTCTTATAAACTCTTTTTGATAATTTAATAACAAATCTTCAATAGATTTAAAATCATACTCATTAGGTAGCAAATATTCATTGAGTTCAAATTCATTTTGAAAGTTATCATTAACAGACATAATTATTCCTTACAAGTTCATTTAGAATCTTGAAAAAATAAGACCTCGTAAGGTCTTATTTATAGTTCTAGAAAGATCTGGTAATTGAGTTATCAATCTTGAGATCTTTGTCTTGCTGAACCTTTTTGATATTTTCACGATCTGGATGGCATTCTAACAAGAAATCCATCATTTTGTCAGCATTACGAGTTTTATAGAATTCATTCATGTTCTGTCTAAAATCAATAGCTTTTTCAGGAGGAATCTTAATTGCATCCAAACCTGCACTAAGCAATACACCATTCATCATCAAATGAGCTGTGCGCTTTTCACCCTCAAATGTGAATTGGTTCAATGAACCGAAAAGAAAAGTTGCCATTCCTTTTTCTAATGGATTCTTTATTGAATTTAAAACTGCAATGCCATCACTAAATTGCTTATTTAACTGGATTGCATCTTCTTCAGTCTTTAAAGGCTTATGAGAATAATTATGTCTAATTGCAACGTGAGGCGTAAATGTTGTTTCTTTACCTTCGCCACGTAATACGCCTGCTTCAATTGATTCATCCTTAGAAACTAATCGATTAATTTCTAAATAATTTGATTTATCCAGTCTAAACGTATTGTTGATTACAGATTCAGATACGAAGTTCGCTCCACTGATAAGATTCACAACTTGCTTTTGGTCACTTACATTGTGCCCCCCAACAGATTGGCCTTTTATCAGCTGTTTAATCTCATCCAGTGAGTAGGGATTACCTGCCACAGCAGCAGATCCATGAACATGCTCTGCTAGAGTCATGTTAAAATTCTGAATTACTTGCGCTCGATGATAGGTAGGTATTTCTTTCGGCATTAAATCAGGATTCCATTCAAATCCCAACTTTTCTTTAATGAAGCTCATATTGTCACCTTTAGTTATCAGATTCTCTATCAAAGATGAATCTTGGTTAAAATTGTAATAAGCTTTTAATTGTTTTTCATAGCCTGTAGCAACCCATTTTGGTAAATCACGGTATACATCATGGATTACACCATTTTTCAATTCCATTACAAGGCTATGTGGTTCATTTCTGACACTGTTATCAAAAACAAAAGTTTGATCAGCATACATAGATGCTTCAGCTATAAGAGGGATAACACGTTCATACCGTTGTCTAACTTTCTCCTCATCTACACCATGTCCACCCTCTAAAACACGATCATGAATACGCTCTAATGCGAGTTCAGGAGAGTCTAAATGGATGTGATACAAGGTTACAAAATAACCCTTATCTTTGGCTTCTTTAATGAGATCCAATTTTGATGGATGAGAGAAAACAGTCTCAGCTATAAATGATTTTTTGTTATCTATATATCTTTGACGCTCTTGTTCAGCCCACTTCGCAGCCTCATAAGCATGGCTAGGATCTTTGGTAAATTCACCAAAATGTTCCTTTTGCCAAACGTCTGCATTGATAAAAGCAATGTCAAAATTGAACTTTTCAAAGCGAGGTAAAATTTGTTCTTGTATTAAGGTAGATTTACCTGAACCATTACCACCTGCGACTATAACAGCAAATTGTGGTTCAGGATTTTTATCACGTTCTGTCATAGCTTGCTATGGACTCACTTGTTTTTTCTTGATTTTTTAATTTTTGTAGTTTCTCAGCTTTAGCTTTTAAAGTGGCACGTAATTGATCGTTTACAGGGTGTTGAGGATTACGAGCAGCTGCTCGTTGATCTTCAAAAAGACCCTCTAGGATTTCCTTGCCAGATAGCTGTTTTGCATCTTTGTCAGTCATAATATTCATATCATTGCACCTCTATATGTGAAGATACTTTTCATTTGATTAAATTATAACATATCTAGAGTTTTCGGACTTTATTTTTGCAAATTTATACATATTTTTTCATTGAGAATTAACTTAAAATAAGAGCTAAGCAAACTGGCAGTCAGGGTAAAAATGTACATCGATAAATGGAGAAATAAATTAATCACAGAAAACAAATCACCTTTAACAATTAAAGGATATGAAGAAGCATTGTTGCATTTTCTTAATTATATAAAGACAGAAATTTTCATTATAGAGAAATCTGACATATACCAGTTTATTGCTTATAGACAGCAATGTGGAATTTCAATAGATACCATAAAAAAGGAAATAGCAGGTATAAAAAACTATTTCAAATATTTACTCAATGAAGAAATTATAAGTTCAAATCCAACCATTGATATTAAAATCAAAGGTGAGAATAAAAAACTACCAAATTATCACTCGATCAATGTAATGAATGATGTTCTTGATAATCCAGTAAAACCAGATCCAAAATACAAGACAAACCAGATTAGAGATCTAGCTTTAGTTGAGATTGCCTATAGTTCAGGATTACGTCTTGAGGAGTTACATAGTTTAGAATTAAGCAAAATAAACACAGATGAAAAATTATTAAGAATAACTGGCAAAGGCAATAAAGAACGTATTGTTCCGATTGGCTCGAAAGCATTACAAGCCTTAGAATTATGGTTACTTGAACGTAATCATATAATGCAAAAGAATTTAAACCAAAACCATGATTATGTCTTTACAACTACTACAGGTAAGCAACTTTCTCGAACCCAAATTAATGAACGTGTAAAGAAGTTATTTAGGGATAAAGGCATAACTCAAAAATCAAATCCTCATACCTTAAGGCATACATTTGCCACTCATTTACTTTCATCTAAAGTAGGTATTCGGGATATTCAGGAAATGCTTGGCCATGCGGATCTCAATACCACGCAGATATACACTTTTGTCGATGAAACAACCATGAAAGAGGAATACAACAATACTCATCCAAGAGCAAAAAACCGACCTTTATAAACCGTAAAGTAGGCTAATTATGTTAAATAAAATATCTAAGATTGTGATCTACACAATACTGTCGTTCATCATACTAAACTTGTTATTACTTTCTTACTCAACTTGTAAAA
This sequence comes from Acinetobacter sp. NIPH1876, assembly GCF_022808535.1. Taxonomy (NCBI): domain Bacteria; kingdom Pseudomonadati; phylum Pseudomonadota; class Gammaproteobacteria; order Moraxellales; family Moraxellaceae; genus Acinetobacter; species Acinetobacter sp. NIPH1876. The sequence continues at coordinate 11,360 of NZ_JALGBR010000017.1, forward strand.
GACATAAAATATTAAATTATTAACTCAACACTCTTTGTATTTTCTAATTGACCCGAATCCTGTTTAAGCCAATGATTCCACAACTCGAATGATTGGCTTGTTTTGATGACATAATTGGTAAGCACATAAAGAGGCATAAATACCAGCTAAATAGCCTTCAACACTTCTCGCGTTACTTGTTACCAAATTATATTTCCCTTTGAGCAAACTAAATAACCGGAATCCTGTTTAAGCTAGCGCTTCACTCACTTGAATTGTTGGCTTATTTTGATGCCAAAGCTGATAAGCACATAATAATGCATAAATCCCTGCAAAATATCCTGAGACACTTCGAGCTTTACTTGTTAATAGATTGTATGTTCCTTTGAGCAAGCTCTAAATAAAGTTTCTATTTTATTCCGTTGTTTTAAGTAGACCTCTTTCATAAATCATTTTTTACTCAACTCTAAGTTATAGATTCCTGCGATTAAATTGAACCTCAAACCGAGTCTCTTACCTCTATTTCGGTAACGTTCAGCAATGATTTTAAAGGTTTTAAGACGACTAAACACATGCTCAATCCTGATTCTTCTTTTGTTGATTTCCTGATTATAGATTTTCAGTTCAGGATCTAGTTTACAGCGTCTTTTGGCTTTTAATGGTGATAGACTATTGGGATACATAGCATAAATTCCCTGATAGCCTTTATCCGTAAGGATAAAAGCACCAGGTGGAATCTGCTTTAAATTGCGTTTGAATAGTTCGAAATCATGTACCGCACCAAGATCAGCACATAAACTCAGAATTTGCTGAGTTTTGTAATGGATGATGGCTTGTACTTTAAAGGTATGAGTCTTTTTCTTGCCGCTATAGCTTTTCTTCTGTTTTTTTAGGTCGTTGAATTGGAATTTCTGTGGCATCCACGATTACCACATGCCAGTCGATTCCTTCACCTTCAGGCAAATTCTTCGATAAATTAAATAGTTTGGACTGAATCAGGCAATCTTCGACATGACGTACAATTCTTGAGGCCGTTGGCTCTGAAACCCCATAACTTGTAGCAACGTGAAATAAGGTTCGGTATTCTCGCCAATAACTTACACATAGCAGAACTTGATCCTCCGCACTTAACTTGGGTGGTCTACCTTTCGCTGGAACATGCTTCTGCAATTGTGCAACCATTAAATAAAAGGTTGACCATGAGATGCCTGTATATCGCTTAAACTGTGTTTCAGAAAGCTTTTTTGAATCGATGTATTTCATCCAAAAATTATGCACGAATGCAAAGAAAATTAGAGCAGAAATATCAATCAAAGATTGGTTGTTTTTTGATTTATGAAAGAGGTCTAGTGATATTCATCTTCTTTTGATAATTGAACCAACTGCATGTTTTACGATGATATGTAATCAAATCAATGTATTGATCCTTCAGTTTTAATTTGAGTTCTTGACTGATATATCCACGATCAGCATAGAGTTTTTCTTTTAGTCTTTCGAGTAACTGCTCAACCATTTTGATATCTGCTGTATGCCCATTCGATAAAGCTATACTCACAATGTCACCTGACTAATTCATTATTAAATGTAACTTACAGCCAAAGAACCAGCCCATTGAACTTTTACCGCGCGTTGCAATCAATATCATAGATTTATGTCTTTGAATCCGCTGATTTTTGCAAACAGGTAATGTTGTTGAATCAATCCATAGATAATGACTTTTATGCTTTTTCATCAAAGCATAATGCAAGGCATGTAAAGCCAGTTGATGTGTATTGATCAGATGAATCATACCTTGGTAACAAGGTAGGCTTTTGAATAAATGGGAATAATATGCTTCAGCGCTGTAAAGAATGCTTTGAAGTTATTGAAGTGAGAGCATTTATACCAAATTGCAATAAAGACAATTTCAGAAATACTGAGCCGTGCGGAGCGAATTCTTAAGCATCTAAAGTTCTGCTTTAAGAATTTCCAATAAATAGGTTCAAATTTTAGAAAGAAATCATCAATTAGACAGAATAATTGGGTACTATCGAACATAAGGACTAGGGTTGTGAGTTTTGTGAGGTAACTCAACTGATGGCTCTAGTCCTCTTTTTTTTTCAAGTCAATTTAGTATCCGCGATTCAAGTTATTACTGCAAGAAAAAATTTGAGTTGTGGTGGCATATTAAAAACATCTCAGATTTTCCATTTTGACTTTTTCATGGATTTGTTGCACAAAACTATTCTTGAAGACTTCTTCAGCAATATAATTTCAAGATGAAGAAGCCTGCACCTAAAATTTACCGTACAACCAATTGGTCCTCGTATAACCAAGTTTTAATTTAGGGAGGGAATATTTCAATCTAGTTTGATCCTAAGACCCGATGGTATGCACAAGCACGAACGAAATCAAACTTATTCCGATACAGCGATTGAATGCTGTTTAATGATCAAATCTCTATTCCGTCTTTCTTTACGTATGGTCACTGGCTATGCTCAAAGCCTGATTAAACTCAGTGACTTAAATTGGACATCATCAGATTACTCCACCCTCTGTAGACGACAAAAGCATATTGATATTGCGATAAGCTATCAGAAAAGTCGTGATGGGTTACACCTACTCGTCAACTCTACGGGTTTAAAATTTTTAGGTGAAGGCGAATGGAAGCGTAAGAAACATCAGCCTGAATATCGTCGGCAATGGCGTAAGCTGTATATTGATATAGATGCTGAAACACTGCAAATACCTGCCGTTCAGCTTACGAAAAATAATGTCAGGGATTCACAATTACTAGGTGATTTACTGGATCAGATCCCACCAGATGAGCGAATCTGTATATACCGATGGGGCGTACGACACGAAGTGCTGCAGACAAGTGATTTTTAGATCATCAAGCACATGCAGTAATTCCTCCCAGAAAGAATGCCAAGCACTGGAAAGATTCTAAAATCAGTTCAATAGAACGAAATGAGTTACGTGAAACGGTTAAACATTTAGGCAGAACACTATGGAAAAAATGGTCGGGCTATCACTGTCGAAGTTTGATGGAAACCAAAATGCATTGCATCAAATTATTAGGAGATAAGCTGACGGCAAGACCTTTTCAAAGTCAGGTCAATAAAATTCATGCGCGTGTGGCAGTTCTGAATAGGTTTACGGAATTAGGTAGATCTCATACCCAAGTTGTCACTTAAATTTGAATAGATTGGAGAAAACTCAGCTTTTGAATGTTTATGCATCAAAGCCACACTCATTCATGATAATAAACTATGGATAGGTCATAAAAGTGGCAATATTAAATTCAAAGTACCTAGTCACTATGAATTTGAAGAAACATGCTACTAGCAGGACCATACTGGACAAAAATGACCTAGTTTTGGAATTCTTTATTGGTGTCACAATCTTGAACATGCCAAACGGTATGAAGAATTGATCTTGTACTGTAATTATAATTAGCAAGATTCTCCCAAATATAACAATTATGATGCAATTGACATCTACTTAGGGATTACAATATTGACATTGCCCCTGCGTCGCTCTGGTATCGATAGTTTGAATCTGCTCAAACTGGCAAAGTGGACAATGCCACACCGAGGCTTTGGGCATGGTGGTGGGCAGGTGACAATATTCACAGAGTGCGCCTGCAATATGCTTTGTGATCGCAAATCCCGCGGCATGGCATTGTGGACAGGCACAATTTAATTTTTGTGCCAGTGCCTCGGCACAGCGTGCAAGCATTAGTCTGCGTGTAGGGTTACGGTTGGCACGCATGTCCGTGTTTAAGTCAATAGGATCGCCGCTTAGTAATAATGGGGTCAGATAGGCTGCTAACGCTGCATCGCTATTGAGGTCTTTATTAAAGATGGGTTGGTTAGCCTGACCCACAATAATACCATGCAAGGGAAAACCGATCCTGTTGGCAAACTGCTGTGCCTGCTGCATGGTGGTTACTGTGGTATGGTTATAGTTTGTTTGTGCACCCTGCACCCAGCCATAAATCGCATAGTTGAGTTCTGCATCCCAAAATGCGAGCACTTCAGTACCCCACGGTAGCATCCCCAGCATGGGGTCAGCACCAAAACAGCCTTCACTGCCTAGTCCAAAACGGTTGCCACTAAGCTCACAGGCCATCTGTGCTTTTTTAAGTGCCGTGTCTGATTGCGAGTCAAGCCGTGCAATTTCGCCAGTAAAAGTACCAAATGTATCAGTATCAAAATCGTCAACCTCATACACCAGATACCCCGTATTAGCCAGTGCAATAGCCACCGCCTGCTGTTTACGGTGCTGAGTTAAAAACGCTAGAGAAAGCATATTAAAAGTACCCCTCTTGTTTTTTCTTTTCCATGGAACCAGCCTGATCATGGTCAATCATGCGGTTTTGTCTTTCACTGGTGGTACTTTGCAGCATTTCACAAATAATTTTAGGCAAGGTATCTGCGCTGCTGTCCACCGCACCCGTCAGCGGATAACAGCCCAAAGTACGAAAGCGGACTGAGCGGGTTTGAATGGTCTGCTGCTCTTTAGGACTTAAATGGCTTAGAATCCGCTCGTCATCAATACAAATCCAGGTATCATCCTTCCATACCACTTGCCGAGGTTTGGCAAAATACAGTGGCACTATGTCAATATTTTCCAACATGATGTATTGCCAGATATCAAGTTCTGTCCAGTTGGATAAAGGAAACACGCGAATATTTTCACCTTTGTTCAGCTTGCCGTTATAAATATTCCATAATTCTGGACGCTGGTTTTTGGGGTCCCAGCGCTGTCTATTATCCCGAAAGGAAAAAATACGCTCTTTTGCACGGCTTTTTTCTTCGTCACGGCGGCCACCACCAAAACAGGCATCAAACTGATAGAGGTCAAGTGCCTGTTTTAATGCTACCGTTTTCATCATGTCGGTGTATTTGCTGGAGCCATGTTCAAAGGGGTGAATATTTTGTGCAAGGGCTTCGGTATTGACGTGCACCAGAATATCAAGCCCCAGCGTTGCGGCAAGGCGGTCACGAAACTGTGCCATTTCAGCAAATTCCCAAGTTGTATCCACATGCAGCAAGGGAAAGGGAACTTTGGCGGGGAAAAAGGCTTTGCGTGCCAAATGCAGCATTACGGTAGAGTCTTTGCCGATAGAATAAAACATGCACGGATTACTAAATTCGGCGACTACTTCACGCATGATAAAAATAGCTTCTGCTTCAAGCTGACGTAAGCACGACAGCCGATGAAGGTCAATAGGTGCCAAGTCTGGAGCGCGTGGTGCGGGTTGCTTTAAATTCATCATTCATTGTCCTAAAGCAGAGTTTTAAATAATCAATATATTAGTGTGTTAGACAGCGCTTCATAGTCTCATACCACAAGATGATGTTGCGTATGCCATTGCCATGTATGATTTTCAAACATCAAACGGTCAATTTGACCGCCATCAGGGTCAATAGCGTTTAGATAGAGCCACTCACCCGCCACCAGTTGCTGTAGGCTGGTATGCTGTTGCACAACTTCCAAAATGTTGGTTTTAGGGGCTTCCACCCACACGCATAGGCGCTGCGGCGTATGTATCCACTGTTCGCCATCATGTAGTGATTGCATGGGCAACCCAAGGCGCAAATCGCCGCCATTGCCTTCAAATACCCCAATATTACCGCCAACAATGTTGTGCAATACCTTATTGCCGCTGCCCCAGTGCTGGTTATCCACGGTTGAGGTGTAATACTGCATGTTGATCCAGTGCGCCACGATCATGGGTGCGGTTAAAATCAGCTCAAGCAGTTTTAAATCGCTATCGGTTTGATAATTATAGTCATGTAAAAAGCAGCGACCTTGTAGGTCAATATGCTTGCTACGCTGACGTGGTGCGGCAATAAAGCCTGCATTGTTAGCCAGCCCCCATTCTGGTCTTACCTGTGCCCAGTCCTTTGCCCGTTGTTGCAACTGCGGTAGCAATGACGTACCTGTTTTTAATTTAAGCTCACTGCTACGTTCTATCCGTACCAGCTCGCACGCCTGATCAAGCCAGCCAAGCAGTTGTTGTAACTGTTGCTGGGGAAATTCGGCTGGCACATCAAAAAGCTGGATATGATCGGTGGTGGTGTCGTGCAAGGCAGCAATAAACTGCGTTGAAGCCGGAATGTTGATGTGATGATTGTATTTCAGCGTCACCTGAATATCGGGATGATTGAGCAAACTGGCCAGCAAGCGTACGTTGACTTCACCACTATGACCACAACATGCTCCGCAATCCAGTCCGGCAGCATGCGGGTTGTTGGTGCTGCTGCTGGCATGTGCCGTTAATAATACCACAGGCGCAAGCTGATGGTTTAAGCCCATGGCGACCAGAATATTGGCACATAAAGCCGCTTTATCCTTTAGATCAAGGTCATTGAGTGCAGGTGCAGTTGCCGGATTGCTGATGGAAGCTAATGACTGAGCCGATTGTCTGGAAATGCTGCGTTGAATTAGTTTGAACGCATAACCCAACCCCAGCGTTTCTACAAAGCCAAAACCGCTACTGGCAGATTGCTTAAACTGCCGTAACAGAGCAAGCTGGCTGGCTTGAGTTTCTCTATACTGCGACAAGTCATGCAGGTGTGTCACTGAGGTGCTATGTTCCTTCACCTGAAGGCTTGCGCTCAACAAACCTGGCAGTTGCGGGCTAAACTGGCTGGCACCTGCTGCCTTGTATTCAATCGGCAAACCAAAAAAACCAGCAAAACCATGAGTACTAATCGCAGATGATTGTTGTTCAAGTGCACGCCGTACCCGCTCAGAGCGCACATCAATACAGAATACGGCTTGCAGTGCGACTGCTGTGTTAGCCTGTAGCGTACTGGTTGGCGCCAACAGTTGCAAATTGATGTCCTGCTGCCAGCTTAATTCCAGTGCGGTCTGGTATAACCACTGGGTTTTTGCCTGATCGACAGGTGGGCAAGACAGCTGATCGTACCACTGTTGTAATAGTGGCTCGCTGGCGAGCTGCTGTGACAAAATCCAGTCCCATGCCAGCCGCATCGCCAGTAAATCAATTAACGTCGATGGTGGCAAATTTGATGGTTGCAGATGGTCTAATGGTAAATTCCCGATTACATTACCTGCCTGCTGATCGTGATAAGCGGCAAAACTGGCCCAACCCTTAATACTCAGCAATAACGCCATAAAATAAGGCATTAGCTGGTCGGTATTGAGTTTTAGCTGCTGAATCACGCTAACAATCAGGCTGCCCGGTTGTTGGGGTAAATGAGCAATGCATTGACCAAGATCATCTATGCCAGTGCTTAGGGCCAGACCTGCATCATGCTGTGCGGTGACTTGCCACGCCTGATACAGTGAAAGATGCGCATTATTTTTCCACAATGCCTGCCCTTGATCAAACCATGAACCACAGTGCTGGCCAATATGCTGTAAACCCAACTCGGTTAAGGTGCTTAAGCGCTTATGTGGGCTGTTTTGATCCAGCCACTGGCTGATCAGCAAGTTTGACAATGGATTAACATTTTCAGGGTATGGATAGTTGTCCTGCTGTTGCTGTAGTCTGGCAACAATGGCTGGTTTAATTTTTCCTTTACGCATAGCCTGCTGATACCATTCAGGCGACATGGTGCATTGCCCTCCATTCCACTGCATCAGATTTGTTGCAGCCTGCGTGAGTGGCTGGTCAATCAGTCCCCACCAGGGGTTAACCGCAATAAAGCGGTCAAGTGGCCAGGTGGGTGCAATCCGTGCACAGGCTTGATAGGCGTGCTGTAAAATCTCATGGGCACTTACACAAATATTGGCTTGCAGGTTAACAGTCGTATTCATGTGAGCACTCCATTTTTTGCTGAATAGTGTTTTGCTTAGGATCATTTGGCTTAGGGCTGGTTTGTTTAACGCTTAACCCATACAGGCTGTAGCGAATAATCGGCGAGATGATTCGGGTGATGTATTCATCCAGATAAAATCCTGCAAAGGCATGTGGATGTAACCAGCTTGCTAGCTTACCCTGCGTGCGTAGTAATACACTTTGTTGTAACCAGAGCAAAATGCCAAAACCAATCAATGGCAACACCAGATGAATGATAGGTGGTGTAAGGGTTGAAGATGTAACTACTTCGGCAAAGATAAAATGCAGCAAACCATAACCGATGATGGCAACAACTGCCACGAGGATAACAGTTTGCATGGTGATCTGGTGCTTGGCATGGCGGCTATGCTGGCTGGTCAGTACCGAAACTAGACCTGCCGCAAAACACAGACCAAGTACCTGACTGGCTGCACTGATAGGTAAGTACCAGATAAGCAAGCCTGCCACCAGCAGAACAATCAGGCTGCCTGCAAATGTCTGTAACTCTGTCTTTAACTGGCTCTGTACCTGTAAAGGTGACTGGTTTAAAGGTGCACCAGAATCACGTTTTTGATAATTGTTTAAATGGCTGACCTGCTGGCTGGTTTGACCTGCATCCAAAAATGTATAAGCCTTATAAAGTGCATGAGCAATCAGGTGTAGTAGTGCCAGTGAATAAGCACCCAGCCCGATTTCCAGTAGCATAAATCCCATTTGCGCACAGGTTGACCATGCCAGCATGACTTTGACGCTGATGCGCGTCATCATGACCAGACTGGCAATACATGCCGTTAGCGTTCCACTGGCTACCAGCAACAACTGCACATCAGGCAAATGATCAAGCACGCTGCTTAAGCGCAACAACAAAAAACCGCTTAAATTAATAATACCCGCATGCAGTAGTGCCGATACAGGAGTTGGTGCTTCCATTACCTGTAACAGCCAACCATGCAAAGGCAACGGTGCACTTTTAAGCACCATGCCAGCAAATAATGCGAACAATCCGATATGCGTGCCAAGCGATAAGTGAGGCAAGCCTTGCAACTGCTGCAACAATACATCAATGTGCAGGGATAAGCCTTGCTGAAGCAGCAACAAAGCGCCACCAAGCATCAAAGCATTGGCAAACATGCAAAATATAAGGCGCTTGGCAGCCGCCACAGCCGCCGCTTGACGTTGGCGATAAAAGGTCAGTAGCCGATGCAGCGCCAGATCATTGACCAGCCATAACAACACCAGCACTAGCACATGATTACTGATAACAATTAACCAGATACTTAGCAAAGTCAGGGTTAAGGCATTTAAGTACTGTTCAAGCTGTTTTTCACCCTGCAAATAATGATCAGAAAATCTGGTAATCACCCAGCCAATTAAACTGGTTAGCGCCAGCATTAGAGAGCTTAATGTATTTAACTGAACCAATTGCAGCCAGAGGTCAACTGGCGCTAAAACATGCGCTGCACGACCAAAAAACAACGATACGATGGCAAGCCCAAACATGCTGAGGCAAAACACCGATAACACATGGCATTTTTGGGCAAAACCTATACCGCGTTTGGCACTTAAACCAATGCTTATGGCGCATAGCAACACGATTACCAGTGCGCCATAAGCCAGGAGTTGACTGGATATAAATAACTCATGTGGCACAATGCTTAGCATGATCAACTTCCTATTCTTGACATTTGATTAGTTTGAGATCATTTTTTTATTCTGTAAAATTCATAATAAAGACCAAAACGTTCTTTTTATTAGAACAATTAGGAGACCGCATGGCTTACTTAAATTATCATCACTTAAATTATTTTCGTGTTGTGGCAAAAACAGGGCACTTGAGCCGTGCTGCACAGCAATTACATATTGCCCAATCGGCACTATCGAGTCAGATTAAACAGCTTGAGCAGCAACTAGGACAGGCTTTATTTTTACGTCAAGGCAGACGGCTGGAACTTACCGAAGCTGGACGGATTGCGCTAAGTTACGCCGAAAATATTAACGCGCAAGGCAGTGAACTATTATCCCTGTTTCAGGAGGGTGATGCAGTCACGCGGCAAATCCTGCGTATTGGTGCTGTTGCCACCTTAAGCCGCAATTTTCAGGAAAGTTTCATTGAACCTTTATTGCACCGGCAGGATGTCAGGCTGGTCATGCAATCAGGCGGCATAACTGACTTGTTAAATCGTCTTGCTGCCCACCAGCTTGATGTTGTGTTATCCAATCGGGAGGAGTATGCCAGTAGTGTGCAGGCGTGGCGTTGCCAGCGTATTGCCAGACAAACCGTTAGCCTGATTGGCAAACCTCGATCGGTTAAAACTCCATTTTGCATCACCAGTGATCTACAACATACAACATTGATTGTGCCGGGTCATGAGAACGCCCTGCGCGGTCATTTTGATTTAATGTGTGAAAAATTGCAGGTTAAACCAACCATTTTGGCGGAAGTGGATGATATGGCCATGATGCGGGTGCTGGCACGCGCCAGTACTGCCGCCATCTTGGTACCCCCTGTGGTAGTACGTGATGAACTCAAACAGGGGGCTTTACAAGAGTACACTGTGTTTCCTGATTTATATGAAGATTTTTTTGCTATTACTATACAGCGCCAATACCAGCATCCGCTGCTGACCGACCTACTAGCACGCAGCGAAAAAGATATATTTGGTTAGATGGGTACAATCATGCTATCTATTGATATTTGCACTTTACTGATATTAACGATATTAAATCGTAACCGCACAAAAATATAATAATCAATCACTTATAGCTAGAAAAAGCCGAGATTAACTCGGCATTCTTGTACAGAAATCAATAGCGAAATCAGATTCATCTCTAGGATCAGTATTATAAAATTTAAATCCTAAACATTTAATCTCTTTATAACCATGCGATTTGACTTCATTTAAGAACTCAACGTAGTTTTGTGAATCATCTTGTTCTGCATCAAAAGCAATTTGGCTTTTGAACCGTACCGGGTTTGTCGGAGACTCAATATTCTGAGAGACTATTCCGATGAAAAAACCAAACTATACCCCCGAAATTAGAGAAAGAGCGGTTCAATTACTAATTGAATCTGAAAAAGATTATCCATCGAATTGGGCAGCAGTTTCCGCAATTGCTCCTAAAATTGGCTGTACTCCTGAAACACTTCGTGTTTGGTATCAAAAATACTTAGATCAACAAAATCCCGCCAAAGTACAACAGGTATCTGACCAAGAAAAAATGAAGCAAATGGAACGTGAAATTAAAGAATTAAAACGTGCCAATGAAATTCTACGTAAAGCAGCCGCTTTTTTCGCCCAGGCGGAGCTCGACCGCCCACACAAATAATGGTGGATTTTATCCATAACAATAAGGCGTTATATGGTGTTGAAGCGATTTGTAGAATTTTACCGATTGCAGCTTCGACCTATTATCGGGCTTTAGATTTCGTTGATAACCCAGAACATCGAGCGAAACGTGCTCTGCATGATTTACATCATGCAGAGCAAATCAAACGTATTTGGAAAGAAAGTTCAGGTCGATATGGTGTACGTAAAGTTTGGCAAAAATTGAAACGTGAGGGTTATGTTATTGCACGTTGTACAGTTGCTCGATTGATGCAAAAGCTAGGTATACAAGGTGTTTGGCGTGGTAAGAATAAACAAACCACCCGTAGCCGAGATGATCAAAAACGAGCAGATGATTTAGTGAAACGGAATTTTAGTGCTGATCGACCTGACCAATTATGGGTCAGTGACTTTACGTATATTCAAACACATTCAGGCTGGGTCTATACCGCCTTTATTATTGATGTGTTCTCACGAGCAATTGTTGGATGGAAAGTATAACAGAAAACTAAAAAAAAGTGGAAGAATTTTTAAAATTTAGACCACCCATGATAAGTAAACCATATGTATTTGTTGATAATTGTAATTTTGAGAAAATTTAGTTGATAAATTAAATGAATTTTAATATACAAAGATATGCTCATTTTTTATATCGATAAAAATGTTAAAATTTGACTATTTAGTAAAAAATATAGAGATATTTATGGGGCAATTTATCATGCCCTTTTGCTTTGAGCGACAAAATGTTCAATTTAAGATAGTAAAAATTAACTCAGAACTACTGAAAATCAAAAAGATTAAACAGAGCCAGAAAGTAGTAGTACAAGCAAAGTTCAAAATAATCTATGTGAAAATTTGGCAAAAAATATTGCTATTAATGCAAACGGAGCCATGCTTACGTGTACATTCTAATTATGTTGCAATCTTACAGTTGATACATAATCTTGATGATTTTATCGAAAAATCACAGCAACACTTGTGCTTTGAGAGAAAAGCTCAGAAAGAGCTGGATGCTAAATTTTTTGCTAGATTTTTTAAGCTGACAAAGAGTTCAATAAAAGATCAACTTTTACCAAATTGTTCAGATCGTAATGAATTTAACCAATGCAATTTGATAAAAAATTAAGCGAAAGCGAATATGCCAAAGATTGAAACAGAAGAGCAATTCTTAGATTTAGCAGAAAAATTCCAAAAAGATTATTGTTTATTACGCAATCATGTTGTGAATACACAATTTGTCGATCTATCAGATGATTTACGTGAAAAAGCCCATGCTCTATATAAGGAAGCACAACAGATATATGGCTATATATCTAGTTCTAGACAATTAGGTAAATATTATTATCTAGCTTCTTTAAGTTATTTTGCATGCCCGACTACTAGTAATACTCAAGAGCTGTCGTCTGAACGTTATTTGATTCTACAAGCGAGTTTTTTAACATATCGGCAGTATCAAGAATTTGCAAAAATTGATAAAGCTGAGAATAAGCAAAAACATGTTTGTGATCTCTTTCGCTATGTATCACGATATGTTCTGGATTCTAATCATGCTGAATTATTTCAAGAATGCAGTGAGCTACTAAATCGCTATGTCATGTACGAACGTAACTTGAAAAAGGAGGATCGTAATCAACTTTTTAATATTAAAGATTTCAAACAAGTACAAGCCATAGAGTATTTATCGGCTCTATTAATAATTTTTAAAAGACTTGATGATCGTCGTGTTGTTCATCGTCAGCGTAAGTCAAAAAAAAGTAAAGTTTTGCAATGGCCGACGAAAAATGAACTCAAAAAATTTCGTGAAATTAAAACGGGTAAGCAAGTAGATATTGGACATAACGCAAAGATCAGTTTTTATGATGCCGCTCTTCACAAAGATGAAGAGGGTGAAGTTGATCTATTAGATCCTGAAATGGAGTTTTATTCAGAAGATGAAAAGTCTAAAAATTTAAATTATATACTCAGCGATAATGCGACGCATCTAATGCGGCATCGCCAGCGCCGTCATGCTCCTTTTGTTACAAATCCACATTATTTGGCGCCAGATATACTGAAGCAAATTGTTTATGTGTTGAGAACCGAGTTATCCGGGCACTGGAGGGATGCTGCAATCGCTGCAGCATGTTTATTGTCACTTTTGACGGGATTATCACCCGTCGCACTGATGGATTTTAACGAGCTTATTCAAGATGGAATTTTGATCCAGAATGGTTCAAGTAGACGTCGCGAATATTTACTCAAATTAAATCTTAAAATTACAGAGCAGAAGATTAAGAGCTTAAATCATGTGCGGTGGAATGAAGTGATGACACATCAACTACATTTACCTTCTGCTTGGTTTGACTATATAGAACAAGCATCGAATCCACTAATTTCATCAACACACATTAATACGAAACTTAAGAATTGGCTTGATAATCGGTTTGTAGGTTCGATCACTGTAGAAAAACTGCAGGCTCAATTATATTTTCATATATATTATGAAACATATAATGAATATCTTGCTCATGTAATTGCTGGGCGGGATAGTCAGCATCACATGCCTGGTATCTATTATGGCGGGCTACCGAAAACTCAACTCAGTAGCACATATCTAGCCTTTTTAGAAAAAGCACTTACACCACATTCCACACATTTTACTGAAGACACGGCTGAACTAAAAATATTGCAACAACAATTCAAAGTGCAATCTGCATTATCTATAGGAAGGATAGGGAGCCAACTGGCACTTGAACCCAATTTTGTGAAAGAGCAATTCCATATTTTACATAGACATTGTCACGAAAACATCCAAGAAGATAAGCACATTATTAATCAACTTAATGCATATGCGTGTTGGATGTGGCATATCAGTTTGTTGAGTTTGGCAAGTCGGCCTAAAAAAAACCTGTTGGGGAATTTGGATGATTATTGTGTTGAGCTCAAGCTTTTATATGTGAATGATAAAAAAAATAGTAAAGCAAGAAAAGATGGTCGTTTTATCCCTTTATCTGATTTTTTCATAAAAACACTGCAAAATTACACTGCCTTTTTAGAACAAATTATTGAAGCGTACGGTTCATTTTTTAGACAAGTCTTTGCAAAGAAGAAGATAACTGTAAATGATCTTTTTGGTAAGGTCATTTTTAGTAAAGATATCTTGCCGATAACTGTCAAAGAATGGCAGAGCAGGAAAATTAAGTTAATCCCTTTATCGAGAAAATGGGTGAATTCATATATGCAAGGAGTCTTTCCAAAGAATATGTATTCGAATTGGTTACGTCATTTTGACATGAACTTTTTGATGCATGAGCAGCAAGAGGGTAAACCAGCATTAGCTTTTCACTTAATTCAGGCCCTGTATGGTCATGACCAACGTGACCGAGAGGCTTTTCATCCGCATTCTTCACTTATCCCGAATGTCTATGTACAGCAAGCCCGCCAGCAATTGCAAGATAATGTCAAATCTTTATCGATTAAACACTTAGAGCGAAAATAGTTGTATGCAAAAAATCAAAGAACTAATAAAACCACAACTAGATGATCTATTTGTTGATATTCATAAAATGGTGAAAAAGTCGCTAGATAGACAGCCTTCTCCACCTGAAGTATTGACGAAAGAAATGCAGCAAAAACTTGATCAGCAGATCGCTGAAAAATGGCATGACATTAAAGATAGTGTTGATTGTTTGAGTCAAAAATTGAGCCGAGATGAACAATCTAAACTGATGCAATTTACTGAAGATGAATTTAATAAAAGAAGAAGGCAATTCAACCAGAATGTAGATAAAAAATCATACAGAATTAGGCTAAATCCACATACTAAACGGATCGTACTGCCTAGAAAAATTGAGAGTACGGAGTCACGGTTAAAACAAGGGCAGTTACATGCCCAGGTAGTCAACGCTTTGAAAGCATATTGGAAAGATTCACTTGGATATTGGGATGACCCTAAATATTTGTGGGGGGATTTATGCTTAAGTTTTATATATATTTCAGGCTGTGCAGATGAACAGCATCTGGTTGCTATTCAGCAGCAATTGCACGAGGCCGTTGAGCTTGGTACAGATCTGAATTGTTTTCGGTTATACCATTCGGACTACAAAAAAATCACTAATCCATTGTTACTACATTATCGTGTTGAAAACTCTCAATATGGCAACGATGTAGAACAGAGAAAGTTGTACCAATGGAAGCATGTTTTTTTTAACTCATATGCTCAGTTCATCTTGCAATATTTAAAAAAGTTGAAAGCTACTCATAAAGAATATCGTCTGCAACAATCAATTGAAGATTGTATTCTGGAAAGCTTGAGTCGCATGGGACGAAACAAAAGTTTGGGCGATCTGCAATATCAAATTAAACGCCGTGGATTTCGTGCATTTAATGATGTGCAAATGGTACTTGAATTTAATCCAAACCTTAGCCTAGATATATTTTTAAGTAATGTACTTCAGCAAGAGATTAATACTGTCGCCTTACGGCCATCCGAATTTAGATTGCTATGGAGTAATGAACGTAATCAAGTCATGGAACTAGAGAATAGCCCTATTCATTTTGAACAAGAGCAGTTACATCCTGAAGTTCCGACGGCTCAAAGCAAATTACAAACGATTCCGTATGAGTTGATGTTGTTTGATCAAAAGAAACGTAAAGTTCAAAAAGTTGAGCGCTTAGATAAAAAGAGGAATAAAGAAGAACGCACGCTACGTTTTTGGCAAGAAATCAGAAGGGTGTTAGAGAAGAAGATGCGTGATGCAAATACGGAAGAAAAGTCTTTAATTGAAGCCCAATTACGCTTAATTCACTGGTTAGTGCATTTAAAAAAAAGAGGGCTTCAATTATCGACTATTGAAAGCTACTTAGGATCATTTGCTAAAGAATTTATATTTGAAATTTGGCTTAATAAATTGGATTTAAAGCAACAATCCATTGATGATTATGAAGATTTATATCGACAGTTGTTGAAATATAGCAGTGAACGAGATGCACAAGCAACTCAACGTGAAGCTGTTAAAGGAAAAACCTCTCGTAAGATGCACCAAACAGCAGAATACCGTTTTGGTCGCCTAAAAGATTTTCATCAATTTTGTATAGATAATTTTAATGCACCAGAGGTATTGGTGTTACAGAATTCAAGTTTTAAGCATTTACAAATTTGCAATGCACGCCTAGTAAGCCCTTTGCTATTTGGCAAGCTATTGGAAAAACTAGAACATTTAAGTCAAGAGCCAACGGCATCAGAGTGGGTCGATCATCTGAGTTGTTTAAAGCTGATGTATTTACTGAGTTATAGAACTGGACTCCGATTAAATGAAGTTCGTTGTCTTAAAATACAAGATATTATTTGCCCAGAGTTACTTTATAAAGAAAAAGAAAATACAGCTTTTAATAATATCACGCTTCATATTCAGAACAATTCATATCGCCGTCTGAAAACGCAAAGTGCAAATCGTCAAATACCATTGAAAATTGCCTTGTCAGAACATGAGTTTTTAGTAGTACAACATTACATACAACATCGTTATGAACAATATTTGTTTAATCAGCAGGATGATCTACTTTTTAGTGTTAATCATCGTGTATTAACTGATCAATGTATCAGCAAAATTACAGTAGAGTTGTTTAACCAAATATTAGGTATGCATCATGGCTTTAGTTTTCATACGTTGCGCCACAGTGCTGCTAACTATCTAGCAATAACTTTGCTGGGTTCAAAAGAAATGATTAAAACATATACAGATTGTCCTTGGGTAAAAGCAAAAAAGATGCGTGATTTATTGTTTGGTGTTAAAGCACGTGCTCATGAAGAGATTATTCAACATAAATGGCAGGTGCTTGCCTCTTGGATGGGGCATAGCAGTATTGAACAAACGGCTTCAAATTATCTTCATGTTTTGGATTTATTAGCAGTCGATCGAATTTACAATTCGCCGTGTATCATTTCAAAAAAAGTCCTAGAACAGTGTTTTGGTCCAGTGAATTCAAGTACAGAGTACATAAACTTAAATCGTTATACTCAGCAGCAGAAATGGTTTAACTCTTATCAGCAAACAGAGCCAGTTATGATTGCTGGTCGACAAGAAAAGAAGTTTAGTATCGAGAAGAGTACTCTGACGCCTTTTCAACGTTTGATAAGTTTAAGAGATGGCCGTTCAAGCGAAGATATTCAAGCACAAGAATGGATGCAGCGATGTCAATTTATGAGCACTAAATGGATGGACCCCAAAAATTTTAATTTAAAAACGAATTATGTTAGTAATAAAAATTTAGATGTGGGTTGGTTTGATGAGCTTTACGACAAAGCTAAGAAACTGACACGTTCTGATGAAATAATTCCTCTCCTTGATTTGCATAACCAACATGATAAGGGGAAAGATATACCTAAAGAGTTGAACGTGGTCAATGCACTTAAGGTATTATTATTATTTGGAAAATTACGTAAAAACTTTCTACATTTTCAATGCATAAAGAAAGATGATGAGCAACGAATTGCTAATTTTATTGCTGGTATAGAGCCAATTATTGGAGATCACCTAAATTTAGACAAACAGAATTATCCAGTTAATCTGGAAGTGCTTGAGAGAACAGTTAAATTTAGTTTTCAAAGAGTTGTTGGCCCTAATAAAAAAAATGTTACTCTACTGGTTATATTTAATTTAATGTTAAAAATCATGCAAGAAGATGAACTTTGGTTAAAATAGCCTAAGCAGCTTAAAAAGGGGAATTTAAAAGCTTTAGCATCACAGTTTGATTACTGGATTTTAAACAATAGTGTGAAGATTAGCGCTTTGGTAAATCGATGAGCTAAAGTGTTGTAGTCCAAACTCGATCTGACAGTTACCCATTTTTGAGCTGTTGATTAATTTATCAAAAAAAATCAAGCCACCCACGGGTGGTTTTTTATTGCGAGGTCAAAATGGAATTCCGACATGTTGTTAAGAACCATTGCGACATTTCACCAGTAACTAACTTTCTTAATGTGAATCATGCTAAGGCAGTGAATGAAGGGAAGCCGTTAGTTGTATTGATCGCACCACAAGATAAAGATCGTTCGAAGGCTCAAAACCGTTTGTACTGGATGTGGCTTAATCAATGGGCTAAACGTCAAGGTACAGATAAAGATTGCAAGCATCTGTTCTTTAAGAAAAACTTCTTAGCAAAAATCTATGATTGCGATGACGTTGGCCAATACAAGAAAACATTCAAGGCTGTAAGAGAGTTGAAAGATTCTAAGCATCCTCTCTACCAAGATGTAGCAAGTGGCCTATGTGAGCTAATGAGCACTACAGACGCAAGTACAGTTCAATTAACCGAATACTTAAACGACATTCATGCTTTCTGTAATAAAAATGGGTGTTATTTGGAAACGCCTGATGATCTTAAGTAGGTGCTTGTATAGTTGCTGATTTCATATTATTAATGTCTCTCACTTTATAAAATGAGAAACTAACAAATGGTAATGAATAATATTGAATATGATGCGGTGGTTGAAAGTGCGAAAATCAAAGCGAAAAGCGATATAACAGTAGCGGTTTTAAATAATGCAGCAAGTAAAGAAAAGCTTATAGAGTTTATCAAAAAACTGCATGATCAGATTGATGAATAATATGAACCGCCCTTAAAGCGGTTTTTTATTGCTAGTAGAAGATTTAAGGTATCTTTTCTAATAGGCACATACTATTAAAGTGTTTTTTATTTATTTTTTAGATTGAAAAGATTGCTATTTGAGTAATTTAAATATAAAAATCTTTATTGATTGAGCGTAGTTGTTATACAGGATATTTATAAGGATTTTAAAATGACAATTATCACATTGCTTGATGTTGAGACGAAGAAGAAGGTGATAGTTCGGTCCGTAATAGACCCAATAGCAAGAATAGACAAAAAAGGGAATATACAAATTATTCAAATTCATAAATGGCTATATGATGAATCTGGAGATTTCGTTGATGAAGACTTATATGAGGCACTCAACAATGGAGAAGTTGGAATATACTTAACTTTGCAGTATATGATCATTGATATTGAAAATTAATTATTTTTTATTTTTAGTCAGTTTGAGTTCTTACTCTCTAGAGCCTAATGGTTACTGCACATAAGACCTTATTAAGTATTACCTATTGATGGGCACATATTCTTTATAAGTCTTGATAAGTAAAAAAATTATGTAGGCTAAAAATAAAACCATTTAAAAAAAGAAATCTTTATCTATTTAAATATGAATATTTGATATTTTTAATTCAATCCCTATTGCTAGTGCTTAAATATTATGCCAATATGAAGTTGGAAATATTTCCGAATAGATATTTCCTATTTCAGGTTTAAGCGTTTTTTTCGCTAAGTCCATTTCTGAATAAAAATAGGAAGTGGGCTTTTTTATTTTTAAATATTTCTGTATTATCAGTGTGTTGCTGTAGGTAACACTAAACCTTGTTGATCAGCGCAAATATCAAAAAGGGGAGCTTGCCTACTAGGCAAGCTTTTTAAATTGATCAACTAAACACAATAATCCATTTCAAAGCTCATTAGAAAAATCAAACTTCCCTAGCTTTTATTCGTACTAATTTATTGAATCTAATCGTCTTTATAATTTTAAAAAATTCCTTAAACTAAAAATGGAAAATTTCTTGTTGCAACATTGTTATAATAGGACTACCTTAAGAAAAAATACTTTATAAAAATGAGGAGCTGCTGAAATGCCACAGTATCTCATGTTTGCGGAAAATATTTATAACAAAATTAAAGATGAGGAATTATTTTCACATGACTGTATTGAAAATATGAACTTACTTATGACATGTATACGCAGAGAAATTGAGGGAACAGAATTTAAATTAAAATTTAATTTTATTGATTTTGTTGAATTGTTCAGTAGACCATTAGATGAATGTAAAGTAAAAATAGATGTGAGTTTGATTCCTCCTCATAATTCAGAAGGTGAGTATATTTTATGGTTAGCTGGATTTATCGAAAAAATTACAGAAGGTGGACCTAAACCACCTCCGCCTATAAAGAAATTTATTCCAGAGTATATGAGCTTGAAATCTGAATTAGATTTTTTACCTTTAAATGAGGAAAAAATTCAAACCGAAGGTAAAGAAATTACGGATTACTTTAATTCAAAGCTCTATAAGTCAACTTTTAAGAAGTAATACTATATTGCCTGTGAGTTTAGCCACCGCCTAAGGGCGGTTTTTTTATGGGTAAGAATAATGGATTCTACAGAATACTTTTGGCTTACTCGGAAAAAAGAACCTAAAACTAAAAGCTGGCCACTGCCAAAGCCTACACAAAAATATCTAAAGGCAGAAGAAGAATTTACTGAAACTTTAGATAATCTGGAAATTAAATATGAAAAGAAATTTCAGTTTAAGTCTACTAAGCACTGGCGGTTTGACTTTCATTTAATTGAGTATCGAATACTAGTTGAAATTGTGGGTGGTCCATGGTCTGGCGGTCGTAAGGGCAAACTTAAAAATAAAGCTTGTAGTCTTGATCGTTACGATGTGGCTGAAGAGATGGGCTACACCGTAGTTCGCATAGAGACAGCTTCAAGATGCCGCATTGATGAGTCTGGACCTTTGCAGTTACGGACTGAATACGCTAGTGAGTGGTTAAAAAATTTAAAGAGGCAAATATTTAATGGATCAGATCAGACCATTTCCTCCAACTGATTTTATTGACCAAGCAGATGAAGAGGAAGCGATTCGCATAGTACCTGCGTCTGATTTAAAAAACTGGGTAGTTGCTAATTTTCTTACACTTGGTGGACCTTTACATAATCCAGATCATGACCATATCGCTGAGATGCTTCATGACAATGAGGGGTTTTTGGCTTTTGCATGGGCTTCTACTGCTTATAAGAGAGCTAAGCGCATGGTGCTCGGCCAATGTGAAAAGGTTATGTTTCAACAAGGCGGCTGGAAGAAAGCCCGTCAAGAGCAGCAAATGCGTGATTGGTTCGGTTTTGTTCCAATTTACTTAATCACTATCGATGCAAGCTTTTGTGAAAAGGCAAACGATAACGAGTTTTGTGCTTTGATTGAACATGAGCTCTATCACATTGGTGTAGAGCGAGATTCGGACGGTGAGATTATTTACAGCGATCATACTGGCTTACCAAAGCACTATTTAGCTGGCCACGATGTGGAAGAGTTCATCGGTGTTGTTAAGCGCTGGGGAGCTAATGACAGTGTTAAGCGGCTTGTTGAAGTCGCTAAAAACCCGCCGTTTGTTTCTGATTTAGATATTTCTAAATGCTGTGGAAACTGTGTAATTACCTGAGCCTTTTGGCTCATTTTTTTTGCCATGTTTCCTTGACGTACCTTGACGGATAGAGAGAAATGGCGACATTAAAAAAAGCAGAAACTCTTTATTGTACAATCGTTTGCTGTGTTTAACACCCCTCAAGAAACAGTAAGTCTCGTCAAGGAGGAATTTGACATTGATGTTTCGAGACAGCAGGTAGAGTCATATGACCCTACAAAGTTTGCTGGGAGAGACTTAAGTAAGGAACTCAAAGAAATTTTCGAAAATACACGGGAAGAGTATTTGAGTCAGCCACTAAATAAAATCAGTGGAGCAAATGACATTGTTCAGTTGAAGATTTTAATTGATTTGCTTTGGACTAAAAAAACAATGTGACCATGACAATTAAGATCGTGGACCAAATACAAAAGATCATGAAAGGGTTTTATGAGAAGAAGGGGGAACAAAATAATAAAGGTGGTAATTCTGAAGCGAACCAAACTAAAGCTGAAGTAGAACTTGAGATTAAAAAACTTGAACTTCAGAAGTTACAACGTGAGGTAAATCCACCTGAGTATCGTCCACCTGAAGAGGATTACAAGCTTGTGCTGAATCCTGATGAGGAGATGATTGCAGCTGTGGTCAAGGCTGACAGTGTCGAACTCATGCATATCGTTCTGGCACTGGCAGATGAAGTGGTACAGCAGAACCTGGCTCTGGAAGTCAATCCGGAATCCTTTGCTGAACTGGAAAAATTCCAACTGGTGCCAGCTTTAATTACCGCATTACAGACGGAAATTGGTTATCCAGCATCGGTTGAAGAATTGAATGGGGAAGCACCATTCAAGCTCGGTACGTTCTTTATCCGGTTGATGAGCACAGGTTTCTGTGAAAGCCTGGGCGATATACCGCTATGGGCTCAAGAACTGGTGATGTCATCTGTCAGTTCACGTGCGACGGCTAGAGCCTTTTTGTCACGCTGGAGAGACAGCTCCAAATACTACCCAACCTTCGATACACTCTCCCAGACCGTGGCCAATGCACTGCGGATCCAGGAGAAGGTCGGGGCTTTTGATCTGGAACAGCTGCTCGATGTCATGACCTTTGAAGTGATTGAACAAAAGATTATTGTTGATTTGGCCAGTCATATCCCTGCAGCAACCCAAGCTGAACTGGAACATTTCAGAACGATTATTTCTACCCGTCTGGATGGCTATTGGGCTTCCAAACATAAGGATGATGCAACACGCCGTAAATATCGCACGGTCTATACAGCGTTGCAGGCAGCCATTGACCTGTTCAGCCTGCGACAGCAGTTTGATTCCGGGTTCTATTTCGACTCCAGTGAAGCCTTGTATAAAGCCTACGAGCAGGAGTTGTATCGCTTTGATATGACCTATCGCCACTACAGTACAGCCTCACAACGAGCTCATGTCGATATCCTGAAAAAACTCGATGAAGAAATCGAAAATTGCTATTCCTACTGGTTTATCGATTACCTGGCGCGCAACTGGGGAGAGCGGATTGAAGCTGAACAACGCTTGAATGTCTGGAAAATAGCAGATATCCCAAATCAGCAGAACTTCTATGATACCCATGTCAGACCCCTACTGGGTTCTGCAACGAAACGCCGTATTGTAGTGATCATCAGTGATGCTTTCCGCTATGAAGCTGCAGTAGAGGTGTGTGATCGTATCAATGAAAAGCGTTATTCAGAAGCGACTTTGTCTTCACAGCTGGGAGTTGTGCCAAGTTATACCACACTCGGCATGGCCTCATTACTGCCACACCAGACTTTGGAGTACAAAGAGAGTGCAGGGGATGATGTTTTAGTAGATGGACAGTCCAGCAAAGGAACTGCAGCACGATCCAAAATTCTGGCAGCCTATAATGGTCTAGCCGTGACCGCTGAAACGGTAAAAGGCTGGTCGCGTGATGAAGGCCGTGAAGCACTTAAAGACCATGATCTGATTTATGTTTATCATAACGTCATTGATGCACGCGGTGACAGCGTCTCGACAGAATCAGAAACTTTTATGGCCGTGGAACATGCCATTGAAGAGCTGACCGAGCTAAGCCGTAAAATCTTACTGCATTTCAATATTTCTACCCTGTTGATCACAGCTGACCATGGGTTCTTGTTCCAGCAAAGTAAACTGGAATCTGAGGATCGTTCTATCTTGACTGAAAAACCTGCCAATGTATTGAAGAGCAAGAAGCGTTATGTGATCGGACATGGTTTGCCAGTGAGCAAAGAAGCCTGGAAAGGTTCAACCCAAGCTACGGCAGGTACATTATCTGCGACTGATTTCTGGATTCCAAAAGGGGCAAACCGTTTCCATTTTGTAGGAGGTTCACGTTTCGTGCATGGCGGCATCATGCCTCAGGAAATTGTGGTACCACCATCTGACTTTGTACCGATCGTCCTAACAGGCCAGAAGCGAAAGCTACTAAACTTGGCAGAGCAAGATGACTGAGTGGTCCGGTGTTCTGTAATTCAACCACATGTAAGTGGAAGTCATGTTCCATCACCTTACTGCCACCCGAGATTCGAGATGCATTGGCCTTGAAGTAGTCAAATGCGACCTTGACCTGCTCCTTGGCACTGCTTGAATTCCATAAGCCTGATGTCGCCAGCTTTCCTGAACCTTTGGTGACTTGAAGTTCTAAGCGGTATAACCCTGGCATGCCTTTATTACTGAGCCCGATGGTATATAAGAAACCTGGCTTGGCTGGACCTTCGGGAATCAGTCCACCTCCACCCTGCTCTTTGACTGAAACAAAGTGCTCTTCAAGCGTGTCATTATCGATGTAGCTGAAATGCACATCATAGAATTCCATGCCACCAATTTTTTTCAGCTGTTCTTTGACCCGACGACGTACCTGCAGGGCATATTCCAGACACTGGCGTACATCTTCTTTATTAAACTGACCGTGTGGGTAGAGCAACTTCATCAATCCGGAAACCGTCTTGCGAACGGCGATCACATCACGTTGATTCAGGTTGTTGCCGAGTTTGAAGTACTTCTCAATGGCATCTGCAAAGCTACGCTTACGCATTTCCCGGAAGAACTCAGCTAGATAATCAACGATCAATCCATAACGGTTGGTGAAGAACTCCGGGCGCATCTTCGGAATTTCCCAGCCGGGGATATAAGCATGAAAACGATCGAAGAATGCCGAATCGATCATGGCTTCAGGGAAAGGTGCCAATAGATGGCTGGTTTTGACCAGGGATTCCACGCTTTGGTTGATATTACCCACAAAAACCATTGAAGCAGAGGCTTCCATCTGTTCGCGGCCACGGGCAAAAGACCCTGAGGCCATGTAATCTTTCATGATCTGTACGCCATCTTTGTCCTTAAAGGAAATACCGGCGACTTCATCAAAGGCTACCACATCCCATAAGCCAACCAGACCAATACGGCGGCTACTCATGTTATAGAATAGGTTGGCGACAGTCGTTTGCCCACCGGAGACTAAAATACTATTCGGTGAACATTCTTTGTAAATATGGCTTTTCCCGGTACCGCGTGGTCCCAGTTCACAAACGTTATAGTTATTTTCAACGAACGGAACCATACGTGCTAATAGCTGCCATTGCACGTCCTCTTTTAGCGAAGCCGGTTCCATGCCGATCGAACGGATTAAACTCTCGCGCCACTGATCAGTGCTTAATGCTGCTCTTCCACTGAAGAGTTCATCCATATTCATATTCGGCATTTGAATCGGCTTGAGTAGGCTCACTGGGTGATATAAGCTTGGGTGGTTCTGTGACACCGGTGGAAAGTATTGCCGAATGTCTGCAAGTTGCTTTTGATGCGGGTGCCAAGAAGGTTGCTTTGCCAATGAGTAGTGCGGCAGATATCCCAACGATTCCTGTAGAACTGTTTACCAAGTTCCAGACCAGCTTTTATGCAGATCCGGTGGATGCGGTATTTAAAGCTCTGGGTGTGGGTTGAGTTGATTCTGTATAAATCAGTTAAAGAGAAAAGCTTTTGAAATGATTAGGAAATATGAATCACATGAAGGATTTAATAACAGCTATTTTGGTTAAACAGCCCAAACTTACTGCTAGAGAAATTGCTAAAACTCTTGGTATTGAAAAGAAAGAAGTGAATGCTTTTTTATATCAAAATCAAGATATATTTTCACAAAATGAAGCCTTTTGCTGGTCTTTAGCTATAATCCCGTCAGTTAAAAATTTAGAAAGACCAATGATGAACTCTGAACTTGAATTAAATAATATTGTTAAAAATAAACTGATTCAATTGTTGGATTATGTATCTCATCAAGCTGAGGATACTCAAAAAATTCAATATGAAATGAGTGGTAATAGATTTTATTCTCATGATCTAGAAAAACTTCGTGGCTTAAAAATTCTGAATGATGACGATTGGTGGTTTCAAATTGAACGATTACAGCTTCAATCGATGCCGAAACCATCTCAAATACTCTCTTCCTATATTCATGTTGATGCCGAAAAAGAACCCACTGTTAATTTTTCTAGTTTAAATAAGATTGTATTTTTTAAAGGAGTTCATCAATTCCGTTTGCCCTACAGTAGCGTGGCATGTGATTTGATTACTAAAATTGACCTACTTCAGAAGCTATTCAAAGAATTCGAAAGTTATCAAAATATTTGGAAAGATTGGAAACAAAATAACGATGAGATTAAAAAATCTATTGTTGTTTACGATAAATTATTCTCATGGAATACCGCGATTAATTTAGGTGGAACAGGCGATGGTGAAGAAATTGTTGCAGGCTTTGGCTTAGTTGACTGGGTACTTCCAACGACTCAAAAATCTTACTCATATCCTCTTATTACTATCCCGTTAGAAATGGAGATAGAAAAAAATGGATTAATACGTGTAGGTGCCAAAGATACACGTGCCAATATAGAAATGGATGCCATCTTATTAGAGGATGATCTGCCTACTTCAGGACAAGTAAAAGTAACCTTAAAAGAAAACTTAAATAATGGTCGCTCATTACGCCTATTTGAAGGGGAAACTTACTCTGATATAGTTAATGCCTTCGTCGCGAATATTTTTTCAAAAGGAGCAATTGTTGAGGCAGAAAATAGGGCTATACCATCCAAAAATCTAACGGTGACATTAACATCAGTACTGTTTAGTCGTCCTAAAAGAAATTCTATTTTAAGCGATGACATTGAGTTATTAAAAACTAAACTTAATGACCCTTCAGTGGCTATACCTGAACAACCTTTATCGTTAGTGACAGAATTAAAAAGCGATATTAATCAAAAAGAGACTTATAGTTTTAGAGGGCGTTCTGGTACTGAGGGATTCGGATCAAAAGTTGAAGAGCTTTATTTCCCGCTGCCTTATAACAAAGAACAAATTACTATTGTCCAGAATCTGCTAATCAGCAGTGGTGTAGTGGTGCAAGGTCCACCAGGTACAGGTAAAACACATAGTATTGCCAATATTATCTGTCACTATTTGGCGAATGGTAAAAAAGTACTGGTAACTGCACAGCAGTCACATGTCCTTAAAACAGTACATGAAAAGATTCCTGATGAATTAAAGCCTTTGGTAGTCAGTCGCATTGGTTCAAGCAAAGAAAGTAAAAATCAGCTTGAATCTTCAATCGATTTGATTGTGCAAAAAATTACCCAAATGAATGTTGCAGAAGTTCGAAAAACGATCGAAGTTCTAAAACATCAAATAGATCATAACCATCATGAAATGGCTTTGATTGATCGAGAAATATATAACTTTGCAGAAAAGCATTATCAGAATATTGAAGTAGATGGTAATAAAAAATTACCTATGGATATCGTGAAAACGGTATTAGAAAGTAGAGTATCCTGCGAATGGTTTACCGACCAATTAACTTTGGAGGAAAAAGACCAGTTTCCTTTTTCCCAGATTGAGTTGATTCAATTGAGAGACTCAAGGAAGAAAATAGGTACAAACTTACCATACATAAATTATGGACCTCTACCAGCTCCTGAAAAGCTGTTAGATTCGGCGAGCCTGAAGAAATTAAGTGAGTTCTTAAAAGAAAAAGATGAGATTGAGGAATTCTTAAAGCAAAATGACCTACATAATTTCAAGGAAACTATTTCTGAATCAGAAATTAATGAGCTAAGAGATTGGTTGAAGATTTATCTAGAAGATCTAAACTTTGTTCTTGATCAAGCAGAACCATGGTTATTGAGCTATTTCAAGAAGATAAATGCAGAAGATAAGGCTATGGAACTTGATATCTATAGTAACCTTATTCAAGAAGTTCAGCCTTTATTGGAATACAGGAAAACGCTACTAATTGATCCCATAGAGCTGAATTTTGAGATACAACCAAACTCAAAAGAATATCAAGCTGTTCAACGTGCTGTTGATACAGGTAAGCCATTTAATTGGTATCATTTTGGTACTGCTGAATTACAAGACCTTTTTAAGTCAATTAAAGTTTCTGGAAAATATCCTGATACATCAGATGAATGGAAAAGACTTAAAGAATATCTTGATAGAAAGCAGACTCTTAACATCTTTATGAGCAAATGGAATAGTATTGCAGCACAATTAGACATTCCTTTAATTGAGTTAAATAATCGTAATATCGATGAAATATTAAAAGAGTTCACGCAGCTCATCAGTAGAACCCAAAAATGCCTAGATTTGAAAAATAAATATTTGGATCTATTTAATACGAATTATTTAAAAGCTTTTAAGAGAGCTAAATCTTTTGATTTCTACGGATTACCTAAAAATATTGATGACTTGATTCAATTGTTAGGGCAGAAGTTAAAAATATTTAATTTAGAAGTCTATCAACAACAACTGGCTGATCAAATCCTTTATTTATCAGAGTTTGGTAATAAAATATCAAATCAGTTAAAAAAAATTGTATCTCAGATTGATTCCGATTCATTACATGAAAGTGAACTTGGAGATTATGCTGATCTATTAAAAAAATTATCACATTTAAAAGATCTAACAGAAGATTTTGAAAGAGTTAAATCCGCCAGTATTAGATTGAGTAAAACAAATGCTTTGATTCTTAGTAAACATATTCTGGAAGTTCCGTACGCTGAAGAAATTGAAGATCCTGTATTACGTAATACATTGCTAGAGGCTTGGGAATGGAAACGTCTTGAGATTTTTGTAATAGCCATCAGTAATACAAGTCAAATTGAAAATTTGTATGAGCACCGTCGTATTCACGAGAAGAATCTATCTCAAAATTACGCTCAATTGGCAGCAAACAAGACATGGCTGGCATTAAAGGAAAATGCCTCAGACAAAATTTTAGTTGCATTACAGCGTTATAAAATTGCTGTACAACACTATGGAAAAGGGACAGGTAAGAATGCTCCACGTTATAGAAAAGATGCTCAAGTAGCCCTTAAAGAGGCAACAGCAGCTATTCCTTGCTGGGTCATGTCACATCTTCAGGTATCTGAATCTATGCCTGCTGAATTAGGCCTCTTTGACTTAGTGATTGTGGATGAGGCATCACAATCATCAATTGACGTATTACCTGTTTTAATGCGTGCTAAAAAATTATTAGTAGTGGGGGATAATAAACAAGTTTCTCCGAGTAATGTCGGTCTAGCAAGTGCTCAAATTGATGTATTAAGAAATCGTTATCTACATGGTCAGCCACATGCTGCATATTTAACACCAGATATGTCTTTATACGACATGGCTTCTTCTATCTATGAGTCAAGTGTGATGCTTCTAGAGCATTTCCGCTGTCATCCTGCGATCATTAGTTACAGCAATAAAAACTTTTATGGTAACCGTATTAAGCCAATGCGATTATCGAAGAAATCTGAGCAGTTAAGTCCAGCTTTAGTCGCAATTTATACACCGCAGGGGTATAGAGAATCTAAAAATAGCAAACATATTAATCGAATAGAAGCGAAAGCAATTATTGAGGAAATGAAACTTCTTCTTAAAGATGAACGATACGCAAATAGATCAATCGGTGTGATCTCATTGTTGGGACCGGCGCAGGCTGAGTTCATTCAATCAGAAGCTTTGAATGAATTTGGTGCAGGGACTCTTACCCAAGTTCAATTTGCTTGTGGGGATGCTTCAGCATTTCAGGGTGCAGAAAGAGATATTATTTTCTTATCTATGGTAGCAGATCCTCAGAATTGTCATGCTTTGAGTCGATCCGATCATGAACAGAGATTTAACGTGGCTGCAAGCCGTGCTCGTGAACGGATGTATCTCGTCCATTCCGTGAGTCGTGATCATATATCTCCAAAAGATCTAAGGCTGAATTTACTCAATCATTTTTATGATTTGCAAGAAGATCAAAAAGCATCATTTGAAGCAAAATTAGATTTGTGTGAATCGGAGTTTGAAAAATCTGTATTTACGACACTCCATGAAATGGGTTACACAGTTACTCCACAGGTTAAGGTTGGAAGCTATCGAATCGATTTAGTCGTTGAGTCAGATGGTGATCAGCGTTTGGCTGTTGAATGTGATGGTGATAGCTATCATGGGCCAGAACAATGGCATGATGACATGACTCGTCAACGTGCTTTAGAACGCGCAGGATGGACATTCTGGAGATGCTTTGCATCGAGTTGGTTCATTGAACGTGAAAATATGATTATGTCATTAAAGGAAAAACTTGATGCAATGGGCATAAAACCTACACATGGAATGAGTAGCTTAATTCAAGATGTAGAACACAAAGTGTGGGTAGATGACGAATCTGAAATGAGTGCGGAAAATGACATCGAGAAAGATTTGTTAATTGTTTAATTGTACTAGCTTGTATTTAAATGGATTCGCTAGCGGACACTTACGTAACTAAAGATTACAGTAGTAATCTTTAGTTGTTGAAATTTACTTGGGTAAAAAAGGGTGAATAGCCACCGATTTTGTAGACACCTTTTAGTTAGATAAAATGGCTAATTAACGAGGTGCTTATGAGCAGTAAACGATACCCTGAAGAATTCAAAATTGAAGCAGTAAAGCAAGTTACTGAGAAAGGCCATAGTGTGGCCGAAGTTGCTGCACGTTTGGGAACCACCACCCATAGTATGTATGCCTGGATTAAACGTTATGATCCACAGCAGCCCAAGATCACAGAATCTAATGATCCAAGGGCAGAATTAGCAAAGTTAAAAAAAGAGCTGCAACGGGTTACTGAAGAAAGGGACATATTAAAAAAGGCCGTGGTGTACTTCGCAAGCCAGTCCAAATGAGGTACGCCTTTATTCGGGACAATCAGCATATATGGCCTGTTCGTCGTTTATGTTCAACTTTAGATGTTCATCACAGTGGTTATTACGCATGGTTAAAGCAACCCACCAGTAAAACTGCGCGGAAACGGCAACAGCTTTCAGGATTGATTAAACAGATTCTGGCTGGAATCTGTTGGTATCTACGGCTATCGCAAGATTCACTGTGATTTGAAAGATGTTGGTGAAAGTTGTGGGATTAATCGAGTACATCGGCTGATGAAAGCAGATGGTCTTAAATCTCAGCGCGGTTATCGTAAACCTAGAGCTCACGCTGGTGCTCCGGCTGTCGTTGCCGCAAACACTTTAGATCGACAATTTAATCCAACTCAGCTCAACCAGCTGTGGGTGACTGACATGAGAAGCACTGCTTCGCAAGATATCCGTACTCATGAAGGGTGGCTATATATCGCAGTTGTGATTGACCTGTTTTCACGTCTTGTTGTTGGCTGGTCTATGAAATCCAGAATCACGACAGATCTGGTTTTAGATGCGTTATTGATGGCTTTGTGGCGAAGAAACCCAAAGAACAAAGTCCTGATTCATTCTGACCAAGGCAGCCAATACACCAGTCATGAATGGCAAACATTTCTCAAACATCATAATCTTGAAAGCAGTATGAGTAGACGAGGAAACTGTCATGGTAATGCTGTTGCTGAGAGCTTTTTTCAGCTGTTAAAGCGAGAGAGGATCAAGAAGAAAATATATTCATCAAGAACTGAAGCAAGGTCCGATATCTTTGAATATATTGAGATGTTCTACAATTCAAAACGCAGACATGGTTCCAATGGTCAGCGTTCTCCATTAGATTATGAAAAGGCCCATCAAAAGATGGTTATGTGTGTCTAGAATTTTGGTGGCTATTCAATAGTAAGCTTAGAAACAATGAAATTGTTAATCTTTATCAATGTTATATATTTAATTTTAGGGAGAAATATTTATGATTAAACTTAAAAATATTGAGATATTAAAATATAAGTCATTTACAACTCCTCAATCAATAAACATTGAGGAAGATATAACTGTTTTAGTAGGAATGAATGAATCGGGAAAAACTTCTGTTTTAGAATGTTTAGCTAAAACTAATTATTTTGAAGATGATGAAAAGTTTAAATTTAACGAAACGTTAGACTATCCTCGAAAAGAACTAAAAAGTATCAGTAAGTCGGATAGCAAACCTAAAGCAATTATTTGCACTTATCATATTTCAGATGAACTAATTGGCTTAATCGAAAATAGGTTAGGTAAAGGAACTTGGCAAGGAAGTAATGAAATCACCCTAACAAGTTCTTATGGTGATTCATCTACATTAATAAGTGGTGTATCGATAAATTTTGAATTATTTTTAAAACACTTAAATTTATCTGATATTGGTGATGATGTAAAAACTGAGTTGAAGTTGGCTCTAACAGAAGAGAAATTTGATCAAATATTAAAGAAGTTCCCAGATGAAACCGAAAGGTTAGAGCCTTTAAGAAAATATTTCTTCAAAAGTTCTACATGGATGACTTTTATTGAAAGATATGCATATAGTGTTTTAATAAAAAGACATTTACCAAAATTTATTTACTATGATGAATATTATCAACTCCCATCAAGGATTATTCTAGAAAGTTTTTTAGATGATGATGTTGATCTATCGGATGATCTAAAAACAGCAAAGGCACTCTTAGATTTATCCGAAATTAATGTGAATGAACTTATTAATGCAGACGATTTCGAAGACTTTATTGCTGAATTAGAAGCAACTGAGGCTTTGATTTCTGACACACTATTTCAATATTGGTCTGCAAATCAGAACTTAAATATTGAATTTAAAATTGATAAAAAAACAGCTACTGTGAAAAGGCAAGTAAATACAAGTTATGGCAGTGCTACAACGGTCGATACAAATATTGTTGAACATGTCTTAGATATTCGAGTAAAAAACTCGAAAACGAGAGTTTCTTTACCTCTTCAGAATAGAAGTAAAGGATTTAATTGGTTTTTTTCATTCTTAGTTTGGTTTAACAAAATTCAGGCTGATTCAAATTCAAAATATATTCTACTCTTAGATGAGCCAGGCCTTAACTTGCATGCAACTGCTCAAGCAGATTTACTACGTTTTTTAGAAAGTTTGGTTGATAAGTATCAAGTTATTTATACAACTCACTCACCTTTCATGGTAGAAACAACGAAATTAAATCGGGTCAGAACGGTATTTAGTGACTCCGATAGCTCTATCGTTAGTGATAGTATTCAACAAAAAGACCCTAATACACTTTTCCCTTTACAAGCTGCTTTAGGGTATGATGTTGCACAGAATTTATTTATTTCTAAAAAAAATCTATTGGTAGAAGGTGTCTCAGACTTACTATACTTGACCACAATTTCAGAATATTTGAATGCGAATAAACGAACTGGCTTAAATGAAGATATTACAATTGTGCCTACAGGCGGTTTAGATAAAGTTGCTAGTTTTATTTCATTACTTCGAGGTTCAAAACTATCAATTTTCTGCCTATTAGATTCGTTTACTGACCAAAAGTCTCAGGCAAGATTTGATAGTCTAACTATTCAAAAAATTATATCTGATAAAAATATAAAATTTTTCCATGATTTTTTGGATAATAGAAAAAAAGCTGATATTGAAGATATATTTACTATTGATGAATATCTGCAACTTTTTAATATTTCTCTCTCATCTACCCATGCTGAAATTAAGGTGGAAGAATTAAGTACTGAAATTGAAGATATATTATCAAAAATTAATAAAGTTATTAAAAAGAATAGATTTAATCATTATTTACCTGCAAAAGAATTTGCTAGTAATAAGGATTTTGTTAATAGCCTTTCAGAAGCTACTTTATCAAGATTTGAAACTATCTTTAAAGAGGTCAATAAGAATCTTAAATAGTTTTTGGTTTAATAGACTTGCCTATTAGGGTGAGTCTATTACTTTACCCAGTACGTTATTTAATATAATTTTATAGACATCCAAGTGTTCTTTTTAATTTTCAATAAAATTAGTCAACTCTATGATGTCAGTGCTACTTAACTTACGAATATGTTTTCCACTTCTTAGTATTTTACGAAAATAAAAGCTCATTGTTCAACGAATATAAATATAAGATGACTTTTAAATCAGCTTGTCTCTAATCTCGAATCCGTTAATATCCTCAAAAAGCTATTTTTCTTGTCCATTTACTTCTTCAAATACACCTTTTGGGTTCAAAAGCATGTGTTTGATCGGTTGACCAGTGAGCTGATTAATATCCAAAAGATCATAAACCATTTGTTGTCCTAGCTGTTCACGCCGGACAGCTTCAATAATTTCCTGCATTTTTTGAAATTCTTCAAAACTCAGAACAACAGCTTCGGGCGCATTCTTCGTATAAACAAAAACAGGTTTATGACTATCTTTGACACATTGAACAATTTTGCTCCAAGATTTGCGAACATCAGTCGCAGAAACAATCGCACCGTTTATAAAAGTTAATCGATTCATATCTAAGACCTTATACGGGATAGCAAAAATTAAATCATTTCAGAATCTTGTTCCGAATGTAAGAAAACGACCGTTATTTATTATGGGACGATTTTATATTTCTAAAATTAGTAGATGATATTTGTATGTAACTATATAATCTAAAAAAATAAATTTTAAATCGTGCAAATTAAAAATAGGGAAATCTATGCTTACTGGAGTCTATGAACCGTACCGGGTTTGTCGGAGACTTTTTATTTAAGTTAGGCCACCTGACCTAACGGGTTAATCTTATCATAGTACATTGCTTCGAACTCAAAAGGCGATACATAACCCAGTGCACTGTGTACACGCTTTTTATTGAACCAATCTACCCAGTTTAGTGTCGCAAGTTGTACATCTGCTAAACCTTGCCAATCTGCTTTTAAATATTCAATCACCTCTGTTTTGTATAAGCCATTCACCGTTTCAGCCAGAGCATTATCGTATGAATCACCAGTTGTACCGACTGATGCTCGTAAATTTGCAGCTTCTAAACGATTGGTATAGCGAATAGAAAGATATTGAACACCTCTATCGGAATGATGAATCACATTCTTTGGCATGCCTCGATCATGCAATGCTTGCTCAAGTGCATCGAGCACCATATCTGTATTCATCCGTGTAGATACTTTCCATCCAACAATTGCTCGTGAGAACACATCAATAATAAAGGCGGTATAGAGAAATTTGATGTTTCTCAACCATCATGAAAGTATCATTGCTTATCCATCGTACTCTAGTTGGTAAGTCTACCGTACAGGGAAACTGATCTCCAATTAAACCAGCATTTTTTGAAAGAGATAGGCCAGCACAATTTCCGCCTTTCATATAAAGAGTTTTTCTTGTTAAAACAGTTTTGTAATCAGTTGCATTTCAACCCCTGTAAAAACTAATACACTCAATAAAATAAATCTTTTCATTTTTAACAAATCATCAATAACGCTATCTAAAAATTTAATCTAAATCATTAAACGTTGAGTATCTAACTAATTTATCTGCAAATATTTCTTTAGCTAAAACTCTCAATTGTGTATATAAATTTTCAATTCTATCTTCTTGATTTTTTATCTCAGAGAGATCTAAAAATAGATCTCTATTTTCTTCAGAGAGCCACATAAACTCATCTAATATGCTTTTAAAATTATCTATTTTTTTTTGCATATTAGTGTCTAAAGATTGAGATATAAAGAAAAGTTTGTATTTGATTTTTTCAGAAGATTCAACAAACTCACTAATACTTGTACTGGTGATCATATCGGAAATTTTTGCTCTAAATTCTTCTGATTTTCCTTTTTCGCTTTCATATTCTTTTAATTTATAGAATTGGCCAATAGTACATCCCAATGAATTTTTCAGAAAAAATAAGGATGATGCTAAATCATTTAGCATCGGGAATACTTCAGTTGAGTGTTGGCTAAGAATTTCGGCTTTCTTAATATCTCTCCAATCTTGAAATAGGATAACAGCAATGTAAGCAGTAAGTATTGTTGCTGCCGTGCCTGAGATATCTTTAATAAAACTAAGAATATCATCAATAAAAGGTAGAGATACTGCCGAGATTACGATGACTAAGATTGTTAGTATACAAACTGCTCGCCAAAACTTATTCTCAATACCTTCTTTATTTTTTAGAAACATATAGCACTCAAATTTTTAGTTTCTCTAAAATTAACATAATGGTGCTTATACGGAACGTGTTTTTAATATTACTTTAAGATTAGTATCTTATCGTTATTCATACCCTCTGGAACGTTCTCGTTCAACCGACTTGGAAACAAGTCGGTTTCTTTTTAAGCAAAACTGTAACTTTTAGCCAACAAAATTGATCAAAAAACATTCTATTTTGCATTTTTTCCTGATTTATCAATGTTCACATTTCAGAAATAACCCCCAATTTCTGCGGACAACTCTTGGGATAAAATAGGCCAACTTTGTAAGCTAAAACTTACACAGATTTAAGGATTTTGCGGATTGGTAATTCAAGTCATTAGCCGTATGATGAATATATAACGAAACTGGATGTTTCCAGACAACAAGAATAAGAAAATTGCGCAAGGAATGGGCAGCATGAGATCAGTAAGACGAGCAACCCGATATGAAAAAGCCCGACAGGATGTAGGGCTTTTTTATTGCCATTTGAAAACTGGCTGAGTTCGCTATAAAACATAGACTATAATCTATATTGTGGTTGTTGTATGTGGACAGTCATCACGACAGATCTGTTTAATGAATGGCTTGAACAGCAAGACGAATCAACACAAGAGAAAGTCTTAACCGCTTTAGTTGTTTTACAGCAGCAGGGACCAAGTTTAGGTCGCCCTTTAGTTGATACCGTATATGACTCTAAATTTACCAATATGAAAGAGCTACGCGTTCAGCATCGAGGAAAACCCCTGAGAGCCTTTTTCGCATTTGATCCATTTCGACAGGCAATTGTGCTGTGCATCGGTGATAAAGGCGGTAAAAAGCGTTTCTATAAAGAGATGCTGAACATTGCAGAGCAGCAATACGAACTTCATCTCTCAACCCTTGGAGATCAATCTAATGGCTAAAACCTTACAGGAATTATTGGCTAGTCGCTCTCCAGAGAGCCAAACTCGTATTCAACAAATGGCTGACGAGCTACTTTTAGAAACTCAGCTTCACTTTATTCGAGAAGAATTAGAGATTTCCCAAAAGGAACTGGCTGCAACTCTTGGAATCAAACAACCTTCATTGTCAGCAATCGAAAACCGTGGCAATGATCTTAAGATTTCAACCATGAAAAAGTATGTTGAAGCTATGGGGGGGGAAACTCCGTATTGATGTAGAGCTTCCAACAGGAAAACATATAGGATTCAATGTTTAACAAACAAAATGGGAGCGTTAATCTCTCCCATTTTTTTACTTCGTAGAGGCTCTATTATGTTTAACAAACTAGAATTTATTCTTCTATTTGAAAGGATTCTTAAAATACTCTTTTAATATGGAAATAATTAATAGTGTACTGATTAAAACTAGAAATACTATAAGAATCGAAAACATACAATCCAAAGAATATTAAACATTACTGATACAAAAATAATAATATTTTTTTGTCTATTAAGTAACTGAAATTTAGTTTTCTTTACAAGTTAAGTTTTTTATTAAGTTATAATTAAAAGTAAATTTTTCCCAACTAGTATAAAGTTTAAGATTATAGGTTATTGAATTGTTTCTTATGCAAAAAAAAGTCAAGAATCTTTATTTAAGAAAAGGTGAACACTCATTTGTTCTGCAATCACAGTTCATTTTTAAAGCTAAGCAGCAAAAATGGACTAGTGAAGATATCCAAAAAATTATAGAAAAGACCTTATATCAAGATAAATATAGGGTATATGCAATTTTGAGAGAGTATTCTAGCCAGAATTACGGGTAAATTTGACTTAAAAAGAGAAGGACTAAAGTCTTTTAGAAGGACATATCTTGGATCCTGAATAAGATTTTTAGTATTAAAGGAGTAAAGTTTAGCCTCGATATAAGTTTAATCTATTATTTTACAATAATATTCCATATATCAATACCTAATTTAACTTTAGTTCCTATCGCCAACCCTGTATGGTGCCCGTTCAGAAACACTCTATCCGAGGCTAATATGCATAGTTTTTCTGTAAAAGATTTAGATCAATTAATTGAAACGAATCTCAAAGATGGGAATAAATACAGTAAATTATTGATTGAATATAAATTATTTTCTGATTTGATGTATGATTCTATATTTTATACAGAAGTGTCTAATTCAGCTCTGAGCACTACGAAAAGAAAATATAAGCAACTAAAAATTAAAATCACCACACATCAATATCAGCTTCATTTTGAATAAATCAATAAAACGAAAGTTCTCAGCTCTCTCTTCGTATATGGGAAAGTCACAATTTATGGCCTTTCTCATATCTATTTAACATAAAATTTCTTATACGAAATGCTATTTTTATTCCTTTAAAAATCAATTTTTTATATACTATTAAAAAGCTCATTTACCCTCGAATGGGCTTTTTTAATGATTTTTTATGTTCCACGCTTACTATTTGATCAATGTTCCACGGTTTTAATAAGCCAAGGTGAACAATCAGATCAGCCATACGGCTTAAAGAATCGGCTCCCAAAGCCTCTTTTTTCCGGTTAAGGCTCTACGTGTTCAGGAATAGGAATTCGCTTATTCTCGATTACCCAGTTTAGTGTCGCAAGTTGTACATCTTCTAAACCTTGCCAATCTGCTTTTAAATATTCAATCACCTCTGTTTTGTATAAGCCATTCACCGTTTCAGCCAAAGCAATATCATATGAATCACCAGTCGTACCGACTGATGCTCGTAAATTTCCTGCCTCTAAACGATGACATTGTTGTCAAAATGCAGGGTATTGGTGGCTCCCCTTAGGGGCATAATTTGTTGAAGCCTAGGTTACTACTAAAAAATTAAAAAAATATTAAAAAACAGGAGCTTATAGCTACAATTTTTATGTTAGCTTTCTAAGTCTCTATGTTAATTTGAAGAATACTTCATCATAATGTCCGAATACAGCTATATTTTTTTGATTTCTATAATATCACTTGATTCAATTAGCGATTGGATATTACCAAATAAACTTTGAATATAATCAGAGGCTATATGGATATCTAAATCCTCCCTGCTACGCCATTCTTCTAAGAAGAAATATCTACTCGAGTCATTTTCGCTAATATAAAGCTCATATTTCAAGCATCCTTCTTCTTGAAGCGTAAGCTCTATTACACTTTTTAAAAGCGCTTCTAACGTCTCTTTTTGATCTGATTTTGCCTTAAAGTTCGCAATTATTGAAATAGTCATTATTTCACCTTGAATTTGTTTTAGAAGTTTTCTAGTACAATTTTGCCTTTTGACTTGCCTGATTCAAGCAACTTATGCGCCTTCTCCAAGTTTGCAGCGTTAATTTTTCCTAGATTTTGGTTGAGGGTACTTCTAATTTTTTGCTGGTCAACTAATTGGGCAACCTGTTGCAATAGATTACCTTGCTTTTCAATATCATCGGTTTCATACATTGAACGGGTGAACATCAACTCCCAATGGATAGAAATAGATTTAGTCTTAAACGGCATAATATCAAATGCTTGTGGATCATCGATCAATCCAAGCTTGGCTTGTGGTGCAATCAGAGAAACTATTTGCTTGATATACGTTTCTGTATGATTTGTAGAGAATACATATTTTGGTTTTTCAATGCCTAGTGTCTCGATTTGTACATTTAAATCTTTGCTATGATCAATGACATGGTCGGCACCAAGTGATTCCACCCAAGATTTCGTTTCTTCACGTGAAGCTGTTGCTATAACGCTCAGATTTGTTTTTGCTTTTAGGAGTTGGATAGCAATTGAACCTACACCGCCTGCACCACCAATAATTAAAATACTGCCAACTTCTGTTTCTGAAATTTGAAACCGATCAAACAGCATTTCCCATGCCGTTATTGCAGTTAATGGCAATGCTGCTGCTTCTGCATTAGATACTGTAATTGGTTTAAGACTGATAATTCGTTCATCGACTGCTTGAAACTCAGCATTACTACCATCTCGGGTTAAATTGCCAGCATACCAAACAGAATCTCCTACTTTAAACGAGGTAACTTTTGAGCCAACTTCGATAATTTCCCCAACGGCATCCCAACCTAAAATACGATTATTTGCTTCAGACGAATTTTTTCTCACTTTAGTATCAACTGGATTCACAGAGATTGCCTGAACTTTTACCAGTACATCACGTTCCTTAAGCGTAGGCTTCGCTTTTTCAATATCTACCAATGAATTTTTAAAATCATCATGGTTATTTATAACATACGATACGGCTTTCATAGATTTGTCCTCAACTTTAAAAAAATATAGTAAAAATGGGAGCGAAGTACTCCCATTTTATGTTATTCAATAATTAAAACTCTTGGCTCGTTGGGCGCAAAACAATTTCATTAATATCTACATCCGCAGGCTGTTCAATTGCATAAGCAATTGCTCGAGCGACTGAGTCAGCTGGTATGGCTTGTTTGTAGAAATCAGTAACAAACTCTGAACTTTCTTTATGAGAAGAACCAAATTTTAGTTCTGACTCAATTGCACCAGGCTCAATAGTAGTCGTTCTAATTGTTCCCCCAACTTCATGACGAAGGCCTTCAGAGATGGCTCTTACAGCAAACTTAGTACCGCTATAAACAGTACCTCCTGGACTAAATACTTTTAACCCTGCAACAGATGCGAGATTAATAAAGTGTCCAAAGTTTTGTTTTTGGAAAACAGGCAGTGTAGCTGCTATACCATAAAGAACACCTTTAATATTAATGTCGATCATACGATCCCATTCATCAACTTTTAGCTCACTTAATGGTGCAATAGACATTAATCCAGCATTGTTTACCAATACATCGATTTGACCAAATGCGCTTAATGCCTTTTCAATAAGTGCTTGTACTTCATGTGGTTTGGTTATATCCATACCAATAAATTCAGCTTGACCACCTTCAGCACGAATGTCGTGAACAATAGCCTGTAATTTTTCAGTACGTCTAGCACCAAGTACAACCTTTGCACCTTTTTTAGCAAGTAAGCGAGCAGTAGCTTCACCTAAACCACTACTTGCACCAGTGATAACAATAACTTTATTTTCTATATTATTCATATAAGTAACCTTCAACCTATCTGTCAATCATATTTGATGGGTTAAGTATTACAGCCTTGTCAGGTATAATAAATGAATAATATTATCTTTCAGAATTCCTATTTACGGAATAATTACCATAACACAGGATTGGACATGCAGAACAAATTGGAAATGATGCGTATCTTTTGTGTCGCAGCAGAGTCTCGAAATTTTAAGGAGGCAGCAACTCAGCTAGGTATTTCCCCACAGGTAGTGACACGGGCAATAAAAGAGCTAGAAGAGCAGCGCGGAGAGATTCTGTTCTACAGGAGTACTCGACAAATTAAAATTACCGCTGATGGTGAGCGTCTGGCAAAGCAAGCACGTTTTGCGGTGGGATCAATCGATGCTTTGCTTGTAAAAGACACCAAGGAAAAACGAGATGAAATGCGTGGGACTGTCCGTCTTACTGTGTCGTCTGTGTTAGGGCGTAAATTGGTAATACCTGCACTAGCAGAATTTGCCACACGTTATCCAGATATTGTCGTTGATTGTGTGCTAACAGATTCACACTCGGATGTGATCGATGAGCGGATAGATATCGGGATCAGATTTGGATTTTTGCCGGACAATCGATATGTGGCAAAGGAATTGGCTAAAGTGAACTTTTATTCTGTGGGTACGCCAGAGTTAATTGATAAGGTTGGAATGCCCAAAAAAATTATTGATCTTGATAAATACCCTCTAACAGCACTAGTCGATCATAAAACAGGGCGTTACTGGCCATGGACATTCACCGAAAGTCGAAGCTTTACGCCATCAAAGCCCCGTTTTATTACAGATGATCTAGAAGCTGAATTTCAAGCTATTCTCGCTGGAGTCGGATTCGGACACATGCCTGGATTTCTAGTTTTGCCGTGGCTTAGGAGTGGTAAGCTCATTCAGATACTTCATGAGGAAAACTCTCCCGTTTGGCGCCTGTATTTATATCGTCCACAGCGGGGCCCGACACCTTTGCGAATCCGAGCATTGTTTGATTACTTAGCGGAAGTGCTGGGCCATATAGAAACTTGAATCAGATGTAACTAACCTTTTTTTTAGAAAGTAGAAATCAGATAAGACCATCATGTATTTAGAGTAACTACAATTTTTCCTATTTGCTGATTTGATTCAAGATAGCGCTGAGCGTCATGCATGTCCTCAAAGTTAAAGCAACAGTCGATCACTGGACGAAGATATCCTGCACCTATACTGCTAAGAATAAATCGTCTGGCTTGCTCCCTTAGAACAGGGTCATGGAGAACCTCAAGGAATAAAAAACCTCGCATGGTTAAGCTTTTGCGTAATGCAACTTTAAGGGGAAATGGTGTGATCTCCGGGCTAAGTGCACCATGCATAACCATAGTTCCTCCCACAGACATCGCTTTTGCAATCTGTTCAATATGTGGCCCTCCCACAGCATCGAAGGCGACATCAAGATGTTCTCCACCTAAACGTAAAACAAGCGCCTCATACAAATCTGGTTCATCTTCACGGGCTATAACATTTTTAACACCGAGATCCAGTAAACGTTGCTTTTTCTCTATCGTCTGTGTACTTGCAATGACCTTAGCATCCGCTGCTTCAGCTATCTGTATCGCAGCTAGTCCTACGCTACTTGAAGCTGCTGTGATCAAGATCGTTTTTCCTTTCGAAACTCCACCAGCATGGATTACACCACCCCAAGCCGTCAAATACTGCATCCAGATTGAAGAAGCTTCTTCCCAGCTTAAACTATCAGGTTTGTGAACTAAAAAAGTTTCTGGAATCAGAAGCTTGTCCGTATATGTCCCATATTTGGCTAGATTGTCAGTCGGAAGAATCGATACTGCATCTCCTGGAGAAAATTGGCGTACACCTTCACCTATCGCAAGAACTATGCCTGCTCCCTCATATCCCAGACGAGAAGGGAATACTGCCTTTTGAATATAAGTACCACGCCGAAACATTACATCAGCCCGGTTGAGTCCGATCGTTTTCATCTGTATTAGAACTTCTCCTGCGGCTGGTAAAGCAACAGGAAGTGTTTCTAATGTCAGAACATCTGTATCTCCAATACAATTGAAGCGCCAAGTCTTGGCCTGAAGTGCGTTAAATGACATCAATAACGACCTTAATATTGGCAGAGCGATCTTGAACAGCATCATGAGCCTCAATCGCTTGGTCTAGAGTAAAATGACGAGGATCAACAATAGGACACAGTTTACCTTCCTCAACGAGACGGGTAGCGATCTTAAGGACATCACCATGATGAGAACGGCGATTGCCTGTTAACATCGGCAATAGGACGAATACGCCAGACAGTGTGGCACATCGTAGAGATGAACTCGCTAAATTATGATTACCAAATGCAGCACAGCTGGTAATGTGGCCATAGTGAGTTGTCATGGAAAGTGAGGCTTCGAGTACTGGACCACCCACAGTGTCGTAAACAATGTTAAAGCCTTGACCCTCAGGGCTTGCAGCAATAATGTCATCGGAAGATGCTGTTGTGTAATCGAGAGGTGTTGCACCGAGTTCTGAAATCAGCGATTGATCAGCTGTACGACCAGTCGCCCAAACATTTGCATCAAGTGCTTTTGCAAGCTGAACAACCATATAACCAACGCCACCAGCACCACCCTGAACCAGTACAGTTTGCCCTGGTTGAACCTTAGCATTATCCACTAAACCTTCCCAAGCGGTGAGGAACGTCAATGGTAGTACTGCTGCCTCGCGCATAGAGATATTCCGTGGCTTTAATGCGATCAGATCAGCATCTGCTACAATATATTCTGCTAAAGATCCTTGAAGATTACGAACGCCACCAATCAGACCGTAAACTTCATCTCCGACGTTGAAGTGAGTGACACCTTCACCAATAGCAGTTACAACCCCAGCCATATCTGTTCCCAACACGGCAGGAAGCTCTGGCATAGCATATGGTGCTTCACCAAGACGAATTTTATAATCAATAGGGTTTACACCACTAGCATGAATACGTACTAGAACTTGCCCAGCCTCTGGTTGAGGTATAGGGAGTTCTACACGTGTAAATTCATGATCACCAAAATTTTCTAGGATAAGAGCACTCATCATCTTATTCATAGTTGTTCCTTATTCATAACTGGGGGTTGATATGCACAGTACCAAAGTAAAATAATCCAATAAATGATATTTATAGGATTTAATAATTCCTAAATAATGAATAATAAATATCATCCGCTCACTAAAAATAATCTAGTACAGTCTGTAAAGGCATTTTTAATCTAAACTATCGGTAGTATTTTTAAGGTGTGATACGTTCAAAATATCTACAAAGTGGCTAAAAGTTGGAAACATAATTCTAAAAGGTCACAGCATTACAAAGAACATGAGCCAAAATAAAAAAATGGGAGCTAAAGCTCCCATTTTTTTGTGACTTTTGTATAAGCTCTACTATGTTTATTTAAAAAAATTAAAAATAGAGACAGAAAATTTTCGCTAAAGACCTTTTTGATTTTTCGATTTATAAAAAGTATTGCTTTTTATACTATGGGGCACTATAGTATAAAAACTAAAAAATAAGGAGGTCTGATGTCTAGGGCATGTCCTCATTTGGCTTTGCACCAAATTAACATGCAAGCAATGTAAATCATAGACTGATAATTTCGTGCAAGCTTATCAAATCGGGTCGCTATCGCTCGGAAATGTTTTAATCTCGCAAAGGCATTTTCAACTAGATGACTTAAACGATATTAATACCGATCAAATTCTTTATTTTCTCTCTTACTATTTGATTTCATTGGGATGATCGGCACAATATTTTGCTTTCTTGGCAACGTCCTAATTTTTTCCGAATCATAACCTTTATCTGCAATCAGATAATCTGCCTCACCAATCAACTACTCCGCAACTTGGCTGTCATGGAGTTCACCTCTAGTGATTTTAAAATCAATCGGCAATCCATTCGCGTCGGTTGCAAGATGAATTTTTGTGGTTCTTTCACCTCTAGACCGTCCAATTGCTCGCTTGAAACCGTGCCGAGCTCCACTTGCATGCTGATGCGCGCATATGTAGCTTCCCTCAATGAATACTCATTCTTGATCCAATACGCCTCGTAGTTTAAAAAAATTTACCCCACAAGCCCTTACTCGCCCAACGATTAAAGCGGTTATATGCTGTTTTCCAAGGACAAAATTCTTCAGGAATATCACGCCATGTTGCATCTGTACATAATTTCCATA
Source organism: Acinetobacter sp. NIPH1876 (assembly GCF_022808535.1). Lineage (NCBI taxonomy): Bacteria > Pseudomonadati > Pseudomonadota > Gammaproteobacteria > Moraxellales > Moraxellaceae > Acinetobacter > Acinetobacter sp. NIPH1876. The sequence continues at coordinate 56,303 of NZ_JALGBR010000017.1, forward strand.
AGATGGCTTCCATGATATTTCTACCGTTCTTTGAACAATAACAACCATGAAATTGCATCGTAGACTGGATTTGTTGTCAAATATCATCGGTGAGTAGAGTTCGTGCCATTGAGAAATATACAAATAAAAAGAGGTTAAATCATTCTTTTAAATCTTTAAAATCAATTTTTCAAATGAGGACACGCCCTAATAGATAAACAGTTTCAATATCTTGACTTCGCTTAAAGTCTAGTATGTTAATTTTAGTATAACTCTAAATAATTTGTTTCTTTCGAGTCGCTAACCAACACAAAACTGCTCCTGCTGTCACCATTGCAACACCTTGCCAAAAGATAAAAGATAAGGACGTACTTAGAATTAATGCCGCAAACAAAGCTGATAGCACGGGAATAAAATAAGAAGCTCCAGCCATTAACGTCATGTTCCCTGAAATAATTCCAATATTCCAAGCACCATATCCCAAACCTAAAGCACCAGCTGCCATAATCAGAGTGACTGTATTGTCATAAGTAAAATTAAGAGCTGACCCACTCATGAGAAGGTATTTGATCCATAGTACAACTCCAGTCAAGGCAAAAAATATAGTGACTAGATTTTTACCCTGAGATGTTTTTACTGTCACAGAACAATATGCAGCCCACAAAATAGCAGCAGCAAAAGCTAAACCATAACTAAGAGGATTAGCTTTTAAATTAGTAAATATCTGAAAAAAATCAAATCCAGTATCTCCTCCTAATACCCAACAAATTCCAACTAAAGCGAATATGCAGCCAGGAATAATTAAAATATTGGCCTTAACGTTGTTAAAAATAATTGCGAATAGTAGAGTAAATGTTGGCCATAGATAATTAATCATGCCGACTTCGATTGCTTGTCTACTGTTTTGCGCATAGCCAATAGAAAGGGCAAAACATAATTCATAAGCAACAAATAAAAGGCTTCCCCACCATAAATAGGATTTTGGGATGGTAGAAAACTTAGGCATACCAACCATGAAAACTAAAATCATGGATGCGACACTGTAAATTAGAGCAGCACCAGCTACAGCTCCAAAGCTCTCACTGACACTACGCATTAAGCCTACATTTGTACTCCAAAATATGACAGCTGTAAGACCAATTAAAGTCGATATATTTCTATTGAATGTAGGGAGAGCATTTAAAAGCATAACCTATTCCTTTTAAGCCTTAGCATTGATTAAATGATGTGATTTCCTCTCTAATAAAGCCATACTTGCAAAAATTGCAACTATAACTAATAAGATACTAGGTGCTAAGGTATTAGCTGTTTGTTGAATTAACCAAGTTGCAACGAAAGGAACTGTTCCACCTAACAGTGCATTAGCAGTATTAAAACTAAAGGCAAAACCGGTATAGCGCACTTGTATAGGGAATTGTTCTGTTAAATATGCAGGTAAGCTCCCATCGTTCATTGCTAATAATGTGCAGAACATGAGCTGAATGATCACCATTTCAATAAAACTGGCAGTTGAAAGTAAGTAGAACAAGGGTACAGTCAGTGCTATAAAGCTTAGACCTGCCCAAAGCAACATTTTCTTACGTCCAATTCGATCTGAATATTTGCCCATCACAAAAACTACAGCAATATAAAATAGCAATGAAATTGACCCTGATATAAAGGCTTGGGATTTATTTACACCTAACTCTGTAGCTAAATAATTTGGCATATAACTAAAAATAAGATAGAAGGCGGTGGCATTTAAAGATGCAACTGCAAATGCTTTAAAAAGTGCTGGTTGATACTGAGTAAATAAGGCTTTGATTGGAAAATTTTCTTTGTTGCTATTTTTTTGATGTTCTAAAAACTCTGGGGTTTCTTCTAACTTTACACGGATATAATACCCGATTAAACCTAATGGTGCTGCCAATAAAAATGGAATTCTCCAACCATATTCGTGTAAAAACGCCTCTGACATGAAAGCGAACATCGCCGCTGCCATTAAAGAGCCGAGTAGTAAACCCGTTGCAGTACTTGCAGGAACTAAACTGGTATAAAGTCCTCTTTTTCCCTTAGGGGCGTATTCTGCAAGAAAATTTGCTGCACCAGCATATTCACCTGAAGCGGAGAAGCCTTGGATCATCCGGAATATTAATAACATAATCGGTGCAAAAATACCGATACTTTGATAACTTGGTAACAGTGCAATACATACCGTAGCCAGTGTCATTAATATAATCGACCACGATAGTGCATTTTTTCGACCAAATTTATCCCCAACATGCCCCCAAAAAATACCGCCTAATGGACGAAAAATAAATGAAATTGCAAAGATCGCATATGTAGCCATTAATGCGGTTAAAGGGTCACTTTTCGGGAAAAAAACCACTGCAATAACTGTTGCCAAAAAACCATATGCAGCATAATCAAACCACTCCACAAAATTACCAATAAAGCTGGCGCTAGCAACACGTCTTAGAGTATTTTTTTGCTCTATTTGATGATTGTTTTTCATTCTATTTACTCCTAATTAAATAGGCACTCATTTTCAGAGTGCCTATTTAAAATCTTTTATTTGATAATGTTATGTTCTGGACCATATGGGAATTTGGTAATATTTTCATTTCCTGATTCTGTAACGACCAAGATATCATGTTCACGGTAACCACCAGCCCCAGCCATTCCTTGCGGAATCATAATCATAGGTTCCATTGAAATCACCATGCCTGGTTCTATCACCGTATCAATATCTTCACGTAATTCTAAACCGGCTTCACGACCGTAATAATGTGATAACACACCAAAGGAATGTCCATAACCAAATGTGCGGTACTGCAATAAACCTTCTTCATAGAAAATTTCATTTAACTCTTTAGCAATATCACTGCAACGTGCACCTGGGCGAATGAGTTTTAAGCCAGCTTCATGCACCTTGACATTCGCCTCCCAAATTCGTAATGAAGCATCATCACAGTGATCAAAGAACTGTGTACGCTCTAAAGCTGTATAATAGCCAGCAATCATAGAAAAGCAGTTTAAACTTAAAATATCACCTTTTCGGACTTGGCGGGTTGTAACAGGATTATGTGCACCATCCGTATTAATGCCTGATTGAAACCAAGTCCACGTATCCATGAGTTCAGAGTTTGGAAAACGTTTGGCAATTTCACGTACCATGGATTGAGTAGAGGCTAAAGCCACTTCATGCTCTGGCACACCTTCACGAATTGCTGCAGTCACTGCAAAACCACCAATATCACATACTGCAGCACCTTGGGTGATATGTGCAATTTCTTCAGCAGATTTAATCATGCGTAGCTTCATGCATGCGGCACTAATATCCACAAACTGCACATTCGGTAAAACTGCTTTTAACTTGTTTAAACGTTCTAAAGGTAAATGATCAAACTCAATTCCTACACGGCCTTTATTTGGAATTTCTTGTGTAACCGCTTTAAAATAGTTATCACGCTGCCAGTCAGTATAAACTACGTTATAGTCGCCAATCGTACGACGCCAAGGTTGCCCAGCATCAATATTTGCTGAAATTGTCACCACTTTTTCTGGGCTAACCACCAGACCGTAGAAGCGCCCAAATGAACAATAAATAAAGTCTGCATAATAGTTAATGTTATGGATTGAACTAAATAGAATATGATCAATTTCTAGCTCTTCCATTAGTTGGCGTAACTTGCTCTGTCTATTTTGATACTCAGATAATGAAAATGTTGCAGAAACTTTTTCACCATTTTCAATGGTTAATAATGATGGTAGTTGTGAAGCAACAAAATTATTTACTAAAGTATTCATATATTTTCCTAGATCAATGTAATGTAATCAATGAGCTAAGCTTATGCAGAATATGAATAGGGATTTTTGCTAAAAGCGTCAAAAAGTTGTCAAAAACCGACAAGACTAAAAAACACTAATGAGCAAAATCCAGAATGTTACGTTCAAATTTGGGGGAATAGTTAAAAAAAGCTTTATAGGCTTTAGTAAAACTAGATACATTACAAAAACCACATGCCAAAGCAATATTTGAAATGTTTAACGTAGACTGTTTAAGTAGATTCTGTGCATAGGTGAGTCTTAGTTTTAAATAATATTCTTTTGGAGCCAATTGTAGATTCATTTTAAACAAGCGCTCTAAAGTACGCGGTTGAATTTTTACATGCTGTGCAATTTCAGCAATAGTTAAAGGCTCATTAATATTATTTTCCATTAAGCGCAATACTTCTTGAATCTGAAAATCAAGTTTTTTCTTATGTTCAGCAATAGGTTGATGTTGAATTTCATTGCTCTCACGCACTTGATGAACAATAAATTGCTCACAGATTCTTTTAGCAATATTTGGATAGTGTATTTCAACAAGTGCCAAGCCTAAATCAATCGCTGCAAGCCCACCAGAACAGGTAAAACGGTTCGCATCAATGGTAAAAATATGTGGGGTAAACTGTACTAATGGAAACTCTTCTTGTGCCGCTAAGGTATTTTCCCAATGAAGGCTAGCACGAAAGCCATTTAGTAGATTGGCTTTCGCTAATACATAAGCGCCTGTACATAAACCACCTAAAGCAATTTTTTGTTGATCCAACCTATATAAAAAATTCTTTAAGCGTACTGTCATATTTTTATAAAGTTGAAAACCACCACAAATAAAAACTATATCCATGTTCAGTAAATGTGACCAAACACAGGTATGTTGTATTTGAAGACCATTGCTTGCGCAGCTATGATGACCATCTAAACCCGTTACATTCCATTGGTATAAATTGTCTTCTGTAACATAATTAGCCATACGCAAGACTTCAACCATGTTTGAGAAAGCAATCATTGAAAAGTTATCGAGTAATAAAAAACCAATACGCTTAGAGTTTTGTAACATAAATTTAATGTTCTTCACTTTTTTCAATATTTTTATAAAGCAATTTTGAGACCACAATTTTGATTTTTTCAGATTTAAAAGTCACTTTTGTCTTTATTTCCATGAGGCTTTGTTGCATAAAGCCTTTGATAGCAGAGTGAACCGTACTGGGTTTGTAGGAGACTTTTTATTTAAGTTGGGCCACCTGAACTAACGGGTTAATTTTATCATAATACTTTGTTTCAAAATCAAAAGGCGATACATAACCAATGCACTGTGTACACGCTTTTTATTGAACCAATCTACCCAATTTAATATCGCAAGTTGTACATCTGCTTTTCAATAGTCAATCACCTCAGTTTTGTATAAGCCATTCACCGTTTCAGCCAAAGCATTATCATAGGAATCACCAGTTGTACCGACTGATGCTCCTAAATTTGCTGCCTCTAACAGGAAAACGAATAGAAAGATATTGCACACCTCTATTTAAATCATGAATTACATTCTTTGGCATACATCGGTCACGTAATACTTGCTCCAGTGCATCAAGCACCATATCTCTATTCATCCGTGTTGATACTTTCCATCCAACAATTGCGCGTGAGAACACATCAATAATAAGGGCGGTATAGACCTAGCCTGAATTTGTTTGAATATAGCTGAAGTCTGCGACCTGACATACAAAAAGCACTGCTTCGCAAGGGTCAGGATGATCAGCACTAAAATTACGGTTCACCAAGCCAACTGCCCGTTTTTGGTCATCTCGTACAAAGCCTTTTCGATTTATAAAAAAATATTGTTCTTTTTTATACTATAGGGTACTATAGTATTAACACTAGCAAATAAGGAGGTCTGATGCCTAATCAGGTTGAAGACAAAAAAAAGATTCTTCTACGCGTCAGAAAGATCAAAGGTCAGACGCAAGCGATTGAAAAAGCGTTAGAAGACAATGTGGAATGTGGTGCAATTCTGCAACAAATATGCTCTGTGCGCGGTGCTATTAATGGTTTAATGAATGAAATGTTGGAGGTTCATTTAAAGGACACTTTAGTATCAGGTGAAACCACAGAACAACAACGAAAAGAAGAATTGGCTGAAATCGCCAAGATTTTAAAATCATATTTAAAATAGATCTGTATAAGGAATTATTCCATGAAGTCACGTGCTGCTGTTGCGTTTGGTCCTGGTCAACCTCTTCAAATTGTTGAAGTTGATGTTGCACCACCGAAGAAAGGTGAAGTATTAATCAAGATCTCCCATACCGGTGTGTGTCATACAGACGCATTTACTTTATCTGGCGATGATCCTGAAGGTGTTTTTCCCGCTATTCTCGGGCATGAAGGTGCTGGTGTTGTAGTTGAGGTTGGTGAAGGCGTGACTAGCGTCAAACCAGGTGATCATGTAATTCCACTTTACACTGCTGAATGTGGCGAGTGCGTATTCTGTAAATCTGGAAAATCGAACTTGTGTATTTCCGTTCGCGAAACTCAAGGTAGAGGCGTAATGCCAGATGGTACCACTCGTTTTTCCTACAACGGTCAACCGATTTACCACTATATGGGCTGCTCAACGTTCAGTGAATACACTGTAGTGGCAGAAGTATCATTGGCTAAAATCAATCCTGAAGCCAATCACGAACATGTCTGCTTACTGGGTTGTGGGGTAACAACGGGTATCGGTGCAGTACATAACACGGCTAAAGTACAAGAAGGTGATAGTGTTGCGGTCTTTGGTTTAGGTGGTATTGGTTTGGCAGTCGTACAAGCCGCACGTCAAGCTAAAGCAGGGCGTATTATTGTGGTTGACATGAATCCAGATAAATTTGCGCTGGCAAAAGAGTTTGGTGCAACGGACTTCTTGAACCCTAAAGATTACGATAAACCAATCCAGCAAGTAATTGTCGAAATGACTGGCTGGGGTGTAGATCATTCATTTGAATGTATTGGTAACGTGAATGTGATGCGTGCAGCCCTTGAAAGTGCACACCGTGGCTGGGGACAATCCGTAATTATTGGTGTAGCTGGCGCAGGTCAGGAAATCTCTACCCGTCCATTCCAACTGGTTACTGGTCGTAAATGGCTAGGTTCTGCCTTTGGTGGTGTAAAAGGTCGTACGCAACTTCCAGGAATGGTTGAAGATGCCATGAAAGGTAAAATTCAATTAGAACCATTTGTGACACATACGATGGGCTTGGATCAGATCAATGAAGCCTTTGATCTAATGCATGAAGGTAAGTCAATTCGTACTGTAATTCATTACGAATAATTGCGTCAGACCTTATACTTTTCCATGCATGTGCATCATGAATGACATGCATGGAATCCTCTAAAACGGCACATCATCTGTAAAACAGATCTATCTGTGTAGGCATCGTGTATAGGTTCAATAAACCTGCCTACATTTTAAATCTTTATCACTATTCTCTGTGGAGAATGTAAGACTCTTTGTTTACTTGATTTCTCATGAAGTCTTGCTCAACATAGGTAATTGATTATGGAAATAATTGAGAAGCATGCTTCTTTTGGTGGATCGCAAGAAGTGTATCGCCATCAGTCAATAGCATTAAACTGTTCAATGAAATTCTCAATATATCTGCCACCTCATGACAAAGATGAGCGGTTGCCAGTGTTATATTGGTTATCAGGATTGACTTGCAACGAACAGAACTTTATTACTAAAGCCGGAGCACAAAAGTATGCGGCTGAACATAAAGTCATTATTGTTGCACCAGATACCAGCCCACGTGGAGAGGATGTACCAGATCATGCAGATTATGATTTAGGCCAAGGCGCAGGATTCTATGTGAATGCAACACAAGCACCCTGGTCGCAGCATTTCAAAATGTATGATTATATTGTGGAAGAGCTCAGAAATCTGATTGACCTGAATTTTCCGACCAATCAAGTCCAAAGTATTATGGGTCATAGCATGGGTGGTCATGGTGCATTAGTAATTGGATTAAAAAATCCTGAGCTGTATAAAAGTATTTCTGCTTTTGCACCAATTGTTGCACCTAGCCAAGTACCTTGGGGGAAAAAGGCTTTTACACACTACCTAGGTGAAACCGAAACTTTATGGAAAAGCTATGATGCGATTGAATTAATCAAAAACGCTGAAGTTCATTTACCTATTTTAGTCGATCAAGGAACAGCTGATGATTTTCTTGAAGAACAGTTAAGGCCTAAGCTTCTTAGTGATATTTGTTTGGAACAAGAATATCCTCTTACACTTAACCTAAGAGAAGGGTATGACCATAGCTATTACTTCATTGCGAGCTTTATAGAGAAACATATAGAGTTTCACAGCAAATTCCTAGCTAAATAACTTTCATAGATATGAGGATGTACAATATTGTTCTTGAATGCTTCTTGAGCAATATAATTTCCAGATGAAGAGGTCAGCTTATAAAGCTAAGGTAGAGTCAATTGATCCTTATATAAATAAGATTGAATTTAATCATCTCATATCTTGATTTTTTGATTCAAATGTTAATGATATTAACTTGAATAAATTCATAGCATTATGTCGAAATAAAAACCTAAATTTTGGCTCAGCTATGGGAATTTTTTCTAACTTTTATACAACAAAACTTTCTGACATGCATACATTAGCAATGTCAGAATCAGTTTGAATTCTAATCAATTATGGAGTTTTAGTCATGCTTAAAACAGCTTTATATGTCCGTCTTGAAGCTAAACCGGGTAAAGAAGACGAAGTGGAAGCTTTTCTTAAAGCCGGTTTACCTATTGTAATGGAAGAACCTGCGACAGTTGCGTGGTTTGGCCTACGTCTTGGACCTACAACATTTGGTATTTTTGATGCATTTCCTGATGAGGCGGGTCGCCAAGCGCATTTATCTGGCAAGGTTGCAGCTGCGTTGATGGCTCAGGCCGAAGAGCTATTTTCAGAGCCACCGTCTATTGAAAAAGTAGATGTTTTGGCGAGTAAACTACCAGCTTAAACCGATGCTTAAATGTATGAGGGTGCTGTCTGAAATTTTGAATGTAAGGCAGCACTTCAACCCTATGATGTTTGTCAGAGGCTTTCTATTCAAGTTGGGCTACTTTATTTAATGGCTTAATCTCATCATTTACAAGGGTCAATATCCAAAACAGGGTAAATAAACAAATGCAACTATTTACACGCTTTATATTGAACCAATCTATCTAATTTACTGTCGCATTTGTACATCTGCTAAACCGTGCCAATCTGCTTTTAAAATATTTAATCATTGCTATTTTGTATGAGCCATTCACTGCTTTAGCCAATGCGTTCACGACCATGTCAGTAGTCATGCGTGTTGATACCTTCCATTCAACAATCGCTCGTGAAAATACATCAATAATAAAAGTGGTATAGAACAAGCCTGAATGTGTTTAACCATCACTAAGGTCGGCAAGCTGAAATAATTTTTATAAAAATAGACGACTGGTCTATTTTTGTGTATAGTTAGCACATAGTGCAGTCAAAAGCCGCAGTGTTGTCCAATTTTTTTAAAGTTTATTTGATGAATAACGGTGGTTTTTCAAATCAATTAGCTGATCATCCTAGGATAAAAATATGTTGAATTTTAACTTTTATAATCCGACTCGCATTATTTTTGGTGGCGATACAATAGCTAAAATCAATGACTATGTGCCTACAGAAGCAAAAGTATTAATGTTGTTTGGTGGTGAAAGTGCACGTAAGAATGGTACTTTAGCTGAGGTGCGTGAAGCATTAGGTGCAAGAGAAATTCATGAATTTGGCGGAATTGAGCCGAATCCGAGTTATGAAACCCTCATGAAAGCTGTAGAGCTGATTCGAGAACAAAAGATAGATTTCTTGATGGCTGTCGGTGGCGGATCGGTAATTGATGGTACTAAATTTATTGCAGCAGCAGTCAATTATACAGGGGATACATGGGAGATTTTAGAAACCCATGGTACTAAAATTACTCAAGCTTTGCCTTTTGCGAGTGTACTCACCCTTCCGGCAACTGGTTCAGAAATGAATAGCGGTGGGGTAGTAACCAGAAAATCGACCCAAGCCAAATTGTCATTTAACAGCCCCTATGTTTTTCCGCAATTTTCCGTACTGGATCCGAATAAAACTTTTAGCTTGCCGACGCGCCAATTAGCAAATGGCGTGGTCGATGCATTTGTTCATGTCATGGAACAGTACTTAACTTACCCTGTCAATGCACAAGTACAAGATCGTTTTGCCGAAGGTCTATTGCAAACTCTGATTGAGATTGGACCGAAAATCTTGGAAGATTCAGCAGATTATGACACGCGTGCGAATTTGATGTGGGCTGCTAGCATGGCACTGAATGGGCTAATTGGAGCTGGTGTACCACAAGATTGGTCAACTCATTTGATTGGGCATGAGCTCACGGCTTTACATGGTATTGATCATGCTCGTACCTTGGCCATTGTGTTGCCGGCCAATCTACAAGTGCGTCGTCAAGAGAAGCGAGAAAAATTACTACAGTATGCAGCTCGAGTCTGGCAGATTGTCGAAGGTGATGAAGAACAACGTATTGATACTGCTATTGCTCGTACTCGAGCCTTCTTTGAGCAACTTGGATTGCCGACTCGTCTTAGCGATTATGGACTGGGGGAGACAGATATTGAGATCATCATTACGCAACTTAAATCACACAATCTTACACAGCTAGGCGAACATAAAACTGTTTCATTAGAGATCAGTCGCCAAATTCTCGAGACGAGTATCTAAATAAGCGTATCTGTCATGGTCACGTTACACGACAAGTGATCATGCAACAATGCTCCTCAATCCTGAAAAATATCGGAGAAATAACATGAAAATTTTAATCGTTTTAACCTCACATGATCAACTTGGCAATACTGGTAAGAAAACAGGTTTCTGGCTAGAAGAACTTGCTGCACCGTATTACACCTTTATTGACTCTGGTGCTGAAGTTACGCTGGCGTCGCCTCAAGGTGGGCAGCCACCACTAGATCCGAAAAGTAATTTGGCCGATGCGCAAACTGAAACCACTCATCGTTTTGAAGCTGATCCAACTGCAATGCAAGCATTGGCACAGACGCATAAACTTAGCGAAATTTCTGTAGCTGATTATGATGCAGTGTTTTATCCAGGCGGGCATGGCCCATTGTGGGATTTAGCAGAAGATCCGATTTCAATTTCTGTGATTGAACAGGCGATTCAGTCTGGCAAACCTGTTGCAGCAGTGTGTCATGCCCCGGGTGTTTTTCGACATGTGAAAGCGAGTAATGGAGCGCCTTTAGTTAGCGGTAAATTAGTGACTGGTTTCACCAATACTGAGGAGGCCGCTGTAGGTTTGACTGAAATTGTACCATTTTTAGTCGAAGACATGCTTAAAGAAAACGGTGGTCATTATTCTAAAGTGGATGATTGGCAAGTATATGTTCAAGTAGATGGCTTGCTGGTTACTGGACAAAATCCAGCATCTTCTGCTGCAACCGCTACAGCATTACTTCAATTGTTGAAATAAAGAGTAGCTAGTCTCTGTTGTGGTGCTTAGCAGTGAATAAACTTCTGACTCTGAGCAACTGGCGCAATAAGCAAAATAACCCTCACTTAATGGTGAAGGGCCTGAGTGAATAGCTTTCCTTCCTTTATTTTTCTATATACAGGAAGGAAGGTTATTTTTTTTAATTTAGATCAATTAAGCCATGATGACTTGGATTCAATGAAATGAAAGACAGCAAACTTTTTCAAAACTTAAGCTTAGGCCCTTATGTTTTGCAAAACCGTATTGTATTGCCACCATTAACGCGGTCGCGTAGTACTCAGCCAGGGAATATTCCAAATGAACTGATGGCAACCTATTATCAACAGCGTGCCGGGGCAGGATTTATGGTGACCGAAGGTACGCAAATCGAGCCACGTGGTCAAGGCTATGCTTGGACTCCCGGTATTTACAGCCCTGAACAGATTGCTGGATGGCGTAAAGTGACGGAAGCAGTGCATGCTAAAGGAGGCATTATTTTTGCACAACTTTGGCATGTTGGGCGTGTTTCACATACATCTTTGCAACCCGATCACGCATCACCGGTCGCGCCCTCGGCTATTAGGGCTGATAGTAATGTTAAAGTCTTTATTGAAACCGGGCCCAATGCAGGGGCCTTGGCTGATCCTTCAATGCCACGTGCTTTAAGCAATGCAGAAGTTAAAGAATTAGTGCAACTCTATGCTCAAGCAGCGCGTAATGCATTGGCTGCTGGTTTTGATGGGGTTGAAATTCATTGTGCAAATGGTTATTTGGTAAATCAATTTATCTCTGCACATAGTAACCACCGTGAAGATGAATATGGTGGATCACTAAACAATCGTTTGCGTTTTTTACGTGAAGTAGTACAGGCAGTTGCTGAGGTGGTTGGTGCAGATCGTTTAGGAGTGCGTTTTGCCCCGCTATTTGAAAGTACAGAGGAAGATCGTGTTTATATGGGGTTGGTTGAAGATGATCCACATGTGACTTATATTGAAGCCATAAAAATACTTGAAGAAGTTGGGATTGCCTATTTATCGATTGCAGAAGCTGATTGGGATCATGCACCAGAACTTCCTCATAATTTTCGTAAAGATGTCAGAGACACTTTCAGTGGTCGGATTATTTATGCAGGTCGATATACGGCAGAAAGAGGGACTCGAATTTTAAAGGCAGGGCTGGCCGATTTAATTGCATTTGGACGCCCATTTATTGCGAATCCAGATTTACCCGATCGCATCGCCAATGGCTGGCCATTGAATGCAGTAGATGCAAGCACTATGTATGGTGGGACGGAAAAAGGCTATATTGATTATCCAGCTTACGCAGATTAATATTGACTAAGTGAGTTATTTTGCCAACCTTTGTGGTTGGCAAAATAAGGACTTAGGATTGCTGTTGCCAGCATAAATTCTTATTAAAACAAATTCTTAAAAATTTTTAGCTGTGTAATGAGCCAACCTGCCAGTGGGAAAGAAATCAGTTGCGTTACTGGCACTAATACTATGACTTCAATCAACACCATCATCGGGAAACTTTGATGCTGAGTAATTGGCTTTAATAAAGTGAGTACCAGTAATAGTGTGGGATATAAGCCTAAATATCCGACTAAAATACGAGTCATGAGGGCTTTAGGAGAAGAATTCATTGTGCGCTATACTCATGGATTGTAAATTAATCTAATAGCAACACATTAATAACTAATCATTGGGCTGCTGTCATTAATTATGTAATTGATATTTAATCTAAATTTTATCAATCTTCACTTTTTAATAGAAATTTAGTTGCTCTCAGAGCTTGATGTAATGGTGTTTTATCTTTTTGCAACTTACTCAGTAATGCTGCACCTAACCACATTTGGTAAAGTACTTGTGCCAACGTCGAGGCCTCAGTATTTGCTTGAATAGACTGATCCTGTTTTCCCAAATCAATTAAACCAGCAATACGTTGGATTACATCATCCACGCCAGCGGACATAATGGAACGCATATCTTCAGATAGATCGGCAACTTCTGCGGCAAGTTTCACAATTAAACAGCTATTCGCCCAACCACAGTGTGTTTCAGGATCTTCTATCCATAAATTAAAATACTCAATCAGCTTTTGATAAGGGGATTTATCGCTACGCCATACATCATTTAAACGGACTTGGTAATTATCCACATAATGCTGTACCAATTCACATCCGAAAGCTTCCTTGGATTGGAAATAATGATAAAACGAGCCTTTGGGGATCTCACAGCTCTGTAAAATTTCCTGTAATCCTACGCCAGTAAAACCTTTATGCAAAATCAGGTCTGAACTGGTGTTAAGAATGTGTAAGCGCTTCGCTTCAGACTTTTTAATAGGAGTAGGCTTCATATTAATTATTTACTCTATTGTAAAAAAAATAGACCAGTCGTATTGTTTTTTATTATAACTCATCTACAATGGATGTAAAGAAATTTTAATCATAATTTTTGATTATGAAGAGAAATACTTTTAAATAAAACATGGAGTTATATGTGTGAAAACAGTTATTAATCAACGCATCGTTTTAGCTAAACGGCCAGTGGGTGAGCCAAAACACAGCGATTTTCGTATTGAGCAAGTTGAGCTCAATGAACTTAAACAAGGCGAGATATTGTTAAAAACCATTTACTTGTCACTCGATCCTTATATGCGTGGTCGCATGAGTGATGCTCCCTCATATGCAGCACCGGTTGAAATTGGCGAAGTGATGGTCGGTGGAACAGTCAGTCAAGTGATGGCCTCTAAAAACCCAAAATTCAAAGAAGGCGAGTGGGTTCTTTCTGGAAATGGTTGGCAGGGCTACGCAATTTCTGATGGGACTGCATGTCAAAGCTTAGGTATGCAACCCGAACATCCATCTTGGGCATTGGGTATTTTGGGGATGCCTGGCTTTACTGCTTATATGGGGTTGTTGGACATTGGTCAGCCTAAAGCCGGTGAAACTTTAGTCGTTGCAGCTGCAACGGGACCTGTTGGTGCTACAGTTGGACAAATTGGCAAACTTAAAGGTTGTCGCGTGGTTGGCGTCGCAGGTGGGGCTGAAAAATGCCATTATGCAGTACAAGAACTCGGCTTCGATGCTTGTATCAATTATCATGATGAAAATTTTGCAGAACAATTACAACAAGCAGTTCCCAACGGTATTGATATTTATTATGAGAATGTAGGGGGTAAAGTGTTTGATGCGGTATGGCCATTGCTTAACTCTGCGGCACGTGTACCGGTGTGTGGTGTGGTTTCGCAGTATAACGCTACCGAGCAAGCACAAGGGCCAGACCGTTTACCTGGCTTTATTTCCACTCTTTTAAGAAAGCGTATTCGCATGCAAGGCTTTATTATTTTTGATGATTATGGCAATCAGTATCCGGAATTCAATCAGCAAATGTCTGAATGGTTGAAAGACAGAAAAATCAAATATAAAGAGCATATGGTGCAAGGTTTAGATAACACGATCAATGCTTTCAATGGTATGTTAAAAGGCAAAAACTTTGGCAAAGTGGTTGTAAAAATTTAAAAAAATAGGAATATTATGATTACACTACATCATTTAGATCAATCACGTTCTTTTCGCATTTTGTGGTTACTTGAAGAAATCAAGCAGCCCTATGAGCTGAAAAGCTATTATCGTGACTCAAGCACGCATTTGGCCCCTGAATCTTTAAAAAACATCCATCCTTTAGGGAAATCTCCAGTATTGGAATGGGATGGCAAAGTTATTGCAGAGTCAGGCGCAATCGTTGAGTTATTAATTCAGAAACTTGCGCCGCATTTAGCACCAGATATGGATGAACCTACCTATGTCGATTATCTACAGTGGATTCATTTCTCAGAAAGCTCTGCCATGCTGCCATTTTTATTAAAAACGTTTAATGCGATTGAAACCAAGCAGGGTACGAAGTTGGTATTTCTAGAAAATTATACTCAAGTTGAGTTCGATAAAGTATTCGGCCATTTAAATGAATATTTAAAAGATAAAGAATTTCTAGTGGCAGACCGTTTAACCGGTGCTGACTTTATGATGGGCTTTGGACTACATGCTTTAGTTTATCATATGGGACAAGGTGAAAATTATCCCCATATCCAACGTTATGTAGCAGGTTTAAGCCAACTACCTAGCTGGCAAGCCGCAGTACAAATTGAACAAAATGGTGTGAAAAGTCAAAAATAGCAAGATTGATTTTTTAAAGGCAATTTAGAAAAAGAATCGTGATTGTCAAGTACATCTAGTTATAAAATAAGCTGACACTTATTTAAATTAAACGCCTAATGAATTTCATCGGGCGTTCTCTATTTTAAAGATAAGGAATTACCATTATTTAAGACAAGTTTCGCCTATTCTTCCCATCAAATTCCTATCAAAAGAGTTTGAATATCACGACGGTTACGTTGAAAGATATAATCAACTTCTGAAAGAAAGAAACGTGACTAACGCACAGCAAGATTAAATTATTCCTCGGGGTATTAAACAAGTAAACTACATCATTTTACTAACATAAACGCATATACGTAAAAATCACGCCCCGTTTAACTGGCAATAGTTTTTGAACCCTTGTATAAAAGTTTAAACGAATCTAGCAAGTCTTTATTTAATGTTAATACTCATCCAGTATTGAGGTTTTTTATCTTTTCTTGCCTGTGATCTAGGTTGTAATACTCTAATTTCATACTCACCTGAAGCAGGTAAAATATAAATACCATTATCATCAAGCTTTGGAGAATATTCTCCAAGATTGATGGAGTCTTTTAATTGATTACCCCATAAGTAAGTTTCAACATTTCCTCCAGTCAACCTCACTTTTAACTTTTGCCCTTTTTTAGCATAAAATTTGTAGGAATCATACTTGTATCCATCTATCCTTCCGTAATAATTTGCAGAGTAAGCTTTTTTAGCAAACTTAACTACAACAGTCTTTCGTATATCATTGTTATCATTTGCAAGTGCGGCAGGGCTAAGCATAGTTAAAGTTAGGGTCATAAAAGCACCAGCTAGTAATTTCGTATTCGCTATTTTCATAAGGTTACCTTAATTCTTGTATCGCCCCTGACATAGTAACATAAGTAATAAGTAACCATGAATCATGGAACAGAACTGTGAATAGTCATAACATAGAGTTGCACTTCAAATGTTAATTTAAGACTTGCGAAATCAATGGTTAATTAATTGGTCACTAAGGAATAGCCAATCTATATATAAACTTTATTTAACAAATACTTATAAAAATATATGATGCGTATCATACGCATCATATATAAAGCGTTCTATTTTGATATAATTGATCCAATCAACCCCTTATTAGGTTTCATTTAAATTCCATGAGTCTTACTGATATTAAAGTTCGCCAAGCTCATTGCAAGGAAAAAACCTGTTTTTTATCCGATGAAGATGGGCTTAGCCTGAAGATTGAGCCGAGTGGAAGAAAATCTTGGTGCTATCGCTATACAGATCCACAAACTAAAAAACGTCGACGCATTCAGTTAGGTCTTTATCCTGATTTATCGCTGAAAAAGGCACGACAAGTCAGAGATGACTTTAAAGACAATAATTTCTGTTTTGAACATGATACTGCCTCTAATCTTATCACCTTTGGTAAGGTCGGGGAGGAGTGGTTACAGTTCAAACTGAAGAATGCCTTCAACGATCTACCCCGCTGTGGTGTACTACAGTTAGCAGAAAGATGCTTACAGCAAGATATTTATCCAGACCTTCAGGATTTACCTTTTCAAAACATCAAGCGCTATGACCTGGTTTCAGTAATCAAAAAAATAGAGGGACGCCAAGTAAAAGAACCTGTCAAAAAAGCTTGTAGTTATTTGAACCAAATTTATGACTACGCTGTAGCGATGGGTTATTGTGAGTTCAACATCGCTCATGGTTTAAATAAAATCACCATTAACAGCAAAATCAAGAAAAATTATCCGTATTTGAAAGCGGAGGAAATATCTGATTTTAAGAATAAATTACAAAAATTGGATGCCCATCCCATTATTAAAAAAGCACTGATGTTCAAATTACATACTGGCGTGAGAGGGGCCGAATTGTTATTGGCTGAGCCTCATCATTTTGATTTAAATGAAAAAATCTGGAAAATACCTGCCTTGCATATTAAACAGTTTCGACGAAAAGTCATATTAGGCCATGAGATTCCAGATTTTTTAGTTCCACTTTCAAATCAGGCTTTAGAGATTTTGAAAGACGTCATGCAGTGGTCATACGGTGAAAAATACCTTTTTGCTAGCCCTCGCAAACACAATCAACCGATTCATTTTAATACTCTAAATATGGCCATACGTAAGATGGGGTATGGCAAACATCAACTATCTTCTCATGGATTACGTTCTACTTTTAGTACCATTTTGAATGACTCAGGTTTGTTCCAAGATAATTGGATTGAGGCACAACTTTCACATATTGATAAGAACCGTACCCGTGCCAGCTATAATCACGCTGACTATTTAGCCCAGCGGACTGAAATGATGCAGTGGTGGGGTGATTATTTAAGTACTGCTAAGTGAAAATCGTACTTTTATACATAGACTTAAAACATTATGGGGTTTCAAATGGATAGTAAACAATATACTTGCCGTGTTACATGGTCAGCAGAATATAATGAGTATGTTGGGTTGTGTGCTGAGTTTCCATCATTGTCTTGGCTTGATGCGGATCAGTCTAAAGCATTCTCAGGAATAGAGGAGCTCGTTGCTGATGTTGTCGCTGATATGATTAGCAATAATGAAAAAGTTCCTACACCACTCTCCGGGAAAATATAGTAGGCAGTTTGTTGTCCTTGTTCTCAGTGGTTCAACAAAAACTAGCCCTCGAAGCCGCAGAACGTGGCGTGGACATAAATTGTTTAGTATCAGTAAAAAGAGCGATGTAATTTTAGTACGAGTGAGTGATAGAGCAGGAACCTATGCTTCATATATTCAGTAAATGGTATGTTTTTGAATTAATAGGTATTTTTAAATAAAGCTTTCTTTGATTTAGTGCTTTTTATTTAATAAATTAATTTTAAAAACAACTTAGGCTAATTGATAAACACTATCTGGAAAGATTAAAAGAAAATATTTTTTAATTTCTGCTAATTCATTTAAGGCAGGTTCCCTTTCAAGCAGTTGAAATGTCCAAATAAGTACAGCCTGATGATTATCATAGCAAGTATTTACTCCAAGAAAATTAGCCATTCCATAACTTCTATTGATGTTCATTTCTTTAATTAATTGATTTCCTAAGTCACGAGCTTGCTGGCTGATCAATAACTCATTTGGTAACACGGCGGTCATCTCCACAAAATAATCTAATGCAGGTTCAATCCTTATATTTAAAAAGTTATAATTTAGTTGAAATGGATAAAATATACTTTCTATAAGTTGTAATAACCTGCTGTAGGTTAATTTTAGCAAAGTATTACTCAGTCAACAACTTCAAATAACCCACAGCAAGTTATTTTTTGTAAATTAATTTAAATATGATTACTTGTAAGTTATCTAGCCTCATGGGCGATAGAAAAATTTTAAAATTAAGTGAAGTGGTGCATGCAACAGGTATCAATCGCAACACGCTCACAAGTATGTATTATGACCGTGCTGTACGTATTGAATTACCAGTCGCCGATAAGTTGTGTAAGTACTTTAACTGTACGATGAATGATTTGTTTGAGTTTAAGGAAGAAGTTGAAGAAAAAGATTAACTTAATACTTCGTTTGATAAGTTTTTCGAAGAAAAAGACTAGCCAATACTTAGTTTGATAAGTTTTTCTCTGCAGATCTAATATTGAATTTTATAAAATATCATTACAAACAGATACTAATTTCATTACTTCTAAAATGAAATCAATCGAATGGTAGAGTTTTTTTGCTATTTGCATTTTAAGGTGGGATTTTGAGGCCTTGTTGCGCAAACCTACCGATAAGGTCTTATACAGCAATAGCCTACACCTAAATTTATCGTACACCGAATTGGTCATCCTACAATCATGCTTTGATCAATCATGGTAATTTTACAATTTGGTTTGATACTAAGATTCAATGATATTCGCAGTCACAAGGAAAACATGGTCGAAATCAAACTTATTCTGACATAGCCATTCAGTGCTATCTCATGATTAAATCCTTATTTCGTCTTTCTGTATGCATGGTGACTGGCTTTGTCCAAAGCTTGATTAAACTTTGCGGATTAGATTGGACAGCTCTGGATTATTCAACCATTCGCAGAAGACAAAAGCATATTGATATTCAAATTAGCTATGAAAAGAGTTGCAATGGACGGCACTGTTGCAAATAGAGATTTGAGTCGATGATGTTCCCTTTAAAAAGTACTTAGAGACCGAAAACCCTGTTGATTAGACACACTTCACCCTGAGGCTGACCATAATAAAATGACGATGCTTGTCCTTTACGTACTGCACGCATGACTTCAATACCTTTAATTGTGGCATAAGCCGTCTTCATAGATTTGAATCCTAATGTGGCCCTGATGATCCGCTTTAGCTTGCCATGATCACATTCAATCACGTTATTTTTATACTTAATCTGCCTGTGCTCAATATCTACTGGACATTTTCCTTCTCGCTTTAATCGTGATAAAGCATGGCCATAGGTCGCTGCTTTATCTGTATTGATGACCCGTGGAATTTGCCATTTTTTCACCGTATTGAAGATCTTTCCTAGAAAACTATAGGCTGATTTGGTATTACGTCTAGAAGAAAGATAAAAATCAATGGTATCGCCACGTTGATCGACTGCACGATACAGATAAGACCA
>NZ_JALGBR010000018.1:0-65494 GCF_022808535.1 Acinetobacter sp. NIPH1876
GCTGAGTCGATTTGTGAGTAATCTTTCGCTTCACCGCCGTAAGTTTTTGCACAAATAGTTGCAATCGCAGCAGTTAAAGTTGTCTTACCATGGTCAACGTGACCAATTGTACCCACGTTTACGTGTGGTTTATTACGTTCAAACTTAGCCTTAGCCATTTTGATTTTCCTCGTTTACGTCGACACCAGTTTAGAGAAAAACAACCCTGAAAAACCTTCTTTATCGACATTCGCCTAAAAAACTAGACACCTAATACTTGAAAAGCAGACTATAATAGCCTGCTTCTTTAAAAACCTGTGGAATAACCACTAAACTGTATATCTGGAGCTCTTATCGAGATTTGAACTCGAGACCTCTCCCTTACCAAGGGAGTGCTCTACCACTGAGCTATAAGAGCGACATCTTCGATGGAGCGGGAGACGAGGGTCGAACTCGCGACATGCAGCTTGGAAGGCTGCCACTCTACCAACTGAGTTACTCCCGCATATTGGTATTTACCACTTTTATCGAAGTTAGATGGTGGTGAGAGAAGGATTCGAACCTTCGAAACTTTCGTAGCAGAGTTACAGTCTGCCCCCTTTGGCCGCTCGGGAATCTCACCATATCACACTTACACAGTGCTGTTCTTTCACTTTATACTACCACACTTTAAGATGGTGCCGGCACACGGATTCGAACTGTGGACCTACTGATTACAAGTCAGTTGCTCTACCAACTGAGCTATGCCGGCTCTTTCTTAGTGTTTCGTACGTTTCGTATCGGAACGGTGTGCAGTTTAGCAAAACTCTGAATCGATGCAAGTGCTTTTTTCAAAAAAATCGCTAAAAACTCATAAAATCAATCCGTTTGATGATAATTCAACCGCTTTGATCACTGCGCGAGCTTTTATTTGGGTTTCATTCCATTCAGATTCAGGATTTGAGTCTGCAACCAGCCCTGCTCCTGCTTGTACATAAACCTTTTTATCACGAATTACACAAGTACGAATCGCAATTGACATGTCCATTTCACCATGCCAGCCTAAATATCCAACAGCACCACCAAATACACCACGTTTCACAGGCTCAACTTCGTCAATAATTTCCATGGCACGAATTTTTGGTGCGCCTGAAAGTGTCCCCGCCGGGAATGTTGCTTTAAACACATCTAAAGCATCCACATCATCACGGACTTCACCTTGTACATTGGACACAATATGCATGACATGTGAATAACGTTCGATCACCATACGGTCAGTGACTTGCACTTTCCCAATTTTAGATACACGTCCCACATCATTACGACCAAGGTCAATCAACATCAAATGTTCTGCAATTTCTTTTTCATCTGCCAATAAATCTTGCTCTAAAGCAAGATCCTCTTCTTTGGTTTTACCGCGCGGGCGTGTGCCCGCCAAAGGACGTACGGTTGCAATGCCGTTTTCTAGGCGAGAAAGAATCTCTGGTGACGAACCCACAATATGGAACGGCTTTTGATCCGTTAAGGTTTGCCCTTGTACCAAGAATAAATACGGCGATGGATTTAAATGACGTAATGCACGGTAAACCTGCAATGCCTCACCATCAAAGTCAGATACCATCCGCTGTCCCGGCACAACCTGCATCACATCGCCCGCACGAATATATTCTTTGACTTTTTCTACCGTTTCAAGGAATTTTGCTTTACCCGTGATCGATTCAAAATGCGGTGCAGTATGTGGTTTCGCCTGCAAACTAACAGGTATCGCCAGCAATTGTTCAAGTTGATCTAGCTTTTGTTGGGCTTGAGCATAGGCATCGGGCTGATTCACATCGGCATGATGAATTAAAAATAAGGTATCTTTTAAATTATCAAACACAATCACGGTTTGAGACAGCATTAACCATAGATCAGGCAACGTCACAGGATCAGCAGTCGGCACATTCTTGAGTTTTGGCTCAATATAACGCACAGCGTCATAGCCTAAATAACCCACCAAACCACCAGTAAAATTAGGTAAGTCAGGTAACTCTATCTGTGCAGGCACCTTGAACTGACTTTGAAATTCTCGAATATATTGAAATGGATCAGCGCAATCTTGCTGAGTCACGGTGCCATCTGCGTGCTGAATGGTGAGTACGCCTGCATTGCAGGAAAAAATAGTCGACTCACCTAGGCCGATCATCGAATAACGCGCCCAGTTTTCACCACCTTCGACAGACTCAAATAGATAAGCTTGTTTTTGTTGTTTAAAACGTGCAAAAACAGAAAGTGGGGTTTCAGTATCCGCTAAACGTTGGCGGTAAACAGGAATGGTGTTATAGCCTGCTGCTTTTAATTGTTCAAATTGTACTAACGTGGTCATGAATCTTCTCTATGGTTTTAATTTCTGTGCGTTGTTTCTTTAGTGCTATCTCAAGCCCGCCATCGAAAAACCATAACCATCTTCATGCCTATCTCCTTATTCAATCCGCTTAAACCAATTCCACCAAACGATCGACCACTTGTTGTGGCTGGCAGTCATAGATACTCTCTCCATGATTATAGCCATAGCTGACCACAATACAATCAATACCTGCGCGTCTTGCCGCTTCAACATCATTACTTGAATCACCAATCATTAAGGTTGCGGCTATAGATGTGCCTTCCAGCTCCACACAGTGCAACAGCGGCAATGGATGCGGTTTTCGCTCAGGCAAACTATCACCACCAATCACTATTTTGAAATATGGACTCAATTGCAGAATATCCAGTATCCCTTTCGCCAGATGCTCAGGCTTATTGGTGACACATGCCATCGTAATATTATGGATTTGACAATAATCTAGAAATGGCAAAACACCCTCATACACTTGGGTATTTACACAGAGCTCCTGAGCGTAGACCTCAACAAATGTACTGAGAAGTTGTTCTTGCTGTGGAGCACTTACTTGTCCGAACAAATGTTCTAGCACAGCCTCACACAGTTTGGCTGCACCTTTTCCAACCCAAACCCGAACTTGTGCTTCAGTCACTGTCGCGAAGCCTAGTTTTTCCAAACTCAAATTCATCGCTCGATATAGATCAGCGGCGGAATCTACCAGTGTCCCATCCAGATCAAATAAAACTAAATTACGACTTTGTAACTGAGCAACAGACATATATTTCAACCCAAGAAATGAAAAAGGCATACCAACGTGGGCATGCCTTGATTGTAAAAGCTTCACCCGATTATTTAAAGAACAGCCAAGCAATCACCGCTAAAATGATCAGTACAATAATCGAAATCAAACCCACAGAAGCATTCTTTTGTTGCTCTTTTTCCTGAGCGACACACGAAATAGGTTCTTCAACCACCACAGCTTGTGGCTCAGGTACTGCCTGAACACTCACCCCTTCTGGAATTGGGGCTGGTTTTGGAATCGAGACCTGTTGTGGCATACCATCACGACTGATCGGTGTTTCAACTGCTCGCTCGGCAATGCTTGGCATACCTTGATCATGTGATGCAGCCGTCACAGGCTCAATCTCAATTTCAGGTAATTCAACCTCAGCTGTCGCTGGCGCAAGTACAGAGAATACAAAGCTGGCAAATTGTACGATATCGCCATCATGTAATTCGGTTTCCTGCTCAACACGCAGATCATTGATAAATGTACCATTTGACGAATTGAGATCTTGCACCCAAAGTTGCTGATCTTTCAGCAACAAAGCTGCATGACGACGCGAGATGTCCGCTGATTGCAACAAAATATCGGCATCTTGGTGTCTACCCACCAACATGTCGCGCTCGATATTCAGTTCTTGCCCCGTAAATTCACCTGTAATGGCTTGTAATTTCCAAGTCATAGATGCATATCCTTATATAATTTCTTGCAATCATAACATTGTGACATAAGCGTTTCTGTGCTTCTACTGTGAAGACGCTGGACGGATTGTCGTAGTGGTCACTGTGTTTTTACTACGCTCTGTTTCCTTGACCGGAAGTTGCACCGTTTTCTGCTGAACTTGCGGTTCCTCGATAGCAACAGGTGTGGTTACTACAACAGCTTTGTTTTGCGTCGCAGTGGGAACCTTCTGATAAGGCGAGTTAGAGACTACAGGACGCGGATTATAAATATCTGCCACGTTTTCAGGGAGCTTTGCAAAATTACCATTTTTATCCATGGAGAGCTGCAAGCTATAGAGCTGATTATAACGTTGCTGAGAAAGGCGACGTACATCATCCGCATCCCCAACAATCGTAGGATGTATAAACACCAACAGGTTACGCTTGATATTACTACGCGCATCGGCACGGAATAAACGCCCAAGATATGGAATACTACTCAATCCTGGAACGCCTTGACGTGACAATGAGGTATTGTCAGCAATCAAACCACCTAATACGACAGTTTGTCCATGCTCAGCAAGCACTGCTGTTTTGATGGCACGCTTATTAGTAACGAGATCTGTTGCCTGACCTTTATTGTTCTGAACGTCCGAAACCTCCTGTTCAACTTCGAGACGAACCGTACCATTTTCACCAATATGCGGAATCACTTTCAAAGTGACACCCACATCTTTGCGCTCAACCGTTGTATAAGGATTGACTGTACCTGAGGTTCCTGTCGATACTGAACCAGTGACAAAAGGAACGTTTTGACCAACGACAATATAAGCTTCTTCATTGTCCATGGTCACAATCGAAGGTGTAGACAAGAAATTTGATTTGGTATTGGTTTTCAAGGCTTGTATCAACGCACCATACGCTTTACGTGGGTTTTCAAAGTTCCCTACACCAAACGTCGCACCATTCCCTTTATTGGCATCTCCAGCAATGGCTGCGGCTGCACCACTTGCGCCACCCGTGGCATACCCTGCGGCAATGGATGCTAGACTTGCACCCACATTACTAAAGCTAAGTAGGCCTACACCGCTACTTAAATCACCCAATGCCCATTGAATTCCCAATTGATCTGCATCATCCCCTGAGACTTCAATAATTGCGGCTTCAATCAAGACTTGTTGACGACGAATATCCAATTGTTGAATGGCAGCTTCAACTTCCCGCATCAACTGCGGATCGGCTTTGACCACCAACGCATTTTGGGTTGGGTCAGCAATAATACTAATACCTGCACCATTAAAACTGGTAATTGCTGAGTTTTGGCTGTTATTTGAATTACTATTTAAATTAATCGAAGGTGTAGAAACCGACGAACCTATAGATGAGCTTGAATTTTGATTATTGGACGTCAGATTATTGATCGAATTTGATCTGTTATTACTATTCGACGACGATGAAGACGAAGCAGATTGCCCTGTCACCAAGCCCTGTAAAATCTCAGCCAAGTTCTTGGCACTGGCATATTTCAAGCGGAAGACTTTAAGCCCTCCCAAACGATCTGCCGATGGTACATCCAGCATTTCAACCATTTGACGTAAACGCTTACGTGAGTCTGGATCACCCTTGATTAAAATACGGTTAGTTCGATTATCGGCAATAATACGCACCCGTGAACCAATAAAGTCCTTCGATGCACCTGTTGCACTCATGGTCTCCA
This sequence comes from Acinetobacter sp. NIPH1876, assembly GCF_022808535.1. Taxonomy (NCBI): domain Bacteria; kingdom Pseudomonadati; phylum Pseudomonadota; class Gammaproteobacteria; order Moraxellales; family Moraxellaceae; genus Acinetobacter; species Acinetobacter sp. NIPH1876. The sequence continues at coordinate 5,484 of NZ_JALGBR010000018.1, forward strand.
ATAAACCAATCACTTCTTCAGCTTGGCTCGATTGCAAACTGATCGCTTCAATATCATTTTGACCCGTGCCGTCCAAATTACGCACGATATTTTCAAGCTGATAAATATTGGTTGCACGATCAGAAACAATTAGGGCATTGGTTCCTGCCACCGCCGCCAAATGTGCAAACTGTGGCATGAGTGGACGTAAGGCTGGAATCAAGTCATTCGGATTGGTATTTTGCAGCCAAATCACCCGTGTTACGATTTGATCACCACCCGCACGGCTACGTGCATCGTAAGGAATTCCAGAGTTCTTCGCATTACTGTCGGGGACAAGCTTCACCGTGTTCCCAGAAGGGAGCGCCACCACACCATTGACATTGAGTACACCTAGAAATAGGTCATACACCTCGTCCTTATTCAGAGGCTTGTTGGAAATAACCGTCACATTACCACGCACACGAGGGTCAACCGCAAAGTTCTTCCCTGTAATATCCGCAACTTCATTAATAAATGCGGTTAAGTCTGCATCACGTAGATTAATCTTCCATGTTTGTGCTTGCACATGAGTACTCACTGACGCAACCAAAGGTGCTGCGGCAAGTAATGCCCAAAGTGGTCGTTGATGATTTAAAAAAGCCATAACCTGCACTTGTTCCTAACTGATGTGTGACGTGTGATCACTAAAAACTTTGTTGTATGGTCATCACTTGATCACCACGTTTTATTTCTATTTTGGCATGCCCTTCACGACGTACTTGCTCTAATAATTGTACTTCGTTGAGTCCCTGCCCGACGCTTTGACCATTGATCGATAGAATACGATCACCAGAACGCAAACCCAAGGTGTTTTTTAAATTCGATGGCGTCTTATCTGATATTTCATAACCATCTGTGCCACCACCGCTCACCCCCATATTTTTTAGATATTGATCGCGATTGTCCTGCATTTGCTGGATCGCCTGACCTAAAGCGGATTGTGGTGAGTTCTGAGTTGGTGCAGCTGCTGCAGGCGGCACACTGTTGTTACTGTTCAATACCGGTGTAATTGGTTGATATAAACCTTTATCCAATCCCTTAAACTTTACTTCTCGAGTTGCACCATTGCCTTGTTTCAAGATCACATGATCCCAATACACTTCTGCCAGTTGATATGAAGTCGAACCAACAGTTTCTCCTACACGATAACGTTCAGCAGTATCATTCAACTTAATCACTGCCGAAGACAAGTAATTAGGTTGACCCAACAATACACCTTGCAACTCCAAGTTAACATTATCATCAGCCGAAGTTGCTGCAGGTTCATTGAATAACGCAAAAGAACTGATATTAGGCACTTGAGCTTGCTGCGAACCCAATTCAACTCGGTCAAACTGCATTGGTTGTGGTGGCGCAACCACCCACCAAAATAATGAAGCCAGTTTCCAACATAACCACAAAATCAGCAGTGCTAAAACCAGACCACTGAGCTTATCCAGTTTTTGCCAACGCAATTGTTGTATTTTTTCAGTGATTGCTTTCATTAGAAACCACCTTGCAACAAGGGTTGTCGTGAACTAATCACATAGGTGTCTAAGCCAGCTTTACCTTCATACGAGGGAATGTTTAACAACATGCGTTGAGTGAGTTGTACATCTAGCATCAGACTCGCATCTAAGCTTAGGTTTGCCATTTTCTGACTACGTTGATCACGCACATCAATTTGTAATTGCCCGTTTTCATCTTTGAGTTCAGCCACTAAAGACGGCATATTCATACGATCTTGTCGCTGACCAAAAGTATAGGCCAACGCACCACCGCCCCAATTCAATTGTCCTTCTACCGCACTAAAGCCTTTTTCTTTTTGGTAATTCAATTGTACGTCTTTCAGTTGGATTGAGTTTTCAGGCCACTGCCAGTTGGCAAAATATTTTAATGTTTCAGGCGAGATTTTCCCTTGCAGGTCTTTAATCATGATTTTCTTGCTTAGACCATAAGCAAAAACACCATTGAACTGGGTATTACCACTATGGATATCAAGATCTGCACCAACGCGCATTAATAGCAAATCCAGAGGACGGGTTTTCCAATGCACTGAACCACGCAACTGACCACGTTGCCAGTCTGCTTGCCCCTGCCAAATGTTGCCGCTGACATTATGTAATATTTGATTATCTTTTGAAAATTTCGCAATTAACCATGTTGCTGGAATTTGTAAAATAATAAAAATTAAAAATGCAAAAATGGCGAAAATCCACCATCTCCATTGCTTGGTTTTTTTCTTCATTCCACCCTTACCAACATGCAAATATCATCCTTTTTGAGACAATCGCCCCCTGAATGACATTATGCATACTTTTTCAACATCGCCAATTCTCTGATATAAAAAAACCAAGCTTTTTAAGCCTGGCTTTTGATATAGGATAAAGTCATCGTATGACAGAACGATGACTTTTAAACTTGTTTAGATTAAGAAATCTTCAAGTTTTGCACCTTTCTCTAATTCAGCAACTAACCAGCGCGGCTGTTTACCACGACCAGTCCAAGTTTCTTCAGCATTGCTTTTATTACGGTAGCGTGGCTCTACTGCTTTACGCGTTGTTTTCTTACGCTTTTGCTCACCCACTTCCAATAATTCTTCAACACTGAAGCCAATCGCTTCTGCAATTGCAATAATTTGATTATATGCATCTTCAATTGCTTGATCTTTTTTACTCGCAATTAAAGCTTCAGCTTCAGCTTGTAAACGTTTTAAATCTTCTACAGATAACTCGCTAATATCTGGTTTCATTAGAACCACTCCAACTTAATAGGGGAAATATATCACTCAAAAATAAAATGAATTTAAAATTCGATTCAATATTAATTTATAAATGATTAAATAATCAATATAAGATTACCCCACTTAATCATATATCAAGCACTAAATCACATTTTATTTACAATAAACCCAAAAAAAAGCAGCCGTGTTATATAAAAACATATTTTATAAAAGTGAATAGCTGGCTAGCAGCAATACGATTTATATTAATTTACTCTTAATTTTATCTAAAAAATTCTAATTTTATTGGGCTTATCAAGGTTCAAATACACCAATCTTTCCGATGCAGCGTATTTGAACCTTATTATATGAATTTACGATATAATCAAACAAAAATAGACATAATCGTCTTTATAATCATTCATATTATATTAAAGCATGTCCTACGCTTTGCTCTAACTGAATTATTTTCTGTCTAATCTCATCAGGAATATTTAATTTCTTTGAGCTAGCCTTATCCACACAGACCATAACTGCCTCACCTGTCGCTACAGTTTGCTGTTGTGTTTCACTCCACAACACATAATGCATACGGAAAGCGCTATTTCTTAACTCTTCGATACGCGCACCAATATGTAGCACATCAGGATAAAATACTGGACTTAAATATTTACATTGGCTCGATGCAACGACTGTCAATATATCCTGATCAAAGATATTCAACGCCATTAAATAAGCAATGCGTGCACTCTCGATATAACGATAATACTGCACATTATTTACATGACCAAAAGCATCCATATCTCCCCAAGCAACCGTTTGCTTAAGTACAACCGGATAGACAGACAGTTCCTTCATATTTTTACTCATATCTTAAAATTAAGAAAATTCACATCATTTTCAAATATTAAATTTAACTGCCTGATTAAATCAGGATTATCACCCAAAGTTGATTTAATCCTTAAATAGCTCATTAAAATATTATCTGGATATAAAGTTAATAATTGATCTGCTTCTGCCTGTCGTTGTGTTGCCACATAAATATGCCATTTTGCAAAGCTAAGCATCGGCACACTGGTGTAACGCTGTTCAAGCTGCATAATGCGCTGCTCAACATAGGCATAATCTGGAATCTGCTTCAATAATTGTTGTTGGAACCATAGATAAAACACTTCTGGATCAAACTGGTCTTGTAATAAATGCAAAGCCAGATCTTCATGCTGCAAACTCATTTCTGGCATACGTGCCAATAATTTCAACCAGAGTACTTTACTACTGTACGGACGAGTTTGAATCTCATCCTGTAAAACCAGATAACGTTGCTGCAATGCAGCAAGATCATCCACAGAAGCCTGATCAAATCGTATAAGCAACTGCTGTAACCATAAGTCACGATGCTCTGCATCTAACAAACCATATTGGGTTGTTTGCAAGAATAACCACGGCTCTTGTAAAGCAAGCTTCCCCCATAACGCAGTAATACGTTGCTGATAAGCGGTTTCAATCTCAGTCAGCCAAGGAGAAAGCTGATGTTGAGCAAGAAACTCTAGATGGGTCAGCGCTTTCTGTGTTTCTTGCCGCTCAAGATAAATATCTATGCGTTGTAATTCAGCCAGCTCAAATGCCATCGGTGCAGATTTTTCCAAACTATGCAAGGCAGTTTCATAATCGCCATTCTTATAATCAAATTGCGCATCAATAATATGATTGAGCAATCCTGACTGAGTATAAACACGCTCAATAAAGACTTGCTGATCTTTAGCTGCTTCCAACAGCCAGACAATGCCAAGCTGCTCATAAGGATGCAAATCTTTAAAATGAAGGATTGTTTCTTTTTTTCGCTGCTCGCGGGCAAGATAACGTTTACCAAATAACCAAGTCAATTGTGCCAATAAACTGATCAGAATAAATAGTCCAATGAGCCCTAAAACACCCGTTTGAAATTGCCAATCTCGCCAATAGATATAGACATAGCCATTTCCAAAGCCATAACTCAATACAGAAAACAGTGCGAATAGCACCAAACTTGCAAGCACATAAATCAACAGTAAACGTTTCATAATGCCTTATCCCAACAAACCCAGTGTGGTTAATTTCGGTGTTGGTACTACAGGTAGATTTGAAATTTTCTCTAAGCGCAATTTCATTTGTTGACTATTTTGATCTGGCAATTCAGCAAGTAATTGCATCACTTCCAGAGTAGCTTTTCGATATTCTGCTCGTTGCCCTTGTTTTAAGGCTTGAGAAGCGAGTAACAAACGTAATTGTGCTTCTTTCAAGGTAATATTACGATTCATCAAGTCAGGTGAGTTGCGCTGTACTTTTTCTAATTTGAACCACTGCCACCACGATGCCGTTTCATTTTTTGTCATAGACAATTTCGGATTTCGGATGTCTTGTTGAATCTTTTGATCTAGTTGCTGAAATAGATTATCAAGTTGCTGTTGTTGTTGTGTCTGACTCAATACATATTGTTGAATCGCTTGTTTATCCTGCTCAATCGACTTAACTAAGCTATGTTGTAACGCAGGAGATACTGCATATTGCACAACATGCTGTTGCACTTGATTAAGCTGATCCAGCGCATAAATAAACTGCTGTTGATCCAATGCAAATTGAACCAATTGCATGTGCTGCTTAATCAAAATAACTGGCGCAATCCCCGTCACCGTAGTCGGGATGGAGACGCTATCCGTAGGCTCTACCGAGCTGGTATTTTGTAACTGGCGTTGGACTGCAACAAATTGATCATTCAATAAAGCATAACGCTGCTCGGTCTGATCTAATTGCTGTTGTAACTGCGGTACAGTTTGAGAATATTGCGCAACATCGTAACTGAGTTTAGCTAACCACAATAAACTCAATCCTAATATTAGATAACCAATTTTTCTCATACATGTCCTTGCCAATCACTCATGCGTTGAATGATCTCTGATGCAGATAAATTTTCAAGCTGAATAATGTTAAATCCTTGAGCAGTCTGGTCCCGTAGCTGTATCAGAATCTGAGCCAGACGTGAGCCTAAAACCAAATAAACCCACTCTGCCGTACATGCATGCTGACCACATAGCTGCTGCCAATAGTTCCAGCTTGCTTCACTACTAATCAACACCGCAACAGGCTGATTTAAACTTATTTTTTTTACAATTTCAGGAAATTTGGAAAAACTTTGTTCTGGGCATTGGCGGCGATAGAGCACAAAATTTAGAATCTCAACACCTTGTTGCTGCAATTGCTGCATCATAAACTGTCGCCCTCCCAAACCACGCCAGAATGCAATTTTTTTTAAATGCATCTGCTGTTTTAGGATGGGAAGCTCCAGCATTCCCTCTGAAGTTTCCACCTCAGGAACAACACTTGCTATTTTAAATTGAGCTAAAGCCTTTGCCGTAGCTTGCCCCACTGCGACCCATTGAATATGTTTAAGCTGATCAAGTTGTAATCCCGCTTGCTGCAAATAGCGCACCCCAATATCAACAGCAGTCGGACTAACCACCACAATCACTTGAGTCTCCGCCAAGGCTAAGTAAAGTTGTTGCAAAACTTCAGAAAAAGGCTCTGCAACCAACTCAAGTAAAGGCAGCGCTTCGACCTGATAACCAACTTCTCTCAGAGCTTGAGTTAAAACAGAAGCACGGTCATCAGGACGTGTATTAATAAACAGCATTAATACAACGCTTTAAGCAATTCACCCGCACCTTGCGCTAGCAATCGCTGAGCGAGCTGTTCACCCAATTGCTCAGCATCTACTGTTGCACCAACCAATTGCTCTTTCAACAAAGTCTTGCCATCCACACTACCAACACGCCCTTCTATTTGCAGTTGATCATTGGCTAAGATCGCATAACCAGCAATCGGCACTTGGCAACCCCCTTCCAGATAGGCATTAAAGGCACGTTCTGCACGTACACAAATCGAGGTTTCTTCATGCTGTAAGGGTTGGATCAATTTTAATAATTGCACATCATCCGTACGACATTCTAAACCAAGTGCACCTTGCCCCACCGCAGGCAAACTTACAACAGGGGTTAAGCAATGGCGAATTCGATCCGCTAGGCCTAAACGTTTTAAGCCGGCACTGGCCAAGATAATCGCATCATATAAACCATCATCCAGCTTGGATAAACGTGTTCCTACATTTCCACGTAAATCGATAATCTCTAAATCAGGGCGTAGCTGTAAAATTTGACACTTACGGCGTAGGCTCGATGTGCCTACTTTTGCACCTTGTGGCAACTCATCAAAATGTGAGTATTGGTTTGATACAAACGCATCTAAAGGATCTTCGCGTTCACAAATCACAGCCAAGCTTAAACCTTCAGGTAAATGCATCGGCACATCTTTCATTGAATGTACAGCCAAATCCGCACGACCATCCAGTAATGCTGCTTCCAGCTCTTTTACGAATAAACCTTTACCACCAATTTTGGCTAATGGTGTATCTAAAATCTTGTCGCCTTGGGTGACAAACTTAACCAATTCAACCGTTAAATCCGGATAAAGCGCATTTAAACGAGAACGAATATGTTCCGCCTGCCAAAGTGCAAGAGGGCTTTGTCGAGTCGCAATTTTTAAGGTTTTCATAAATTCAAGTTAAGTATTGATCAAAGCAATTGTTCCAAACTTAACTTGATCACCTGAAATTGCAAGTAAAAATTCATAAAGTGATCAATCATTCAGCTGAAAAGCTGGGTTTTATAATTGATGCATACACTCTCTTAAACTCGGTAAGTGACGGCGACTGACGGATAAACGTTCCTCCAGTTCACGCAAACGTACCTGATATTGTCCTGCTGCTACTAATTCCAGCCCTTCAAGATAGTCGAGCGAGACCAAAGCATTACGATGAATGCGGATAAAACGGTCTGCAAATTCTAATTCCAAGTCTTTCAATGTTTCATCAATCAGCACACTGCCATTTTTATGGCGAACAGTGACATATTTCTGATCTGCTAAAAAATAATAAACATTTTCCAATGGAATCAGTTCTACCCCGCGATAGGTTTTCGCAGCAATTTGATGGCGTTGTGTTTTGGTATCGTACATATCGTCTTGTTGTTTTAAACCAGTCATTTGTGCTTGTGTAAGGTGAGTTAAATGATTAAATACCTGTTGTAAATCTTGTTGTGCAACAGGTTTAAGTAAGTATCCTTGTGCTTGAAATTTAAATGCTTCCAATGCATGTTGATCATATGCCGTACAAAAAATAATCGCAGGTCTAGGATTGAGCTGACTGAGTTGTTCAGCACATTCCAAACCATTCATTCCTGGCATTTGAATATCTAATAAAACGACATCTGGTGAGTCGTTTTCAATATGATTTAACACATCCTGACCATGATGCGCCGTCGCAATGACTTCGTGTCCCATCTGGGTCACTAAACGTGACAAACGCTCTACTGCGAGAGGCTCATCATCAGCAATCAGAACTCTCATCCTCTCCTCCTTGTCACCGTTAACTTCATCCATATTTTTTATGGTTAACTTGACTTATTATTTTACTCGATAGTGGTAGCTCACCACCGTCGTATATAACGACGTTCCCCCATAAATCTGAAACTTAACCGTTTGCCCATAATAAGCTTTCAAGCGCTGCTTCACATTGTCTATCGCAATACCATTTCCCTTTCTCGATTTTATTGTATCGTGAGAATAAGGGTTAGTAATGACTATACTGACTTGATTTTGCAATATTTCAACCAATACGCTAACGGTCGAAGGTTGCAAAACTTTTTCCACCCCATGAAAAATACTATTCTCAAGCAAAGGTTGCAACGTTAATAACGGAATCGTCACTCGTTTTAATTCAATGGGTGTCGCCTGTATGTTCCATTCTACATTCAAACGGGCACCTAAACGCATCTTTTCTATACTTAAATATTGCTGACATAAGTCAATTTCCTCTGCCAAGCTCACCAATTTCAGTTCTTGAAAACTCGCTCGGAATAAACGCGACAAATTAATCAACATATTTTCAGCTTTTTCAGGGTCAATCGCAATTAAGCTCACCACACTATTCATACTATTAAATAAGAAATGAGGGTGTATCCGTGCCTGCATCGCCTGAATTCGCGCATTCAGTTCACTATATTGCTGATTCATCCATTGCTCACGCATATACAAGTAACGCAAACAGAAAGCGCCCAACAAAACCCCATAGCTTAAATGTAAACTGCTCCCATGAAATAAGATCTCCTCTGAAAATGAAGCTGAACGTGCAGCCCAATATTGAATAATATTGATCGCACAGGTGGTCAACAGTACAATCAGTTGCAGCAGTACAAAGCCCATTATCAAGGCGACTTTCTGACTAAACTTAGCAAAAAAATCCTTAAAATAATCAACTAGTGTTGCGAAAGACAAAATCACCCAATTAATAAAAACCATATATTGCAGTACACGGAAGCCTTCTAAGGCTTGCCATGAGCGTGCTTCAGCCAAAGCCAACACCATCGCCAAGACATTACTTGCAACAATTAATTCTAATAAGTATTGCCATTGCCCAATTTTCGTAAAAAAATAGGAGCCTGATGGATTCCCCTGACGAGTTTGCGATAACTTCTTACGTCGAGTTTCGGCAACTGCGTTTGGATTTGCTATACTCTTTTTTATTTTGCTGAGCCGCCATGACCACATCTTCTCAATCCTCTTCTTCAGCCAGCCCGAATCAAACCTCTGGAATGTGGGGCGGTCGCTTCTCTGAAGCAACAGATGCTTTTGTTGCAGAATTTACCGCATCTGTGCAATTTGACCAACGTTTTTATAAACAAGATATTGCAGGTTCAATTGCGCATGCCACCATGCTTGCCAAAGTTGGTGTCCTGACTGAAGCTGAACGCGATGACATTATTCAAGGTTTAAGCACCATTCAAGCTGAAATTGAGGCAGGCAACTTTGAATGGCGCATTGATTTAGAAGACGTACATATGAACATTGAGTCTCGTTTGACTCAACGTATCGGCATTACAGGGAAAAAATTACACACTGGCCGTAGCCGTAATGACCAAGTTGCAACTGACATCCGTTTATATTTACGTGATGAAATTGACGACATCTTAGGTTTATTACTGCGCCTACAAAAAGGCTTACTGGGTTTGGCTAGTCAAAACACCAACACCATTATGCCAGGTTTCACTCATCTACAAACGGCTCAACCGGTGACCTTTGGTCATCATCTGTTAGCATGGTTTGAAATGTTAGTCCGTGATACTGAACGTCTACAAGACTGTCGTAAACGTGTTAATCGCATGCCACTCGGTTCAGCCGCTTTAGCTGGAACAACCTATCCAATTGATCGTGCTTACACCGCAGAACTTCTCGGTTTTGAAGCAGTTTCAGAAAACTCATTAGATGCAGTTTCTGATCGTGACTTTGCCATTGAGTTTAATGCAGCCGCGTCTTTGATCATGATGCATTTATCACGTATGTCAGAAGAGCTTATTTTATGGACTTCGGCACAATTCAAGTTCGTGAATATTCCTGATCGCTTCTGTACAGGCTCATCAATCATGCCACAAAAGAAAAACCCAGATGTTCCTGAGCTGGTTCGTGGTAAGTCAGGTCGTGTTTTTGGGGACTTAATTAGCCTATTAACCTTAATGAAAGGCCAGCCATTGGCTTATAACAAAGACAACCAAGAAGATAAAGAACCATTGTTTGATGCAATTGATACCGTTCGTGGTTCATTGATGGCATTTGCCGATATGGTTCCAGCCTTAGTTCCAAATATCGAAATTATGCGTGAAGCAGCTTTACGTGGTTTCTCAACTGCAACCGATCTTGCAGACTACCTCGTCAAAAAAGGGGTTGCTTTCCGTGATGCCCATGAAATTGTTGGTAAAGCCGTGGCTTTAGGCGTTGCAGAAGAAAAAGACTTATCTGAATTGACACTTGAACAACTGCAACAGTTCTCTGATTTGATCACAGCAGATGTATTTGACAAAGCATTGACGCTAGAAGCCTCTGTCAATGCACGTGATCACATTGGTGGAACGTCTCCAAAACAAGTTGAAGCTGCGATTGCCCGTGCGCACACTCGCCTAGAACAGTTATATTAATCTCCCTATATCCCTCTTTTACAAAGAGGGACTTTCACTGGATGCCATAATGACTAGACAAGTATTTTGCCGCAAATATAAACAAGAGCTTGAAGGCTTGGATTTTGCACCATTTCCTGGTGCCAAAGGCCAAGAGTTCTTTGAAACCGTTTCAAAACAAGCGTGGCAAGAATGGTTAAAACATCAAACTACGCTGATTAATGAAAAACGTTTGAATGTATTTGAACCCGATGCTAAAAAGTTCCTCGAAGAACAACGTGAGAAGTTCTTTAATAACGATGAAAGCGTAGAAAAAGCGGAAGGCTGGACTGAAGAGAAATAAGCAGTCCCATCTAACCTTACGATAAAAAGAGAGCTGAAAAACAGCTCTCTTTTTACATGATATTTACATAAGTAATAAAGCCTTACAGAGTATACACAGTTGTCTACATGACACTTTAAAGCACCATGTTTATAGTTATATTCAGAAGGACAAAGAGATACGTTGATATCTCACGTAACGCATGATATTTCTCTCCCAGACTTTCCCCCGAAGTCTGGGATTTTTTTATTATAACTGCCTAAAAATAAAAAACCGCTCCAGTTAGAGCGGTTAGTTATTATTTTACTTTTACCATTATTTTTGATGCACTTTCTGTTCAATTTCTTCAATACTGGTATGACGCACATCGGTACCCTTCGCCATATAAATGACTTGTTCTGAAATATTACGTGCGTGATCACCGATGCGCTCTAGTGAACGTAATACCCACATCACATTAATCACACGTGAGATATGACGCGGATCTTCAATCATATAGGTCATTAAAGTACGTGTTGCCGACTGATATTCACGATCAATATCCACATCCGCCATCACCACTTTCAAGGCTTGCTCAACATCTAAACGCGCAAAAGCATCTAGGGCATCATGAATCATGACACGTACTTGATTACCAATATGACGGGTTTCCATATAACCACGTGGTGACTCACCTTCTTCACACAGGGTTTGTGCAATACGTGCAATTTTCGCAGCTTCATCGCCAATACGCTCTAAATCCGTATTGCCTTTGCTCATTGCGATCACCATACGTAAATCAATCGCTGCTGGATGACGACGGGCTAAAATCAATGTCAAACCCTCATCAATATCACGCTCGAATTGGTTCACTGCATTGTCTTTAAACTGTACATCAATCGCTAAATTAGCATCTGTGTCTAATAAAGCATGAATCGCATTTGCGACCTGTTGCTCCACTAATCCACCCATGGTCATAAACTTGGTGTGCACATCTTGCAAGTCTTCATTAAATTGTGAAGAAATATGATGACTTAACACAGGATTGCTTGGGCTCACAGTATGCCTCCACTAGACACATGGAAAAAATGATTGGTGATTAAAACATAGAAATGATGAAACTTTTATGACAATAGCACGGATTGGCTCATTGTTGATTGGTGTGAATTGCTACAACAAAAATTTAAAAATCTGTTAGTCTAAATGCCTAGCTTGACGGAGCGCAGTTAACAAACTGCTGAGATTATCTTAATTACTCAATTTAAAGATAAGTACCGTTGAACCTGATCAGGTTAACACCTGCGTAGGAATCAAGCCCAGCAAAAAACTTAGCTTCTATTTATCATAGAGATAAATCCGCCATGGTTTTTGGTCGTGCTTGATTCGTTAATGCTATACATAAGGATCATGCCATGAACCAATTAACGAATCTTTCCCCTGCTGATATTTCTGCTCAACATGAGCAAGCTGCAAAAGATTTAACCCGAATATTACCTGCATCTCAAAAAGTCTATGTTGAAGGTTCTCGCCCTGATATCCAAGTCCCTTTCCGTGAAATTAGCTTAACCGAAACACCAACGGGCTTAGGTGGTGAACACAATCCACCAGTGATGGTCTATGACACGTCTGGGGCGTATACCGACCCGAATGTACAAATCGACCTAAATAAGGGCTTACCTTTCGTTCGTCAAACATGGATTGAAGAACGCCAAGATACCGACGTACTTTCTGGTCTTAGCTCTGAGTTTGGTCAAGCACGTTTAAAAGATATTCGTACAGCTGACATTCGTTTTGCTCACATTCAAAACCCACGTCGCGCGCAAACTGGTAAAAATGTCACGCAAATGCACTATGCCAAGCAAGGTATCATTACCCCTGAAATGGAATATATTGCCATTCGTGAAAACCAGCGCCAACGTGAAAATGTCGATATGCGTCAGCATCCAGGGCAAAACTTTGGTGCACAAAATTTAAGAGAAATTACGCCTGAATTTGTACGTCAGGAAATTGCTGCAGGTCGTGCCATTATTCCAGCCAACATTAACCATCCAGAATGTGAACCAATGATCATTGGTCGCAATTTCTTGGTGAAAATTAATGCCAATATCGGTAACTCTGCGCTCGGTTCATCGATTGATGAAGAAGTTGCGAAGATGACGTGGGCAACCCGTTGGGGTGCCGACACCATCATGGATTTATCGACGGGTAAAAATATTCATGAAACCCGTGAGTGGATTATTCGCAACTCACCAGTGCCAATCGGAACTGTACCGATCTATCAAGCACTGGAAAAAGTCGATGGTGTAGCTGAAGACCTAACATGGGAAATCTTTAAAGACACCTTGATTGAACAAGCCGAACAAGGCGTTGACTACTTCACCATTCATGCAGGTGTATTACTGCGTTATGTACCCATGACAGCAAATCGTCTCACGGGCATTGTGTCTCGTGGCGGTTCGATTATGGCGCAATGGTGCTTGGCCCATCATGAAGAAAACTTCTTGTATACGCATTTTGATGAAATCTGCGAAATCATGAAGGCCTATGACGTGTCATTCAGTTTGGGAGATGGTTTACGTCCAGGTTGTGTGCAAGATGCCAACGATGAAGCGCAGTTTAGTGAGCTTAAAACATTGGGTGAGTTGACGCATCGTGCTTGGGAACATGATGTACAAGTGATGATTGAAGGTCCTGGTCACGTGCCAATGCATATGATTAAAGAAAATATGGATCTTCAACTTGAAGTCTGTAAAGAGGCGCCTTTCTACACCCTTGGCCCACTAACAACAGATATCGCACCGGGTTATGACCATATTACCTCGGCGATTGGTGCTGCGATGATTGGTTGGTACGGTACGGCGATGCTGTGCTATGTCACGCCAAAAGAACACCTAGGTTTACCGAACAAGAAAGATGTCAAAGACGGTATTATTACCTACAAGATTGCAGCACATGCGGCTGACTTGGCCAAAGGTCATCCAGGTGCACAAGTCCGAGACAATGCCTTATCTAAAGCACGCTTTGAATTCCGTTGGGATGACCAATTCAATTTAAGCTTAGATCCAGACACAGCACGCAGCATGCATGATGAAACGCTTCCCAAAGAAGCGCATAAATCTGCACACTTCTGTTCAATGTGTGGACCAAAATTCTGTTCGATGAAAATCACCCAGAATGTGCGAGATTATGCGCAAAATCAACACAATGCCAAGCAGTCAAATGATGTAGAAACAGAAGTTGAAGCAGGTCTCAATGCCATGAAAACCGCTTATCAGGAACATGGTCAAAAATTGTACCACAAGGTGTAAATCAACTAAAAAAAGATTTTCCTGCGAATCATTCTCGGTTAGGATGAGATATGTACAATCTCATCCTGATTGAAGATGAATATTCTTGACCACGCCAGCTATTCAGCAACCGACGTTACGATAGAATCTCGAGAGCCTTTGTTTCGAGGATTCATTCAAGTTGAGAAAGTGAGTTTAAAACATCGGTTATTTCAGCGGGCTGATTTTTCACCTTTAATTCAACGTGAATTGGTTCATCGTCCAGAAGCCGCTGGCGTTTTACTATATAATGACCAACAACAACGCTTTGCACTGATTGAACAATTTCGTGTCGGTGCATTGAGTGATCCTATTTCGCCATGGCAACTCGAAGTCATCGCAGGGGTACTTGATGGAAATGAATCACCTGAAAGCTGTATCCGCCGTGAAAGCCTAGAAGAATCTGGCTGTGAGATCACCACATTAAAACATTTATTTAGCTTCTACCCTTCTGCTGGCGCATGTTCTGAATTTTTTCATCTATATGTAGCAGAAGTTGATTTGCCAAAGGACGGGGGCATTTTTGGGATGCCAGATGAAGGGGAAAATATTCAACTTCATCTATTTAATTATTCCGCATTAGAAGTATTATTAAATAACGGGCGGTTGAGAAACGCACCTGTAATCATGGCATTGCAGTGGCTGTCTCAACATATACAACTACAACAAAGATAAAAATCTGAAGGGGCTAACGACGGTGACTTTCCAAGTCTCATCATTATCGCAACAAGATTTTGTGATGATACAGATTACTGATACACATTTATTAGAGTATCCACATTTAGAATTTGTCGGGATGCAACCCGAACAAAGTTTTCATGCTGTAATCGACTTGATGCGCCAGCAACATCCTCATATTGACCTCATTGTACACACCGGTGATTTGGCACAATCGCCAACCCCATTGACCTATCAACGCTATGTACAACATATGCAAAGCGTGGGAATTCCCTTTTTCCATACGCCAGGCAACCATGACGATGTAGCGCATTTTCCATTTCATGAAACAGATCCCACTCAACCAACAGTGATTGAGCTGGGTCAATGGTGCATTATTTTATTAAATAGCGCGCAACCAAAACGTATTGATGGAAAAATTGCTGACACACAATTGCAGCAACTCACCCAATTACTTGCACAACAACATGATCGTCATGTGCTTATTGCTTGTCATCATCATCCTTTTGCGATGCAATCGGCATGGATTGACCAACACAAGCTCAAAAACTCCTCAGACCTGTTGGAAACAATCCAACCATTCTCCAATGTCAAAGCAATTGTCTGTGGTCATGTGCATCAAGATTCGATCAATACATGGCAAGGTGTTGAATTTTTATCTACCCCTTCAACCTGTATCCAATTCAAACCCAAAAGCGATAAATTTGCGCTCGATGAAGAGCATCCTGGTTACCGCTATATCTGCCTTAAAGCGAATGGTGAACTGGAAACTCAGGTCTATCGCTTACCGACATCACAACGAATGAGTAGTTCTGAAGTTTTAGGATATGATTAAACTTTTGATTACAAATTACATTGTCAATTTCAGACAAAATCTGGACGGGAATGACTACCATCTTGCTCAAAAACTCTATATGATGTCGACCCTTGATGGGAAAAACCATCTCAGGTTTCTATAAAAACACTTGCATATCACCATATTTTTTGCGTATAGATAGTACGTGTAAGATGAGGAATGCCCTATATGGCGAATGACAACCAAAATCAAGTCTTGGACGAACAGACAGAAGTGATCGACGATCAAAAATTGGCTGTAAAACGTACACGCAAAACCAAACCCAAAGCTTCAGAAAGCGGTACAACTGCGAGCTTATTTGGAATTGCGCCTTATCAGCCAAAGAAAAATGAAGAATATATGTCTGAAGGACAACTTGAGCATTTCCGCCAAATTTTAAATGCATGGAAAGCAGAGTTAATGTCTGAAGTTGATCGTACTTTAAATACGATGCAAGACGAATCTAGTGCACTTCCTGACGTCAATGACCGCGCGACGCAAGAAGAAGAATTTGCGATTGAATTACGTACACGTGACCGTGAACGCAAACTCATCCGTAAAATCGAACAATCGGTTGAAGCCATTCAAAACGAAGACTACGGTTTCTGTGAAACTTGTGGTATCGAAATTGGCTTACGTCGTTTAGAAGCTCGCCCAACTGCGACTTTATGTATCGATTGCAAAACTTTGGCTGAAATCAAAGAAAAGCAAAATAACGGTTAATTTTGAAAACCGTGTTGAGCCATGAGATTAAGCAAAGCGATGCTTTGCTTAATCTCCGCTCATATGTGGGTCGGTTTGCGCCATCGCCAACCGGCCCATTGCATTTTGGCTCCCTACTCACCGCAGTTGCCAGTTATTGCGACGCCAAAGCCAATCACGGCCAATGGCTGGTTCGGATTGAAGATACCGACATCCCCCGCATTTATCCCAATAGCGAAGCACACATTCTCTCTTGCATTGATGCCTTTCAATTTGAACCCGATGCAGAGATTATTTTTCAAAAAGATCGTTTCGAGATCTATGGACAGGTGCTTGAGCAACTCAAGCAATTCGATGCGATTTATGCCTGCCAATGTACCCGTAAAATGTTGGGTTCCAATCATATCTATGCCGGAACCTGCCGAGATTTAAATTTAGAGTTTGCTGATCAAGCGATACGCTTAAAGGTTACTGATCAACAGATTTGTTTTGAAGACCGTTTACAAGGTCGACAATGTTCTAACTTACAGCATGATCTGGGTGATTTTGTATTAAAGCGTCGTGATGGCATTATCAGCTATCAATTGGCGGTGGTGGTCGATGATTATCTACAAGGCATCACGCATGTTGTACGCGGTGCGGACTTACTCGATAACACTGCTCGACAAATCTGGTTAGGTGCTTTGCTGGGTTATCCGAATTTAAGCTATATGCATCTTCCACTTGCCATGAACAATCAAGGGCAGAAACTGTCTAAACAGAATCTGGCGCAAGCACTGGATATCACTCAAGCCCCCAAACTGTTACAGCAAGCGATCTTGGCTTTAGGCCAACCTGCGGTGGAACTGAATCAACCCCATATTATGTTGCAACAAGCGGTGCAACAATGGGATGTAAACTCGATCCCGCTCGGCATTCATTTGACGGGAACTTTTCAGTAAGCCGAAAAAAACCCTGAACATTGTCAGGGCTTTTCTATCTGGACCAATTTAGAAATTTGATTCTTCTTTTAATGGGTTCAACTCTTGCGTTGATGCATCGATCTTTAAAATCAAACTAATCATTGCTGCACACATCATCAACGATGTACCACCATAACTAATAAACGGTAAAGTCAAACCTTTGGTTGGCATCAAGCCCATATTCATGCCTGCATTCACCAAAATCTGCATCAGAAAAATAATGCTAATTCCATAGGCTAAATAACCTGCACGCAAATAGTTATGTTGCAAGGCACGATGACCGATACGAATGCAACAGGCCAACATGGTAAATGACAGTATCATTACGATAGACACGCCAAAGAAGCCGAATTCCTCACCTAAAACCGCCAACATAAAGTCGGTATGTGCTTCAGGTAAATAAGAAAGCTTCTGCACACTGTGTCCTAAGCCTGTACCAAACCACTCACCTCGACCAAAGGCCATCAATGCATTTGAGAGCTGGTAACCCACACCCAATGGATCTGCCCAAGGGTTAGTAAACGAGATCAAACGTTGGAAGCGGAATGGCTCGAAGATAATTAACGCACTGACACCCGCAAAGATCGCACCCAGCATGATCAAGAACTGCGTTGCAGGTGCGCCAGCTAAGAAGAATACTCCAACCATCATTAAGACAATAACGACAGTTGCCCCCAAGTCAGGCTCGGCAACAATAAAACCAACCGTTAAGGCCATCACACCACTTAAACGCAATAAACCTTTCCAGTGTGTTCGGACTTCTTTAGCACGGCGTACCACATAGTCAGCGGTGAAAATCGCCATCACAATTTTAGCAATCTCGGTTGGCTGCAAGGTGAAACCACCCACCTTAATCCAACGATGTGCACCATTGACTTCAGAACCGACCACCAATACTGCTAAGAGCAGGACAATGGTAATGAGCCATAAAGGAAAGGCATTTTTAAACCAGAGATTCAATGAAACCCGATAGGTTAAAAATGCCACCACCGCTGCTACTACGATCGAAATACCATGACGAATCAAAAAGTAAAAAGGACTTTCATGGATATATTCCGCATACGGCATAGACGCCGATGCAACCATGATTGAACCGAAACATAGCAGCGAAATCACAGAAAAAATCAGGATATTTCGTGCCGTCATTTCTGCGGGTAGCTTAGGTAAACGATTCAGCAATTGCGAAATCTTCTGTACCGTATTTTGGGCTAAGTCAGCCATAGTTCTATTCCCAGTTCTTATTTTTCATTCAAGGCATTTACGCATGCCACGAATTGATGCCCACGATCATTGTAGCTTTTAAACATATCAAAGCTGGCACAGGCTGGCGAAAGTAAAACCACATCTTCTGCTTGAGTGGCTTTTTGAGCCAGTGCTACCGCTTCCTTTAAGCTGTTTGCATGCTGAATCACTGTTGTACCTTGAATCGCCTGTTCAATCACCGCAGCATCTTCACCAATGAGAATCACTGATTTCACATATTTTTGAATTGCGTCACGGAGAGGTTTGAAATCTTGCCCTTTACCCTGACCACCAAGAATCAAAGCCAGCTTGCCTTTGTTCACTTCAATTGCGGCACCAAGACCATCAATTGCAGCAAGCGTCGCACCAACATTGGTGCCTTTGGAATCATTGTAATAGCGCACACCGTCAATGGTTTCGACATACTCACAACGATGTTCCAAGCCTTTAAAATGCTTAAGCGTTTCAAACATTGAAGCTGGTGGTAAACCAACTGCTTCACCCAACGCCAAACACGCCAATGCATTGGCAACATTGTGCATGCCTTGAATATACATCTCAGAGGTTCTCAGCAAACGCTCTCTTCCACGCGCTAACCACATGCTGCCATCGGCATCACGTAGCACGCCATATTGATTTAAATCAGGAGCATTCAAACCAAAACTTTGCATTGGGGTAACATCTGGAACCAATGGACGGCTGAGATTGTCATCACGGTTATAAACGACTTTTTTCACACCTTGGAAAATACGATGTTTGGCTTTGTGATAACCCAACATATCACCATGACGATCTAAATGATCTTCACTCATATTCAACACTACAGCAACTTCTGCATTCAAGTGTGAGGTGGTTTCAAGTTGGAAGCTCGATAACTCTAAAATAATTAAATCAGGTTTATCTTTTAATAAATCTAATGCTGGACGACCTAAGTTGCCACCGACAGCCACATTTTTGCCCGCCTCTTGTGCCATCAAGCCAATTAAAGTGGTCACGGTACTTTTTGCATTTGATCCTGTAATCGCAATGATTGGCGCTTCTGTCGCACGGCGTAATAATTGAATATCACCAACCACTGGAATGCCTTTTTCAACTGCTTGTTGAATTTCTGGAAGTTGCGGTGCAAGTCCTGGACTGAGAATAATTTCTTCTGCTTGTAATAAAAGCTCAGTATCCAATTGACCAAAACTGGTACGCACACCTGCTGGAATCTGATCATGTCCAGGAGGGGTTGCTCGTGAATCTGTTACTGCAACTTGGTAGCCCTGTTCATGTAGAAAGTTGACTGCTGACACACCCGAAATACCTAAGCCAGCCACAACTTTTAATCCACCACGTTGTATTAACATTTTCGCCCCATTTTTTGCAGATTACAGAATGGCAAAAATGTTAGCACTTTACTGTTTTAAATGCTTTTTCAGTTTTGGTTTTATTCAATCTTTTTTGTGTCAGTGCGTAAAAGCTTAAGCAGGGATAAAAAAGCTCATGCCTAATAAAGCCAAGATCACAGCACCTAACCAATCTACAGATTTAAATGCATATTGCTTGATTTTAAGTTCAATCAATTCAGGTCTCAACCACAGATAAATCAAGATTAAACATGAGATAAGCCAAGAGAGGGTTTGTTTATAAATATTCAGACCTTTAGACAAAGCAGCGAGATAAAGCAAAGTCATCAATAGCATAAAACCCAATAAAATCAATTTATGTTTTAAGCTTAATGATCTCTTCTCACTCATATCAGTCTGATTTATTTTTTCTTTTCCAAAAAAATTGCCCATCTTAAGATGGGCAATTTTAAGATTGCGATTAACGCCATTTCACTGTTTGAATGGGTTCTGCTTTTTTGTTCTCCTTTTCATCAGTCGAACAACCACAGCCACCGCCACACCCCACAGCCATTTTAGGTTTTAACCATGTCGCCAAACGCTGCCAGCCTAAACGCTGACAAGAATTCGACAAACTCAGAAATGCTGAATTTGCTGTTTGAGGGAACACCTTTTTGAATACGACAACAGCACTCCACAGTACCAATACAGCAACAATCAAGTACTCAAACATAACCGTCTCTCCAATGATTGCCTCCCGTTTTAAAGGGAGGCTAGGTGGAATTTCTTAACCCCAAATGCTTGATGCAATTTGATAAGTCAAGAAAGACATTAAATACGCCAAACCGAATAAATATGCCGTCATTACAGAGACATGTTTCCATGAACCTGTCTCACGGCGTACCGTTGCTAACGTTGCCAAACAATGTGGTGCATAGATAAACCATACCAATAATGATAAACCTGTTGCCAATGACCAACCCGTCCCATCAGCACTAATCAAATGCGACAAGCCTTGCGCAATCGCATCATCATCTGCACCAGATAGCGCATAGACGGTACCCAATGCAGCAACCACAACTTCACGCGCCGCCATTGCAGGAATAAGAGCAACCACGATCTGCCAGTTAAAACCAACAGGTGCAAAAATCGGTTGCAACAAATGCCCCAACATCCCAGCAAAACTGTAGTCGATGTCTGGTAAAGTCGCCCCTTCTGGTGCTTGCGGGAAGGTACACAAAAACCAAAGTAAAATCGACAGGGCGAAGATAATGCCACCGACTCGTTTTAAGAAGATTTTACCGCGATCAAGTAAGCCAATCCCAACACTTCTTAAATCAGGAATACGGTAACTTGGTAGCTCCAATAATAATGCATGTTGTGATTTATCTTTTTGCAGAAACTTCATCACAATCGAAACACAGAGTGCGCTGACAATGCCTGACATGTACAAGCCAAACAGGACTAAACCTTGTAAGTTGAAAATACCCCATACCGTTTGACTCGGAATAAAGGCCGCAATCAACAAAGCATAAACGGGTAAACGCGCAGAACAGGTCATCAATGGCGCAACCATAATCGTGGTAAAACGATCACGTGGGTCACTGATACTACGGGTCGCCATGATCCCAGGCACTGCACATGCAAAGCTCGACAGCAAAGGAATAAAGGCACGTCCACTTAGACCTGCTTTAAACATGAGTTTATCCAGCAAGAACGCGGCACGCGGTAAATAACCAGATTCTTCTAACACCAGAATAAAGAAGAATAAAATCAAAATTTGTGGCAAGAACACCACCACACTACCTGCGCCCGCAATAATCCCATCGACCACCAAACTATGCAGTAAGGGTTGCGAGATATACTCGCCAAGCTTCTCACCAAACCATGCAAAGAAGGTTTCAATCCCATCCATAAATGGCGCAGCCCAAGCAAACACGGCCTGAAAGACGATAAACATCATGATTGCAAGGCTCAGTAAACCAAGCACTGGATGTAAGAAAATCTTATCCAGAAAATCAGTACGTTTATCCTCCTGATCAACAAAGTTCACCACATCTTTGAAAATCACTTCAATTTTCTGGTGATGATCCCCTTTCAAGCCACTCAGTTCCGTTTGTGGAATCGAATACTTGTCTTGATCAAGTGCATGCAGTAGGTTTTCGATACCTGAGTTACGTACTGCAACCGTTTCAACCACAGGTACACCCAAACGCTCAGAAAGCTTTTGAGTATTGATCTGGATACCACGACGGCGCGCTTCATCCATCATGTTCAATACGACAAGAATCGGACGACCCAGCTCAATAATTTCCAGTACCAAACCAAGATGTAGCTTTAAGTTGGTTGCATCGACCACACACAAGAAGGCATCTTGTTGCCCTTCTTCCGCAATTTTGCCTTGGCAAACATCACGGGTAATTTCTTCGTCTGGGCTGGTTGCTTGAAGGCTGTATGTGCCTGGCAAATCTAAAACACGTACTGCTTTTCCAGATGGAAGCTGGAAATGCCCAACTTTACGTTCAACCGTCACACCCGCATAGTTAGCAACTTTTTGGCGTGTTCCAGTTAAATGATTAAATAAAGATGTCTTACCACAGTTTGGATTTCCCACAAGGGCAACACGTAACGCATCACTCATGCAGGTGCTCCTTCAAGTTGAATTTCAATTTTATCCGCTTCCGCTTTGCGTAACGCAAAACGCGTAAAACCGAGCTGGATTAGAATCGGGTCTCCACCAAAGATGCCTTTGGTAATCACCTGTACTTGTGTACCTGGCACAAAGCCTAAACTTTCTAAACGAACTGCAACTAAATCTGGCTGTTCTGTCTCATCGACCACGCGATTTACTTTCGTAATCATCGCTGTTTGCTTGACTTTTAATGCTGACAATCGCACCGCTTCTAACCCTTAACCCTTTTTTTGCTAGTATACAAGCAAATGAGAATAATTACCAAAACCAATCTCAGTGGCATTTGCTTCTGTGACAGATCGACAACAATTCATTTTTCTTTTACAGTCCAATTCAACCAAAAATAAATCAGGGCAACATTCTCCCTAAAATACCCGCCCCTCTTTCACTGAGAAATATCTTCAACGCCCTATGTTAAATAAAAAGCCTCGTATTCCCGCTGCGGTTAACATCCCCGAACATTTGAGTTTTTTACAGGGTTTTCGGGATTATCTGGTGGCTCAAACCGTGAGCCCACATACCCGTAATGCCTATTTATCCGACCTGATTCAATGTGCTGAATTACATCAAACCACCACATTACCGCAATGGTCCAGTGATGATATTGCTGATGTTCTCATCGCCCTCACCAAGGCCGGTAAAAGCCCTCGTTCGATTGCACGTTGTCTCTCTGCTTTAAGGCAGTTTTATAAGTTTTTAAGAGAACAAAAGTTACGGGATGATAATCCTGTTGCCACCCACCATTCCCCTAAAATTGGACGAGCCTTACCCAAGGATTTATCTGAACAAGATGTAGAAGCATTAATCAATGCACCTGACATCAATACAGCATTAGGCCTGCGTGACCGCGCCATGTTCGAAGTCCTGTACGCCTGTGGTCTGCGTGTTTCAGAATTACTGAATTTACGTTTAGAACTGATCAATTTAAAACAGGGCTTTGTTCGAATCACAGGTAAAGGCAATAAAGAACGTCTCGTTCCGCTGGGGCAATTTGCCTGTGATTGGATCGAAAGATATTTGGCTGAGTCACGTCCGCAGCTGTATAAAAGCAGCACGGATTATCTGTTCCTCACTCAACATGGCGGCATCATGAGTCGACAGAATTTTTGGTATGCGATTAAGCGTTATGCCGTACAAGCTAATATTCAAGCGGAATTGTCTCCCCATACCTTACGCCATGCTTTCGCGACCCATCTACTCAATCACGGCGCAGATTTACGTGTGGTACAAATGCTACTTGGACATAGCGACCTATCTACTACGCAAATTTACACTCATGTCGCACAACAGCGGATGCAGGAATTGCATGGTAAATACCATCCACGCGGCTAAAACCACCTTTTATCTAGGATTCAGACAAAACCTGATTCTATTCACAGAGCTTATGCAAGATTTAACGAAGTGATTCATTTTTTTTGTTATGCTAGGCCCCTTATACAAATGAATTCGTACAAAAAAGGTTCTATATGTTGTTTACTCGGTCTCAGCTTGTAATTGCTTGTACATTAGCATCAACATTATTAGTCAGTGCTTGCTCAAAAGAAAACTCAGCACAAAAACAAGATGCGCTCACAGCAAGTGCACCGGCGACGGGTGAAGCATCAACATTAAACGAACGCAATGCACAACAGCGTTTGGTCACTACCTTAGAAAAAAACTTTAAAACAGCCAATATCAACGCGAAAATCCTTAGCATCAAAAAAACTGAAGTCCCAAACCTCTATTGGGTGAGTCTGGAAGGCATGGGTTCAGTCTATGCCACTGCTGATGGTCAATACATTATTCAAGGTGATGTGGTGCGTTTAGGTGATAAACAGTTGCACAATGTCAGTGACGCTCTACAAGCCACCGAAAATAAGAAACATTTAGCTTCACTCAAAACTGAAGACTTAATCGTTTATCCTGCACAAGGTGGCAAAGCCAAACATGTCATCTATGTATTCACCGATTCAAGCTGCCCTTATTGCCATAAACTGCATGAACATCTTGCTGAAATTAATGCCAAAGGGATTGAAGTTCGTTACATCGCCTGGCCACGTGGCGAACAGTTCATGCCAACCATGCAAGCGATTTGGTGTAGTGAAGACCGTAAGGCTGCCTTCGATCAAGCTGCCAAAGGCTTACCCGTTTCGGCTGCTGAATGTAAGAACCCTGTTCGTGACCAGTATCAACTGGGTTTAAATATGGGCGTGAATGGTACACCTGCCATTTATAACGTCGATGGCGAATATTTAGGTGGCTATATGACGCCTGAAGAAATCGTACAACGCTTAAACAAATAAGTTCAAACTACACTACAAATAAGCAAAGACTCGGGCGACAGATTAAAGATGATCTTAGCCCTAGTGTCTGCGCATTTTTTTAGCTATGATCAAGCTTCATTAAAATGATTGAATATAATGGAGTGTAACGTGAAACCAGTTCGTCTGGCGATACTCGGTCTTGGTACTGTAGGTGGTGGAGCCCTTAAATTACTACAAGAAAATGCTGCGGAAATTAAACGCCGTACCGGTCGAGAAATTCAAATTACACACGTAGGCACACGCCGTCCACGTCCAGATTTACAACTCGAAGGTATTAAACAAAGCGATGACTTGATGGAGATCGTACGTCAGCCAGATGTTGACATGGTGGTCGAAGTCATGGGTGGTATTCATCCTGCTTATGAAGTCATCATGGAAGCTATTAAGCATGGCAAACAGGTTGTGACTGCAAACAAAGCTTTACTGGCTGAACATGGCAATGAACTGTTTAAAGCAGCAGAAGACAATGCTGTTCAGATTGCCTATGAAGCAGCTGTTGCGGGTGGTATCCCAATCATTAAAGTGATCCGTGAAGGTCTCGCAGCGAACCATATCGAATGGCTTGCGGGCATCATTAATGGTACCGGCAACTTCATTCTGACTGAAATGCGTGAAAAAGGCCGTGCCTTTGAAGACGTTTTAAAAGAAGCGCAAGAACTTGGTTACGCCGAAGCTGATCCAACCTTTGATGTTGAAGGCATTGATGCTGCACATAAACTGACGATTTTGGCGTCATGTGCTTTTGGTATTCCATTGCAATTTAATAAAGTCTATACCGAAGGCATCAGCAAAATCACTGCTCAAGATGTGAAATATGCAGAAGAACTTGGTTTCCGTATCAAGCACTTAGGTATCGCACGTCGCGCAGATAAAGGCATTGAATTACGTGTACATCCAACTTTAATTCCTGCTGAAGAATTGATTGCTAACGTCAATGGCGTTAAAAATGCAGTCTTGGTACAGGCCAATGCAGTTGGTCCTACTTTATATTAC
Source organism: Acinetobacter sp. NIPH1876 (assembly GCF_022808535.1). Taxonomy (NCBI): domain Bacteria; kingdom Pseudomonadati; phylum Pseudomonadota; class Gammaproteobacteria; order Moraxellales; family Moraxellaceae; genus Acinetobacter; species Acinetobacter sp. NIPH1876. The sequence goes on from NZ_JALGBR010000018.1 coordinate 31,604, forward strand.
GGTGCTGGCGCAGGTGCAGGTCCAACCGCTTCTGCTGTGGTTGCTGATGTGATTGATATCGTCCGTGATATTTCATATACAGAAGATGGCGCAGGAACAATTCCTCAGCTTGCTTTTGAAGCATTGACCAATGTGCCAATCTTAAGTCGTGAAGAAATGACCACAGGTTATTACATCCGTCTCAATGCTGAAGACCAAACTGGCGTATTGGCAGATGTCACTACGATTCTCAGCCGTGCAGGCATTAGTATTGATGCCATCATGCAGCAATCACGCTTAAAAGACTTGATTCCTATCGTGATTTTAACAGATCCGATCGTTGAATCAAAAATGGATGAAGCGCTTGCACAAATTCAAGCATTACCTGCAATTCGTGGCGAAATCGTAAGAATTCGTTTAGAATCGCTCGATAGTTAATCAGGTTGAGGGAAAATGACTTCCCTCACCCCGCTCTACCTCATATTGGAACACCATCATGTCGAATGCCAATCGTTATACTGGTCTTGTAGATCGTTATCGTGACCGTTTACCTGTGTCTGCAACTACACGCGCAATTTCTTTAGGTGAAGGGAATACCCCACTGATTAAACTAGAGAACATTCCACGTATTATTGGCAAAAACGTAGAAATCTATGTGAAATACGAAGGTCTGAACCCAACAGGTTCATTTAAAGACCGTGGTATGACAATGGCTGTGACCAAAGCAGTTGAAGAAGGCTCGAAAGCAATTATCTGTGCATCTACAGGCAATACTTCAGCGGCAGCCGCAGCCTATGCAGCACGTGCAGGCATCAAAGCGTTCGTATTGATCCCAGAAGGCAAAATTGCCATGGGTAAAATGGCTCAGGCAATGATGTACGGCGCGATCACCATGCAAATCCGTGGTAACTTCGATGACGGTATGCGTCTGGTCAAAGAAGTTGCAGATCAAGCACCTGTAACGATTGTAAACTCAATCAACCCATACCGTCTGCAAGGTCAAAAAACCATTGCTTATGAAATTGTAGAAGCATTGGGTCGTGCTCCTGATTATCACTGCTTACCTGTCGGTAATGCCGGTAACATCACAGCACACTGGATGGGTTATACCGAAGCGGTTGCCAATCAACCTGCGGATCAGTTTGAGCAAGTGATTTATGATGCTGCAACCGATCAATTCACTGGTCCTAAACCAGAAGGCTTACCAACAATGGTCGGTTATCAAGCATCTGGTGCTGCACCATTCTTACGTGGTGCACCAGTAGAGAACCCAGAAACAGTTGCAACAGCGATTCGTATTGGTAATCCACAAAGTTGGAACCATGCTAAAGCAGTGGTCCGTGATTCTAAAGGTTGGTTCGATGAACTGACTGATGCTGAAATTCTAGAAGCACAACGCTTGCTTTCAATGTATGAAGGTGTGTTTGTTGAACCTGCTTCAGCAGCATCAATTGGTGGTGCGATCCGTGATCTTAAAGCAGGTAAAATTGCTGAAGGTTCTGTGATTGTATGTACAGTGACAGGCAATGGCTTAAAAGATCCTGATACTGCAATCAAACAATGTGCTGATGCCGTGATGTTGTCGATTGATGCGACTATGGATCAAGTGAAAGATTCTATTCTTTCAAATATGTAAGCAGATATATTGAAATAAAAAACCAGTTGCCTGCAACTGGTTTTTTATTGCTAATTATAAAAAGAAAAAGTTATTCATAATCATCATAGCTATATTGTGCAGCTAATTCTTTTTCAATCCTCTGAATTTCTTCAAGCTCAATTTCTTTGATTTCAAATAATGGTTGTTTGAGTAAAGGATTAACCGCATATAAAGCTTCTTCTTCCCAACCCTGCATAATCGTTAAAATTTGACTTTTCTGTTCGTATTTCAAACCCGATTGCGCTGTGATCATTGCCTCTAAGAGCACAGGCTGATCAGACAACTCATCAAGTGAGCCTTTAAGCTGAATATCACCATAGTCATAATCTGCAAAAATAGTTCCGACATTGGTTTTTAATTGTTCAGGTTGATCTGCATAAGCTAAACTGGCAAAAAACTCATCATGCTCTTCCACCCATTTCTGTTTTTTGACTGACCAAAGCGCATAAAACCGAGCCTCATGTTCAAACTGTAGCAGTTGAAATTTTTGCATTCCTGCCAATTGGATAAATTCAAAGGTATCTTCATCGCTTAAGCTTTCAGGTAACACTTCATCTGAGATATCCCCATCTTCACAGACATGCTCACCACAACGTGAAAACACAAAATCATCCAGTTGTTTTAGCAATGCTTCATCTGCATCAAAAAGGGATTCCACTTCATATAGGGCAAAATCTCGCGCCCCATCAATTTCTAACTTTTTATATGCAGCCTCGGCTTGGGCTTTATCCTCAAAAACATTGGCAATACGATTGCCTGCCACATAAAAGACTTCATCGTTATACCCAAAATATTTGGCACGAATCACATAAGTCGTCATGGTGTTCCCCTTAATTCATTTATCATTGAGTTGTTTGTTTTATTTGATGTAATGCTTGAGCACTTGCAGGAATCGCCATGCCATTATCCATCCATAATTCAAAATGCATGGCATTAAAAAATCAGCGGGGCTATACACGATATTGTCCAGTTTCGGCAGTTACCCAATCCTCGGCAAAATATCGTAGATAAACCAACTATTATGGATGAGCAACAGCGAATGCAATTTTCCTGTTAGTGCTAAAGGCGATAACATTAATTGTGAAAGTGTTTTATCCTGCACATAATCATGATGTAATGGCTCTAAATGCTATTCAAAGTTCTTAGGCAATTGTCTTGCATCTATCGCATTTACAAAATCATTGAGTGTCGGAATAAAACGTTGTTGGTAATCCACCAATAAATGATCACGTTCGCACAAATCTTTAATATCAATTGATTTGTCTGCATTATTTTGAAGGCTATGCCCAAACACAGGAACCACAACAGAATTTATGCCCCACAAGGTCTGTGAAATTCGCTGTCGTGCATCACTACACAGGCTTTTGGTACTACCTATAAACGCATGTAGTTCATAGTCGTCTTCGGGTTCCCCACCCCAACGTTTTGCAGAAATCCGTGCGTGTTGCATCGCATTCATAACGGTCTGTCATCATTTTTTGTTGTAAGCACACATTAGCCGATTTCGGCTCAAAAAACGAACATAATTTATTGAAATAAGACAAGTTGTGTCGCATGATTCAGGCATAAAAAAACTCTTCATAAAGAAGAGTTTTTTATATTTCGAATGATTAAACGCGTTTTGGCAAAGTGCTTAACCAGCTTAATAAATTGGTGGCATCGCTATTACGTGCTTGCGAACTTGGCGCACCTAATAACACCACAACCGCTGGGCGTGAATTCACAGTGGTATGCATCACCACACAACGGCCTGCTTCATTAATATACCCTGTTTTTGACAAGTTAATGTTCCAGCCACCATTACGTACCAACGCATTGGTATTATTCGATTTCAGCACACGGTAACCTAAATTGAAGTCATAGGTTGGTGTGGTAGAGAATTGACGAATCAAGCCGTATTGTGAAGCGGTACTTACTAGAATACCCAAATCACGTGCTGAAGAAACATTATGTGGATCTAAACCTGTAGATTCAGCATAACGCGTAGATGTCATGCCCAATTGCCTCGCTTTTGCATTCATTGCCGCAATAAATGCAGAACGGCCACCTGGATAGGTACGTGCTAATGCAGCTGCAGCTGGATTCTCAGACTTCATTAATGCAAACAAAAGTGCTTCTGCGCGATTCATGGTATCGCCTGCACGTAGGGTTGAACTTGAGTTCTTACCGCCTGCACCAGCAAAGTCGATTGACTCTAGCGTAATTTCTTCTGACATGTTTAAACGTGCATCTGCCGTGACGACAGCAGTCATCAGCTTCGTAATCGACGCAATGGGTACCGACATATTACTGTTTTTACTGTACAGTACTTCACCCGTTTGCGCGTCCATTACCAAAGCAGCACGTGCATTGACAGAGGGTTGACTACTATACCCAAAGGTATCTCGAATCTGCCCTGACTGTTGCGGCGTACTTGAAGAAGTAATTGTTGCCGAACCACCATTACGCAATGTTGTGGTAACAGAGGTTGAACCTTGTGGACCAATTTCTAATGGTTCATCATCTTCCATCAACTGGCTTGCATCAGTTGCAGACCAATTCATCGAAGCTGAACCGCTTACACGCGAAGAAGCTGGATTGTTATTCACAACCAGTTCAGCAAAACTTGTTGTGCTCCAGGCCAACAAGATAGACATGCTTAAAACATGCATGATAGATTTTTTAGAATTTTTCACGACACAATACTCAACTCAGGACGCTGCACATTTGCGCTTAATACCATTATGCCTTACATTTAAACAAATCGGGTAAAGCTTTTATAGACACAATTGTGTACAACTATTCGCTAAAAACGAAGAATAGGATTGCTAATTTTGTCGTTTCATTGCAAGCTAATTTTGCTTTATGTAACAAAAAACCAGTTTTTTTGAAAAAAGGAGGTCTTCTTGATCACTGTTCTCGTTGTTGATGATCATGAACTCGTACGCACAGGAATTTGTCGTATGTTGGAAGACCACCCCGATGTAGAGGTCATTGGGCAAGCTGAATCAGGTGAAGAAGCCATTGCGTTAGTCCGTCAGAAACACCCTCAAGTAGTGTTGTTAGATGTGAATATGCCAGGTATTGGTGGAGTGGAAACTACTCGTCGCTTATTACAAAGCGCACCTGAAACAAAAGTGATTGCCGTCAGCGGTCTTGCTGAAGAACCCTATCCATCCCTGTTATTAAAAGCAGGAGCGAAAGGCTATATCACCAAAGGTGCACCGATTTCTGAAATGGTTCGTGCTATTAACAAAGTCATGCAAGGCGGAAAATACTTTAGTGCAGATATTGCTGAACAATTGGCCAGCTCCTATCTTTCAGATACACAACAGTCTCCTTTTGATGCGCTATCAGAACGTGAGATGCAAGTTGCCATGATGGTGGTGAATTGTATTAGTGCCCAAGAAATCGCTGACAAATTATTCGTAAGCGTCAAAACTGTAAATACCTATCGTTATCGTATTTTTGAAAAACTGAGCATTGATAGTGATGTCAAACTCACCCATCTTGCGATTCGCTATGGACTCATTAAACCTTAAAAAACAGTAAGCGCCTATGTTAGGGAAAATTGCGTCGTCAGTCTCACAAACTGTCTATCGGCTTGGGGTTTGGTATAGTGGCTATCGGCTAATCATTTCGATTAGCCTGCTGTTAATTTATTTACTCACTGCTGAACAACTTTCCAGCAACTATATTTATCCCTTCTTATATTTTTATACCTTGATTTGCTATATTGCATTCAACATTTTTCAACTGTTTTTATTACAGTTTGTTCCGATACAAACCTCCAAGCAGTTGATTTTTATCTTTCTGATTGATGTCATTTGCCTAAGCTTGATCACCTTTTCTGCGGGTGGTCCAAATCTGCAACTCAGCTTACTTTACGTCATTATTATTTTCTCGTCTGCAATTTTATTAAATGCACACCTGTCGCTGATTATTACTTTATTTGCCGTCATCATGGTGGTTTATCAACGTTTTTTAGGTGACTTTTTTGAGGCCAATAATTTAAATCACCTCGGAAATAGCGTTTTTCTGGCGTTTTTATTTTTTGTAGTTCATGCTATTGGTCGTATTGCAGTACAGCGTTTTAAAATTCTAGAAACTTTAACTTTTCATCAATCCATTGAAATCCATCAACTACAGAATATTAATCGCTATATCTTAGAACAAATCGAAGATGGCTATTTAGTACTGGATGAAAGTAACCATATCGTGTTAACCAATCCTGCAGCCAATGCACTATTGGGTATCCATTTACCGATTTCCTTAGAAAAAACGCCACTAGTCAAATTACAACCTGACCTATTTGAACTGGTTCAGTTTAGTGACTTAGAAGACGGCGAAGAATTCAGTTTTGAATCACAGCAAAGTTCATACACCATCAATGTTCGAGTGAAACATCTAATTGTTCCCGAACAAGCCTTAGTGTTATTGATCTTAAAAGATGCACAGAAACTGACTCAACAAGTTCAGCAATTGAAACTCGCCGCACTTGGTCAGCTATCAGCCAGTATTGCCCATGAAATTCGCAATCCTTTGGCTGCTATTGTACAGGCCAATGAATTATTCAAAGACAGTGATACCCACCAACAAGAAATGCTGTCGCGCATGATTAGCAAACAAGCCAAGCGGATTGATAGCATCGTGCAAGACACCTTAGCAATGGCACGAAATAAACCGACAGAAGCACAAGAAATTGATCTGAGCTCCTTCTTTGAAAGTTTACTCAATGAAGATCTTGCAGATGCTAAACAACAAATTCAAATTAAAATCACAGAGCAAACCAACATCTTATTTGATGAAAAACAATTGCGCCAAGTGCTGATTAATTTAATTAGAAATGCATTAAGACACAATGCAACTGACGCGCCTTATATTGAAGTCGAGGTGCACGAAAAAGACGGGCGAACGTGCATTGATGTCATCGATTTTGGGACGGGTGTCTCAAAACGGGATATTTCTCAACTGTTCAAACCATTTTTTAGTACCGAAATTAAAGGAACTGGTTTAGGATTGTATTTGTCTCATACTTTTTGTGAGGCAAATCATGCAAAGCTCACTTATATAGAGCGACAACAAGGAGCATGCTTCAGGATTGAATGCTCAAAAACTCATTGATTTATAGATTAGGTTTCTCGGGGAAATGGCAACAAAACAACCACTCGTCTTATTGGTAGACGACGAAGAAGATTTATGTCTTTTAATGCAGATGACGCTGGCGCGTATGGGCATCAAGACACATCTCGCCTATCGGGTCGAACAGGCAAAAAAGTTCTTTACTGAATTCCAGTACGATGCTTGCTTAACAGATTTAAATCTTCCAGATGGCAATGGTTTGGATCTGGTCAAACACGTGACACAGAACTATCCCAATACGCCTATTGCGGTACTGACTGCCTACGGCAATATGGATATTGCCATTTCAGCCTTAAAAGCAGGCGCATTTGATTTCGTCAGTAAGCCTGTCAACCAAATGCATTTGGATCAATTGATTCAGAAAGCATTAAATCGTCCACAGCCTGAACAAGAGGCAGCAGAAACAGCCTTAGAGAACAAGCTGTTAATTGGACGTTCTGCACCCATTCAACAGCTTCGCATCGCCTTAAAGAAAATTGCCCGCTCCCAAGCTCCAGTATTCATTACCGGTGAATCAGGAACAGGCAAAGAAGTGGTTGCGAATCTGGTCCATCGTTTAAGTAATCGCAGCGAAGGTCCTTTTATTGCGATTAACTGTGGTGCGATTCCGACTGAATTGATGGAAAGTGAGCTATTCGGGCATAAAAAAGGTAGTTTTACTGGCGCGACTCAGGACAAGCAAGGCTTAATTTTGTCTGCACACGGCGGTAGTTTGTTCTTGGATGAAATTGCCGAACTACCTTTAAATATGCAAGTCAAATTGCTGCGTGCCGTACAGGAAAAGAAAATTCGTCCCGTTGGTTCAGATCAAGAGATTGATGTGGATTTCCGTGTAATTAGTGCCAGTCACCAAGATTTGGAACTGTTGGTACAGCAAGGTCGTTTTCGTCAGGATTTGTTCTTCCGTATTCATGTGATGGATATCGTACTGCCGCCTTTACGTGAACGTGGACAGGATATTTTGTTATTGGCCAATCACTTTATTCAAAAGATTAGTCAAGAATGGGACCTCACTGCGAAATCGTTGTCTTCACGTGCAGAGCAGTTCTTATTACAGCAATATTTCCCAGGTAATGTGCGTGAATTACGCAATATTATTGAACGTGCAATTACGCTGAGTGACGATGACAATATTGATTTGGCACATCTCCAAACGGCACCTTTACGTAGTTCATTGGCAAACCCAACACCTTCATTTTCCAATACGACGGCTGAAGAAGTTGAAACACCGCAATATTCTGCAAGCCCAAACATGAGTTCAAAGAAGCTTCCACCTGAAGGTTTGGAGCGTTATTTGGAGAATATTGAAAAAGAAATTCTTCTGAATGCACTGAATCTCACACATTGGAATCGAACGTTGGCGGCAAAGAAGTTGGGAATGACCTTCCGTTCGTTACGTTATCGATTGAAGAAGTTCGGTTTAGATACTGAAGATGATGAATAATCAATATTAAAAAAAGCCCCTCAACTGAGGGGCTTTTTTTAATATCTACTTTTCAAAACCAAATCTGTGACATGTTCAAGATAATTATCTTCTTTCATCTCGGCAGACAAAGCATAGGTCTGATTTGGCTGAATGCCTTGACCTTCAATCATATTGCCATTTGGAGTGTAATAGTGTGATACCGTCATCTGCAATGCAGCGCCACTTGGTAGGGGGAACAACTTTTGAACCACGCCTTTGCCATAACTATTTTCGCCGACCACCCAGGCACGCTTATGCTCTTTTAATGCCGCTGTAAAGACTTCAGCAGCAGAAGCGGAACGACGGTTGATTAAAATGCCTAATTTCATATTTTGAAATTCATTAGAAGGAAGTGCTTGGAATTGCTGATCACCTTCAGAACGACTTTTAGTCGTGACAATTAAACCCTGATTTAGAAATAGATCCGCCGCTTCGACCGAGGCTGAAAGCAAGCCCCCTGGATTATTACGTAAATCGAATACCACGGCCTTAAGTTTGGTCGAACTATATTCTTCAATCAAACGTTTAATCTCATTCGCCGTATCTTGCTGAAAAACACGTATTTTCAGCACCAATACCTGATTGTGCAATAAAACGGGTTCAATATCAGTTTCGACTTTTTTATTTCTCACCAAAATGGTCGTACTATTATTCTCTGTTTGTATCTGGACAGTACTTCCAATCGAGCCATAGAGCAGACCTTGTACTTGGTCTTGATTTAAGCTTTTGAGTTCTTGGTTATCCACTTTTAGGATAACTTGTCCATTGCGTAAACCAAGCTTACTTGAATCCGAACCAGACTTCAGATCCTGAATTTGCCACGTTTTCGAATGTGCATCATAATTTAAATTGAAATCGACAGAAGCTAAGTCACCCTCTGTATACTGAATCAGTTGACGATATTCTTCTGCTGATAAATAACGGGAGTAACGATCTAAACCGCTCACCAAGCCTTTAATCGATTGCTGGAATAAAGCATCATCCGACTTTTTATCGACATAGTTATCTTTGACGATGCCGTAAATCTGTACAAACTGTTGAATAGATTCAATTGGGACTTCAGCATTACCAGACTTGGAATCTTCATTCGACCACCCTGAAGAATGGGTGATTGGTGCGGCTGAGAGACTATGCCCCCAACACATCAACACACTTGCACATAACGCTCGGTAAATGTTGTTGTGTTGGGTCATTGATTCACCTTATTTAAAAGTAATTAAGTTCTTGCCTTGCATTTCAGGCGGCACAGGAATGTTCATCAAATGCAAGAGTGTTGGTGCCACATCCGCCAATACGCCATCTTCAGCAATCGTTGCTTGTGTAGGACCAACATAAATAAATGGAACCAATTCTGTGGTATGTTGGGTATGAACCTGCCCACTATCATAGTCTTGCATTTGCTCTACATTACCATGATCCGCTGTAATTAACATATGCCCTTTGTTCGCCATCACTGCATCGTAAACTCGGCCTAGACAGCTATCGACTGTTTCAACTGCTTTCACTGCGGCATCAAACACACCCGTATGCCCAACCATATCACCATTGGCATAGTTCACGACTAAAAGGTCAAACTCACCTGAATTGATTGCATTCACCAATTCATCAGTCACTTCATAAGCACTCATTTCTGGTTTTAAATCATAGGTTGCAACATTCGGTGAAGGAATGAGAATACGTTTTTCACCTTCATATTCATCTTCACGACCACCACTGAAGAAGAAAGTAACGTGTGCATACTTCTCAGTTTCAGCAATACGCAATTGGGTCTTACCCAGACTTGACAAATATTCACCAATCGAGTTTTTAAGCCCTTCTGGCATATATGCCACAGGTGCATCAATACTGGCTTGATAACGGGTCAACATCACAAACTTAGACAGGTTTGGAACGACTTTACGGGTAAATCCAGCAAAATCTTTTTCAACAAAAGCACGAGTAATTTCACGCGCACGATCGGCACGGAAGTTCATAAAAACTACACTATCGCCATCTTGCACATTGGCAATTTCACCAATACGTGTTGCTTTAACAAATTCATCATTTTCATTCGCAGCATAGGCAAGCTCTAAGCCTTCAACTGCTGAGTTGGCGATACGTACTGCTTCTCCCTCTGTCATGAGGCGATAGGCTTGTTCAACACGATCCCAACGATTATCACGGTCCATCGCAAAGTAACGACCAATCATCGAAACGATACGACCCTGATTTGGATATTGTGTAAATAAAGCATCTAGTTTTTCTAGTGACGGCTTTGCACTCCGCGGTGGTGTATCACGACCATCCAAAAATGCATGTAAATACACGGTTGCACCGCGTTTTAATGCCAGCTCACACATTGCTACAATATGGTCTTCATGTGAATGAACACCGCCTTGAGACAACAGGCCCATCACATGGACGGCACCCTTTGCTAGTTTGGCTTTTTCTACAGCATCAATTAAAACTTCATGCTCAAAAAAAGCACCAGTACGGATATCTTTAGTAATTCGAGTGAAATCTTGGTACAGCACACGACCTGCACCTAAATTCATATGACCGACTTCAGAGTTGCCCATTTGACCGTCAGGCAAGCCGACATCTTCGCCTGAACCTGAGATTAAACTATTTGGATGCTTGGCCTTCATCGCAGTGAGGTTTGGCGTTTTCGCCGCTAAAAAAGCATTATCTTCAACTGCTTCACGATGTCCTACACCATCCATAATTACCAGAACGTGAGGAATTTTGCCAGCATTTGCATCCGTCATAATGGACTCTCTGTTTGTCATTTGATCGGTCTATTTTACCGAAATTTAATCGAATTCTCCATGACCTGACTGATGGCTTTCATCAATCCTGATCATAGAACCTCTCCATCAAGATTAGCGTGCTCGATAGAGCAGATAACTCCCCACCATAAAGATCAGCACCACGGGCATCAGCACAAACCATGCAGGTGAAGGTGCGTACACCAAGCTTGCATAGCCCAAGAAATCTTGAAGATAAAAGAAACCTAAACCTGTAAACAGTGAAATCACCAAACGGAAACCCATTGACTGTTGACGTAATGGCCCAAAAATGAAAGAACAAGCAATCAACACCAAAGTAATTAAAGAAAATGGTGAGGTCACTTTCTGCCAGAAGGCCAATTCATAGGTCTTCGGCACCTGACTATATTCATCCATATAGCGCATGAAACTAATCAACTGGCTTGGAGATAAATCTTCAGGGTCCAAGGTCACCATATGTACATATTTCGGCTGTAATGCTAAACCAAGCGATTGCTGCGCATGATCTGTTTTAATGGCATTGCCTTGCGCCAGTAAATCCACTTGATGTGATTGAGACAACTGCCATTCACCATCTTTAATAAACTGCCCTTTTTCAGCGGTCACAAAAGACTGCAAGCGGTAGTCCTGATCAAAATCAATGATCTGAATGTTGCGTAGCTGACCTTGTGAGTTGGCATAATCAATATAAATAAAACGCTGACCTTCACGTGACCAATAACCTTTGACTTCGCCCAAAGCCGCTACACTGCGTTGTTTTTTAATACTTTGAGCTTGTTCGTTGGTATAAGGAATCACCCATTCACTCAACACAAAAGACAGTACGATCAATAACAGCGCTGAACGCATGACCCAGCCAACAATTCGCCATAAACTGATACCAACAGAACGCATCACAATCAGTTCACTATTCGAAGCAAGTGCGCCCAGTCCTAAAACAGAGCCAATCAATGCAGCAACAGGTAGGATTTCATATAAATAACGCGGTGCACCCCACATCACAAATAGAAAGGCCTGCCATGCATTATAGTTAGGTTTCAGCGAACCCAATTCACCAAGGTACGTAAATAATACTTGTAGGAAAGATAACACCAGCGTTGTTCCGAGCATCGCTAGAACCGTGGTTTTTGTCACATGTTTGGCGACTATTCGACGTGCTAACATCACAACCCCACTCGCTGCATACTTTTCTTAATTTTAGGCGCTAATTTTTGTTTACGTGCAAAAATTGCGGCTGCAATGGCATAAACCAAAATCACAGCTGGATAAGCCCAAATGTCCAACTCATCTTTACTGATTCGAGTCTTAATCGCGATCAAAACCACAATTAAGCTGGCAAAAATAAAGATCGCAGGAATCAAACGATAATAACGCCCTTGACGCGGACTCACTTCAGACAATGCGACAGCAAGCATCAAACCCACAATAATGATAAATGGCCCAAAGATACGCCAGCCTAATTCACTACGCACCACGGAGTCATCCCGTTTCTGCCAAAGCTTGGACATTGACAAGGCCTCTACATCATCACTTTCAAATTTCACATCTTTATCATTTTCTAAACGTAAGCGATAAGATTGAAATTCTGCCTGAAGATAACGTGGCTGATTAGGATAAATCTCGTAACGACGGCCTTGAACCAAGTCCACGACATTAGCCGTATCATTAGCAACTTCAACACGAGTGGCTTCTTTCGCCAAAATCATGATATCTGGTTTATCTTCTTGGTTGGATTTTTGATAGAAGAAAATCTCTTTTAAATTCTTACGATCTTCAGACAATGAGTCTGCATAAATCGTAAAAGGGCCTGAAGAAATAAACTCCTTAGGACGAACCAAGTCAAAGCCCGTGCGTACCGCTTGTGTGCTGGTCAGTTTTTCAAACTCACGTAAGCCCCACGGCCCCATCCACACCATTAAACAGGTTTGTACCACCAGATATACCAAGGTCATCGGTAACAACATGCGTGCCAATTGATTCCGACTTACACCACTGCCATTTAACACCGCCATTTCATGGTCAACATAAAGACGACCAAACACCAGCATCAAGGCAATAAAGAAACCCAAAGGAAGAATCAGCGTTAAAAACTCGGGCAAACGATAGCCGATGATGCTAAATAAAATGCCTGCATCTAAACGACCTTGAGCTGCCACGCCAAAATATTTGATTAAACGACCACCCATCATAATCAGGGTTAATAAACCAATGACGACGAGTGATGTCGAAACCACTTGTTTGACGAGATAACGCCGAATAATCAAAGTAATACTTCCAAAAAGCCCAATTGAAGGTAACGCTAGTTTACCCGAATGTTAAAAATATAAAACCTATCGCTTGTTGCGGATTGCAACCTCATATCCGAAAGTGTTTAATGGACTTATCTTTCTTTTTCACTCATCAGGTTCCATACAAACAATGAAATTTACCCTTCATAACGCATTCCCAACTCAGGCGTCTAGCGAATCTTTGTGGATTTTGGTTGATTCAGAACAATTACAACAGAACTTAAATACATATCAAATCAATCACCTAGAAGAAGTGCTTAAGGCAACACAATTCAAAGCAGGTTTTAACGAAAGCTTAGCCTTAATTACCAATATTTCCGTACAAGCCAATGCTCAACTGCTCGGACTCGGAAAAAGTGCCGAGTTAAAAGCCACAAAATTAGCAAAACTCGCACAAACTATTATCAAATCATCACAAAATAAATTTAAACAAATTAGTGTCGATCTTTCAGCACTCCCAACCGATTTACATTCACTATTTGTCTTGAGCCTCACCCAAGCTGCTTATGGTTATGACGAATTTAAATCGAAAAAGAATGAGTCTGTCTTAGAAACAATTCACCTGATCGCCAATCAGACCACTTTAGATGATGCACAACTGAATCTAATTCATGCGGTGCAATCAGGTCAAAACTACGCACGTGATCTCGGCAACCGTCCAGGTAATATTTGCTTCCCTGAATATTTGGCAGATCAAGCGATTGCACTTGCAGCACAATATCCAGCGCTTTTAAAAGTCACAGTGCTGGATGAGCAGCAAATGGCGGACTTGGGGATGTATGCCTTCCTTGCAGTCAGCAAAGGCTCTGATCGCCCGGGTCGCATTATTACACTCGAATACAATGCCCAAGTAGATCAAGCGCCTGTCGTGCTTGTCGGTAAAGGTGTGACCTTTGATACAGGTGGTATTTCATTGAAACCAGGTCTAGGCATGGATGAAATGAAGTTTGATATGTGCGGCGCAGCTTCTGTTCTTGGAACCATTCAAGCACTATGCGAAGCACAATTGCCCATTCATGTGGTTGGTGCGATAGCAGCTGCTGAGAATATGCCTTCTGGTCATGCTACTCGTCCAGGAGATATCGTCACTACCATGAGCGGTCAAACGGTTGAAATTTTAAATACTGATGCCGAAGGTCGTTTAGTCCTTTGCGACACCCTCACCTACATCAAACGCTTTAACCCAGCACTGGTGATTGATATTGCAACCCTCACAGGTGCATGCGTTGTTGCGCTGGGGAAAGTGGTGAGTGGCTTATTTACGCCAGATGATGAACTTGCCGAAGACCTACAACAAGCAGGTGAACAGTCACTAGACCGCGTATGGCGTATGCCAGTGATGGAAGAGTATCAAGAATTACTGGATTCTCCTTTTGCTGATATTGCCAACATTGGCGGTCCATATGGTGGCGCAATTACTGCCGCGTGTTTCCTCGAACGTTTCACCCGTGATTATCGTTGGGCACACCTCGATGTCGCAGGTACGGCGTGGTTATCGGGTGCAGCCAAAGGTGCAACGGGTCGTCCAGTGCCATTACTGATGCAATTCTTGGCCAATCGTGTTGCAACGAAAAACTAAAACATGCCAGAAATCAGCTTTTATCTATTTGAAAATAGTAAAGAACGGCAAGTCGAAAGTGCTTGCCGTTTATGCCGTAAGATTCTGAATCAGCATCCACAGATCTGGTGGTATTGCGCTGATTCTGAGCAGCAAATGGAGTTAGATGAGAAACTTTGGAACTTTGATCCACTCAGTTTTATTCCACATGGCATCAATCAGCCGCATAGTCCAGTGTGTATTTCAGCGGAATTACCTCCGTCGAATGATTGGATCGTGTTTAATTTTAACAATCATGCACTTGAACAAACTCAAGATTTTCGCCACATTATCGAAATTATTGAAAATAATGAAACGGCAAAACAGATCGGGCGGGAAAAATTTAAAATGTATCGTCGTTTAGGTATTGAACCTCGAACATTTAAATTATAAATCGGCAATAAACATCATTTGAGGAGTGTCTTGTGGCATTAAATGTAGGTCAGGACTTTAAAAAACGTTGGTTAAATGCACCTGAGGCTGTCCGTCAGACCTATCAGGACGATTTAGCACGTATTTGTGATCTACTGCTACCACAAACACTGACTCAGACATGGACGCAGCATGAAGAAAATGCTCAGAAGCTTTCTCAACAGCGCATTGATCAAGCCTATGCCGACTTAAAAGCGGACTTGATTGAACAAGCACGCATTCGTAAACAACTGGCTTTGGAAAAGGCTTTGGAAGAGAAGCGTGCAGCTGAAGCTGCCTATGCCGCACAACTGCAAGCCGATGAAGCCCGTCAATTTGAACAACAGACTGAGAGCCTGCTTGCCTTACGTGGCCATATTGATCAGGAAATTGCACAGCAAACTGAACGCTATCAAAGTAACCCTGAGCACCCAAATATCGATTATTCACAGGCTCAACGTGTTGTGATCGATGATCAGCAAATTCTGTCAGAGTTGGAAAGTGTCCGTGTACGACTTGAATTAGAAGCCGAAGGTTTAATTGAGCAAGCGGTAACTGTATTCCGCGCCAAGTTACATGCCCTCGCGCAAGATGAAATTGACTATATCTTGAAAAAGAGTGAATTTTCAGACGAAAAATAATAAAAAAGCCCAGTTCAAACTGGGCTTTTTTATACTTCATCTTTTATTTTAAAAAACCGTTTTCAGCTAAAAAAGCCATACTGATATTCGATTCAGTTTTCTGTTCCGCAGCCTTATCACCTAATAATAAACGCTCAATGTAGCGTGCCAGTACATCCACTTCCAAATTGACTTTGCTTCCAACCTGCCAAGTGCCAATATTGGTACGCTCTGCAGTATGTGGGATCAAATTCAAACTTAAAATATTACCGCGTAAATGGTTAATGGTCAGACTGATCCCATCGACAGTAACTGAACCTTTTTCGGCTAAATATTTGGCTAATTCAACAGGCGCTGTCACTTCAAAATACAGTGAACGTGCATCATGTCGCACTAAGGTAATTTCACCTAAACCATCCACATGTCCACTGACAATATGTCCACCAAAACGTGTGGTTGGCAGCATTGCTTTCTCGACATTGACGGCTTGACCAACTTTCCATTGACCTAGTGTGGTCCGGTTTAAACTCTCACGCGAAACGTCAGCTGCATACCAGTTTTCACCCCATTCAATCACAGTCAGGCAGATCCCGTTGGTGGCAATCGAATCCCCCAAATGTACATCAGACATATCCAAATCAGTTTGAATACGCAAACGAACGTCGCCACCTACACTTTGTAGGCTCTCAACCTTACCTAAACTTTCAATAATGCCTGTAAACATGGGAGTTTCAACCTACCTTTATTGCAGTATGTACCACTGTAAAGAAGATACCTTAAAGCAAAGAACTAGAGATAACAAGGCATGTGTAGTGCAAACACAGGCAAATAAAAAGGGCAATCTGTTGGCTGCCCTTTAGATTCTTCATAGAGTCATTATTGCATTTCAGACACTTGTTTCTCAGTCGTCGCTTTAACTTCAACTTTATGATTCACTAAGAAATGGCTAAAGAACAACTTATAACCAAGTACGCCCAAACAAGCCCCTACGATTGGTGCAAAAATCGGTACGATGAAATAAGGAATATCACGACCACCGGTAAAGGCAACAGGTCCCCAACCCGAGAAATAAGCCACGATTTTTGGGCCAAAATCACGTGCAGGGTTCATGGCAAAACCAGTCAATGGTCCAAAAGAAGCACCAATCACTGCAACCAACAGACCCACTAGAATCGGGGCCAAAGCACCACGTGGTAAGCCATTGCTGTCATCACCAATCGCCATAATCAGCCAGAGCAATAACATGGTGATAAACATTTCCACCATAAAGGCCTGACCAAGCGATAACAGATGATGCGGATAGGTTGAGAAGATCCCTGCCAGTTCCAGACTTTCGACACTGCCACGTACCATGTGATGCGTCTGTTCATAATCCACAAATAAATTGCTATACAGACCATAAACCAGAAGTGCACCCACAGACGCACCAGCAACTTGTGAAATGATATAGAAAGGCACTTTACGTTTTTCGAAACCAGCAAACAGTGCCAAAGCGATGGTCACTGCGGGATTAAGATGTGCCCCAGAAATGCCTGCAGATAAATACACTGCCAATGCAACCGCCAAACCCCATACGATACTAATTTCCCACAAGCCTAAACTCGCTCCTGCAAGCTTAAGTGCAGCCACTACACCAATACCGAATGATAAAAAAATTGCGGTAGCAAAAAATTCAGCTACGCACTGCCCCAATAAGGTGGGTTCCGAGCGACTCATAACAACCTCTCTTGGTCATCGCTGCAAATAGGCAAGACCCTAAATTAAGCTCGGCAAACTATAGTTATTTTCAGATACGGTCAATATCATTTGGTAAAAATTTGAACGATTGGTCAAAGTATTTCTATCCTTATACTCGGTGAACACGATTATAAAAATAGAGAGTAACAAGAATCTATATATTTGTTTTAAATCATTATTTATTAATTATAATTTTCTAACCTCTAATTTAAATGCATGACTTCGTATGTATAAACCAACTCAAAATTGGTAGATATTTACTATAAAAACATAGGTTTATCTTACAAATCGATCACAACAATCTAATTAACCGATACTCAGTAAATATTGGATACAAAAACACCACTTTGTGACCAAAGTGGTGTCCGTTTTATCTTACCAAAGTGCCAGTTGGGTACTGTTACCCGTGGTATCGACCCCACCCAATTCAGCGAAATGGTACAACTGCCCCAAAAGCTGTCTTAACGGTGGCCCTGACTTAGCATGGGTATCCGTGATCACAATAAATTCAAGTACGCGCGCGCGTTCAGACTGGCGTTGTTTACTGACCCGATAACGTGGAACATCTTGGGTCAATAAAGTCACTTTACCGCGCTTCAAATTGGCAGTCAGCAAGTCTTTCGGCTCTATATTTCCATCAGTCGAATAACTGGTCAAAATATAACGTGCATTAATCGTTTCCAATAACTTCTCATAGGCCTCTTTGGCATATTTAGAAGAGTTATAAGGGCTCGGACGTTCTTTACGCCAAGCTCGATCAATACCGCTTTTAAAACCTTTGGTATCTGGGGATGGCAAGTCAACTTGATCCCATAAGGTCAGTGCATTCAGAACATGATAGTTACTGCTATAAGCATGCTGATTATAGGGTGGATCAAGATAGGCGACATCAACCTCAAAACTACTCATTTGATTAGCCAAGTGCTGTGCATCGACACACCACACTTCAGCAGCTGGACGTTTAGGATCACCAATCTCACAAAAGCGGCTCGGTGTCAGCCACAATAACGATTCAATCCGCTCCAGCGCCGTTTGGGTACGTCCGCCCCAACCTTGGTGAAAACTCTTGAAAACGCCACTGGTATTACTTACGAAACTTGCGGAATACAGTAATGGTGCCAATAAAGCACTCATTTCCACATCATTAATTGCCCCCTGCGCTTGCCAAGTTGCAATCTGCTGACGAATCGCATCGATCCGCATGCCGTTACGGCGTTTGAAGAACAGGCGATCACGGGCAGGATCATACACATCATCATTACGTGGGCAGAGATTATGCGTGACCCAACCTTTAACTTCAGGCAAGCGATTCAGGTAATCAATGGCTTTCTGATAGCCGCCTAATTCTTTAAATGCAGGCGCATCAACACAAGCCAAAATCGCATTGTTCAAGGCATGACTATACGGTTCCCAGTCATTGGCAATCACGCGATAACCATTTTGACGGGCTAAACGCGAGACCACACCGCTCCCCGCAAAGAAATCAGCAAAAATCGGTGGATTCTTTTTCTTGCTATTCAGTGTCCCTGTAATCTCAAGCGCTTCTAGAATCAGATGAAGCAGTCGACGCTTATTACCGAGATACGGCACTAACTGATGAAAAAGATATTCGTCAGTCGTACGGGCAGCATGACGACGCTTGTGATAAACCGATGGTTCTGGATTCATATCATCTCTTGGATAGGGAGCAATCTTAGGCGAATGTCTTGCCCAAGTTGGGTTACATCGACCAACTCAAAACGGAGTTGCTCTGCCATTTTGCTAAATTCAGCATTAAACATAGCCCGAGCAGATTGACCAAGTAAAGTTGGTGCAACATAACTAATCATTTCATCAACCAATCCTTGTTGTAAAAAGGCCGTTGATAAAGTTGCACCTGCCTCAACCAAAACATCATAAATTTGATGTTGTTGGGACAAAGTCTGCAATAACTGGTTTAAAGGTTGCGGCGTCAATTGTATCACGCCTAAATCAGCAAGTTCTTGACGAAATGGTGTCATCACCATCACCGTTTCAGGTTGCTGTAAAATTTTTGCAGAAAGCGGGAGCTGTCCTTGTCGATCTAAAACAATCCGCTTCGGTTGCACCACTGTTGTCGGATTAACACCTTCCAAAGCACGAACATTCAATTCGCAATCATCGGCTAAAACGGTTTGAATGCCAGTGATCACCGCACCTGAAATTGCCCGCCAATGTTGTACATCTTGCCTTGCAGCTGCACCTGTAATCCACTTTGATTCACCCGACGCCATGGCAGTGCGACCATCTAGACTTGATGCTATTTTTAAGCGTACATAAGGCAGGCCAGTTGACATGGCTTTTAGAAAGCCGAAGTTGAGCGTTTTTGCGCTTTCCGTACAAATTCCCGTTTCAACCTCAATGCCTGCATCTTGTAAAATTTTAACGCCTTTACCTGCAACCAATGGATTCGGATCTGAACAGGCAATCACAACTTTTTTTACCTGAGCTTTGACCAAAGCTTCTGCACAAGGTGGTGTTCGCCCGTAATGCGCGCAAGGTTCTAAAGTGACATATGCAGTTGCATCTTTGGCGTTCTCAGCTGCCTGACGCAATGCAAATACTTCCGCATGCGGCTGCCCTGCCTTTGGATGATACCCCTCTCCAATCAATTGGCCATCCTTGACGATGACACAACCGACATTTGGATTGGGTTTAGTCGAATATTGTCCAAGTCGAGCCAATTCAATAGCACGCTGCATCCAATACTGATGTTCAGATAAATGATCGTGGGTTAACTCAGACATGATCTCTCGAATTTAAACTTCATTTTCACGTTGTTGCATTTGCTCAATTTGATGGCGAAATGCTTCTACATCTTGGAAATCTTGGTACACAGAAGCAAATCGAACATAGGCAACATGATCCAATGCAAATAATGCCTGCATCACGATTTCACCAATGGTTCTGGATTTGACATCACGCTCGCCTAGACGACGAATCTGCGATTGAATATCGCTGAGTACGGTTTCAATTTGTTCCTGAGTGACAGGACGTTTTTGTAAGGCATGCATTAAAGAGCGGCGTAGTTTGGCCTCATCAAAAGGTTCATTTTTACCGTCTGATTTGATCACACGCGGCATGACCACATCATAACTCTCAAAGGTGGTAAATCGCTCCCCACAAATGACGCATTCACGACGACGTCGAATCTGGCAGCCTTCGGCAGCCAAACGGGAGTCTATGACTTTACTATCAGCGGCGTTACAAAATGGACAATGCATAGTTGCGTGATTATTTACTCTCTTTGCTTAAGTGTAGCAAAGTTTCTGCAATTGCAGAACTAGTCGTCTAAAGCCATAAAAAAACAGCCCGTTGGGGCTGTTTTTTAAATCGCATGTTGTACAAATTATTCGATACGTTCGCCATGTTGGCTCAGGTCAAGACCCATACGTTCATCATCAGCACTGACACGGATACCAATCACCAAATCAATTACTTTCAGGATAATGAAGGTCACGATTGCGCTATACGCGATTGTTGCTAATACACCTTCGATTTGTACCCACAATTGACCGATAAAGGTTGGTGCAAGTGCAACATTTGCCGCTTTGATGATTTCATCACTGTAGAACACACCCGTAAGAATCGCACCAACAATACCACCAACAGCATGTAAACCGAACGCATCTAGAGCATCATCCGCTTTAAGCAGGCGTTTCAATGCCGTAATTCCCCAGAAGCACACCACACCACCAATTAAGCCCATGATTAATGCGCCGCCTACACCAACGAAACCAGCAGCAGGTGTAATCACCACTAAACCAGCAACCGCACCTGATGCACCACCAAGAACTGATGCTTTACCACGAACCAGACGTTCAACAATGAGCCATGAGAATGCAGCAGCGGCAGCAGCAACTTGAGTCACAAGAATCGCCATACTTGCACGCGCACCAGCACCTAAAGCACTACCACCGTTAAAGCCGAACCAACCTACCCAAATCAAGCTTGCGCCAATCACAGTTAAGGTTAAGTTATGTGGCGCCATAGATTCACGGCCAAGACCTGTACGTTTCCCTAACATGTATGCTGCAACCAAACCTGCAACACCTGCGTTAATATGAACAACCGTACCACCAGCAAAATCTAATGCACCTGCTTTGAATAACCAGCCATCAGCCGCCCATACCCAGTGAGTAATTGGTGCATAAACCAAGATTACCCATACTGCGATAAATGCCATAAATGCTGAATATTTCATACGATCAGCAATCGAACCACTGATAATCGCAACAGTGATGATGGCAAAGGTCATTTGGAAAATAACAAATAAGCTTTCAGGAATTGTCCCACTTAAGGCATCAAATGCAACGCCATTCAGCATCGCTTTGCCCAAGTCGCCCACATAGGCACCTGAACCAGAGAAAGCCAATGAGTAACCAGCAATTACCCAGATTAAACTCACTAAGATCGCCGCAGAAAGGCTGAACATCATGGTGCTGAGTACGTTTTTCTTACGCACCATACCACCATAGAACAGAGCCAAACCAGGAATAGTCATCAACAGAACCAATGCTGTTGAAACAAGAACCCAAGCTGTATCACCCGTATCCAGTGTTGCGACAGCAGCAGGAGCAGCCTCTTCAGGAGCTGGAGCTTCAACTGCAACGATTTCAGTTGTTGCAGCACCCGTATCAGCAACGGCTACAGTTTGTTCAGTTACTGGTGTTGATGCAGTATCTTCTGCCCAAACCACCGCCGAACCACCTAAGAGTGCGCCAGATAGACTGAGCGCCATAAGCATTTTTTTCATTCGTGTCCCCCAACCTTATTTTGTGAGCTATTTCTCTTATTTCTAACTCAGCAAAGTTTGTGCCAATTTAGACAGCATCTGGCCCAGTTTCACCCGTACGGATACGGATGACTTGCTCTAAATTCGTGACAAAGATTTTGCCGTCACCAATTTTGCCTGTGCTTGCGACACGAGTGATTGATTCAATGACTGCGTCCACCATTTCATCGCTAATTGCAATTTCAATCTTTACTTTCGGTAAGAAATCAACCACATACTCTGCACCACGATACAGTTCTGTATGACCTTTTTGACGTCCGAAACCTTTGACTTCAGTTACGGTAATCCCTTGAACACCAATCTCAGAGAGTGCTTCACGCACATCATCTAATTTAAATGGTTTTACAATTGCAGTTACAAGCTTCATGTTTGTTTTCCTTCGGCTTATTTTCACCAGTAAGGTTTTATGTTCAATTTTCATGCCAATATTTAAAGGTTGGGGGTTTTTAAATATTGAGCACAAGCTTTCTTTATAACCTATTTAGGCTTGAAGATGTAGATAGTGCATCGAAAATAAGCTTCATTTCGCTATATTGAATGAAATCAACCAGTCACTCATCCCTCTGTCCCGAAGTGTGCTAGAGGAATATAGCCAGCAGTGATACACTGAGCAGCAAATATACATAACCTATTGAGCACTTTATGATTGAGACTCTTTTACAGGCAATTTTGCAACAAGTTGACCAACCTAAAAAAGACCTAGAAAAAAACTTACGTGCGTTATTGAGTGAAAGCATCGAAAAGTTAGACCTTGTCTCTAAACAAGAGCTTGATCGCCAACGAACTGCTCTCAATACGGCCAATCAACGCCTCACTGAGCTGCAACAGCAAATGAAAATACTTGAAGAAATTGTTCAGAATAAAAAATAAGCACCAATTCGGTGCGAATAGCACCGAAAAATGATTAAAAATAAAGCACCACAATGGAACAACAATAAGATGTCTTTTGCCAAGATTTATACACGAGGCTTATTGGGGCTACATGCCCCACAAATTGAAGTTGAAGTTCACATCAGTTCAGGCTTGCCTTCACTCACAATTGTGGGTCTACCTGAAGCTGCAGTACGTGAAAGTAAAGATCGTGTCCGTTCAGCCATTATTAATAGCGGTTTTCAGTTCCCAACCAAGCGCTTAACCATCAATTTAGCACCCGCTGACCTCCCTAAAGATGGTTCTAGACTTGATTTACCCATTGCTCTTGGCATCCTGATTGCTTCAGGACAATTACCAGAAGATAGCACTGAAGGCTTTGAATTCATTGGGGAACTGGCATTAGATGGACATTTACGCCCGATTTCAGGCGCATTGACGATTGCGATGGCCTGCCAACAAGCAGAGCATCGTCTGTTACTGCCTAAAGGTAATTTAGAAGAAGCCAATCAGCTTCCCAATTTTGAGGTATATGCTGCCAATCACCTACAGGATGTCTGTGCACATTTTTCGGGCAATTCTCAAATTACTGCTGCACCACAAAGAGCAATTCATGGTTTAACATCTTATCAACTCGACCTCGCAGATGTTAAAGGACAACTTCGCCCACGTCGCGCTTTAGAAATTGCTGCGGCAGGTGGACACTCATTATTGTTCAAAGGACCACCTGGCACTGGTAAAACACTGTTGGCTTCACGGCTACCCTCTATTTTGCCTCCGCTCAATGCACAGGAAAATTTAGAAGTCGCCAGTATTTACTCGGTTGCCAATGCACAACATCGCTTTGGACAACGCCCTTTCCGATCACCGCACCATACCGCATCTGCGATCGCCTTGGTCGGTGGTGGTTGTCATTTCCAAAGAACTATGCGACATTACAAACAACTATGCGACAAATAATCTGATAAGTAAGAAGAAAATAGATCCTAACTAAATAAGGTAGTTATAAATATTTTTAATGTTGCTTGAATTGACCATCCTGAATAAGATCATCTAATTCATCTTCAAAGTCCTCTAACTTATGTTTTAATGACTTTATTGAATGGATCAATCTTGTATTTTGTGGATGCCTTGGATTCTTTAATTTGTGATAAATTTCTAACAATTCAGATCGTTGAGAATTAAGTCTATCAATTTGAGCTTCAAGCGCCACTCTCGGTGTCCATTTAGCAAGGAGCTCTTGTTCATATTTATTTAATTCCTGATCTGACATCACTTCTAATTGTGCATTCATTTAGCTGTGTTCCATTACTTACATTCGTTTATTTTAGAATAAAACCCCACATAAAGATCAAATGTCCAATTAAAAGGAGAATCAATCTATTCAAACTCCCCCTGTTTGATGAAGACTTTGATATTAAACAATTGGATAATTATGAGAGAAGTAGATTTAGGTTCTAACTTAGTAGAGTTCTATACAAAACCTATTCGAGGTCGGCTTTTTGTAGTTGGTGACCTACATGGTTGCTATACATTACTTATGAATAAGTTAGAAGAACTAGAATTTAACTTTCAGCAGGATTTATTGGTCTCCGTTGGAGATTTGGTTGATCGCGGCCAAGAAAATCTTGAATGCCTAAGTCTTATTAATGAGCCCTGGTTTAAAGCAATCCGTGGCAATCATGAACAGATGTGTATTGAAGCAACTTTTGATAATGAAATGAAAGAAATGCATGCTTATCATGGTGGAGACTGGTTATATAAGCTACCTACTGTTCAACAACAAATTGTTGTTGAACAGTGTCTCAATTTACCGATCATTCTTGAAATTCATCATAATAATAAAGTTTATGGTTTTGTGCATGCAGATATACATATCAATGACTGGGATAATTTCAAACAAGAGGTTCTTAAAAATAACTACTTCATTGAAGGTGAACAATCTGCCATGCAAATTGCATTATGGCATAGAGGACGTGTCCGTTTTAGTACATACAATCCTATCTATAAGACTGTAACGGGAGTTGATGAAATTTATTTCGGCCATACTGTAGTCAAGGAACCTGTTAAGCATCAGAATTGTTTTTTTATCGATACTGGTGCTGTTTTTGGGGGACCTTTAACCATTCTTGAACTATAAGAGATCTATGTTAGGTTTCATATTTTAGTATCTTGACGTAAACATACTTCTTTCAGGAAATTTACATGTTAAAATGTAAAAACCAAAACACTATATATAGTATCCATAAAAACAAAAAACACTATATATGCATAAAAACAAGCTTAAACCCATTAAAACGAAACATTTTAGGAATAATTTGAAGAAAAATTTGCATACTCTTTTCTGTTCAGTTATTATTCGATTAACTTGATCTGTAAGTCAATCATCTTGGAGGTGAATATGACTCATTTCAATCCTGACATGCTTAGTATTGCACGAAACTTTCGTGGTCTTAGTCAAACTGAACTAATTGCTGAAATGGGACAGTCTATTACCCAGGCTTCATTATCTAAAATTGAAAGTGGGGACTTAAAACCCTCCGATGAAGTTATCCATAATCTATCCAATGCCCTACATTTCCCTATACGATTTTTCGAACATATTGAAAAGCTAAATGCACTGCCAATTAGTTTGCATGCATACAGAAAAAAAAGCTCTACCACAGCTAAAGCATTGAGCCGCATGAATGCTGAAATGATGTTAAAAATGGGCCATGTACAAACATTAGAATTATTCACAAATGTGCCAAAAAGAAAAAATTCCTTACCAACTTTTAAAATTGGCCTAGATATAAACACTCCTCAAGAAGCTGCTAAAAAACTTAGGTCATTGTGGGCATTAGGGAATGAACCTCTTGAAAACCTAACTGCCACTGTGGAAGATGCAGGGGTTTTAGTCTTTTTATGCGACTTTAAAGATAACAATGTTGATGGCGTATCCTTAAAAATGCATGGTGTGTCTCCATGTGTATTTCTAAATGCAAACCAGCCAAATGACAGAATACGCTTCACACTAGCACATGAACTTGGGCATTTGGTCCTCCATGAAGAGCCATCTGAGTTCATGGAAAAAGAAGCAAATGACTTTGCTGCCGAATTCTTAATGCCAGAAGAAAAAATTATTGATCAATTAGGTTCAACTAATTTAGCTCACTATCTAAGACTTAAAAAGGAATGGAAAACCTCAATGGCAGCCTTAATCTATAGGGCGTCAGAGTTAGGAACTATAACTTCAAGTCAAAGTGCCAATTTATGGCGGCAGATGGCTATGCGTGGTTATCGTAAAGTTGAACCAAATGAATTGGATCGAGAACCGACATATAGAGTAGCTTCAATGCTCTTTGACTACGCAATAGATGCAAAAAAAACATCAACATCTGTCATTAGTGAGTTATCTCAATTATTTGACTTATATGAAGATGACTTTAAAAAACTATATTATTTTGACCTAGATTCAATGGAGACTATTGAGATGGTTTCATAAATTAAAAAGCCGACTCTATTGGGTAGAGTCGGCTTGATAGATTTTCACACAGGAAAGGCATATGGCTCTAAGCCCTACGCATACCTCATGTTAGATCTGGCTGTCAGAACCCCATTCTAACATTTAGGCCCGTAAATCTCAAGATTTACCCGCTTATTTTGGTATGCGCCCTGAAAAACGAGCCGCCAAAATAGGAGGGCTAACAATGCCTACCGAAAATCAAGACTTCGTGTTTTGTAAATCTTATCGCCATAAATCTGGAAAAATTATTGTCCATCCAACTGGATATTTTAAATTTCCCAGAACTCGGCCATTGAAAGAAGAAAAGGATGCTATCCGTAATAAAAAATCGGATGATCCTGATAACTCAAACTCAATATCGTAAACAAGGTTAAATAACCTACTGCTATGCAACAAAGTTCACAGCAGTACGTTACTTAATTTTTCTGATCGCACTTAATTTTATGCCCCATTTTAGTACATGGGCTCAGAGAGAATTATGACAACTCAACAGCAGTTTCTTGACCTACTTTCCGATATTGAACCATCTACAACAACGGTTAATGATTGTTCAAGCGCACATAATACGCTTCGTGATGCTTTAAAAGTGCATAATGAATTCAGCAAAGTACATGTGCATACATTCTTATCAGGTTCTTATAAAAGAAATACGGCAGTACGTCCGACTACCATAGGCGGAATCACACAAAGGCCAGATGTAGATATTATTGCCCTTACAAATCACACAATTAATGATGATCCTCAAATTGTCCTTGATGCAGTACATACTGCATTAAAGGATATTGGATATACCGATCTTACCGTTAACCGTCGTTCAGTAAATGTTAAGTTGAAAAAAGTTGATATGGATGTTGTCCCTATCATTTCAGATGGATATGGCGGCTATCTGATTCCAGACATTCATCTTGAAGAATGGCTAGTTACCAACCCTCCAGCCCATACCGAGTGGACTGTTGAGGTGAATAAAAATGCAAATGGTCGATTTAAGCCTCTTGTGAAGCTATTTAAATGGTGGCGTCGTGAGAACTTGTCTGATTTAAAAAGACCAAAAGGATTCATTTTAGAATGCCTGGTTGCCAAGCATATGAATTACTACGAATCCAACTATGAAAAGTTGTTTGTTTATCTTTTAGAAACGATCAGGGATTCTTATGGGATTTATGCGTCACTAGGCATAATTCCACATTTAGAAGATCCTGGTGTTGCAGGCAATAATGTTTTTTCTGCGGTTACAGCAGATGAGTTCAAAACTTTTTATGAAAAGGTAGAAGAACAAGCTGTTATTGCACGAAACGCCTTAAATGAAACAGATGATGATAAAGCATTAGCCCTATGGCGGCAGGTTCTGGGTAATCGTTTTCCACGTTCGGCATCACACAAAAGTGCAAACTCTGCTGATATGGCCAGCTCTTTAATCCGTTCTGCTCTAGGTGCGGGATTAACCTTTCCATCAACCCCTGTTTATCCAAATAAACCAGGAGGCTTTGCGTAATGGAACTGCTAAAAACACCATTAGAACGCCTAGCTCAAGAACGGCAGTTATTGACTGATCTTGAGAAAGAGAAAAATAGTTTTAAGATTCAGGAGTGGAACTCAACAGACACAAATGAACTGCATTTGAACTTCTCTCTAAAGATAGGAACTATAGATTTTAATGGTGTTTTAGTATATCCAGAGCTTTTCCCAGAGCTACCAGCATATATACGCCCACAAAAATCTGGTGAAAGATGGAGTATCTTGCACCAGTATGGTGGTTCAGGAGTGCTGTGTCTAGAATATGGCCCAGATAATTGGAATACCAATATCAGTGGAGTGGATCTAGTTAGAAGTGCCCAGCTTCTTTTATTAACAGATGCAATGACTGTATTGGAGATGAATGTAGAACCTGTACCATCTAGGCATTCTGAAACAATAGGTCAAAAATTAAGAGGTGTTTCAGAAAGGTTCATTGAAACACCTATGTTACGTCACATACTCTTGGGTAGTGATTCTGAGAAAATGGACTTTAAGATTGCCATCTCAAGCTTTCGAGACAAAACCGTTATTGTTCCAACAAATATTCAGAACAAACCTCTACCTGACATCGTACCATCATTTTCTAATGAAAGATTTGAATTGTCTGGATGGGCGATACGAATTGATTCTGTTCCTCAATTAAAGGAATCCGTAAATGACCGAGTTTCATTAGAATCCTTTTTAGGCAATTTATGGCCTGCTCAAGAGGAATTCACAAATTCCATACAGCCTATATTGTTATATGACTTAAAGGGTAACTTGGAACTATTCTTGATTAATAATACAGCACCACTTTTCGTAAGTTATCCTGCTATTAATCTACATGATGATCAGAATCAAAGATTGCCAGCACAATTTAGCCATCTCAATAATACAAGGATAGCAATTGTAGGTCTTGGATCGTTAGGAAGTAAAATTGCAATTTCACTGGCACGGTCGGGCTGTAAAAACTTTCTACTTATTGATGATGATATTCTGGCCCCACACAATCTTGTCCGTAATGAACTCAGCTGGTTAGATGTTGGCTTTGCTAAAACCCATGCTGTTGAAAGAGCATTAAAACGAACAGTATTAGACATAGAAGTTGAAACGTATGAAATGCAAATTGGTGGACAGGAAAATCCTCATTTAAATTCCAATATCGCTAATGCCATTGCCACATGTAATCTGATTATTGATGCGACAGCAAGCTCACATACATTTCTAACCTTAGCTGCAATTGCTAAAAGAAAACATATACCAATGGTATGGGGTGAAATCTTTGGTGGCGGTGGTGGAGCAATGATGGCCCGTAGTCGCCCAACGTTAGATGCCTCACCTTTAGAGCTTCGCAATCATATTTATGGTGTCTTACAAACGTTGGAACCAATCCCAGAAGGCAAAGTTAATAATTACTGCTTTCAAACACAAAACCAAACATATATTGCATCAGATGCAGATGTAACGGCTCTTGCAGCGTCTATGACGCAGTTCACATTAGATACTTTATGTACAATTGATGAGCAATCCTCTTATCCATATTCAGCATATTTAATAGGGTTCCGTAAATATTGGATATTTCAATGTCCTTTTGATACTCATCCTATCGATTGTTCAGGTGCGTTAGTAACAGAATCTCCTACGGATAAACAGATATCTGAAAGTGAAAATGGCAATTCTATTGAAGAGCCTGAACCGATGAAAGGTTAATACTGATGCTGAAAATATCCATTCCTACTGATATACAAATTTTACTGATAAAAGCCCTGTTGAAGTCTGGAACCCACGAATGTGGCGGTGTTTTAATGGGTGAGCATATAGGTACAAACCATTTTAGAGTTAGCTCATTAACTGTTCAAAAGAGTGGAACGATAGCATCCTTTGTACGTGGAATTACGGATGCTATTAAAGCAATTCGCCTTTTTCATAAATCAACAAACAATAATTATCAAAAATTTAACTATTTAGGTGAATGGCATAGCCATCCTCTCTTTAGTGTACAACCCAGCAGTAAAGACCATCACACCATGAGGGAATTGGTGTCCGATCCAAAAGTTGGGGCAAATTTTGTAGTCTTACTGATTTTTCATTTAAAAAACAATCATCTTGAGGGCAGTGCTCACACCTACCTATCAGATGGTTCCTGTTACCGATCCACCCTAGATTTAGAGAGATAATAATGAGTGCGAGTCTGTTAGAAAAACAATCAACTGGTGGTGCGATTGCACGAGTAGGATTTGAATATCAGGATGCATTTGTATTAAGGAGCTTACCGCTATGGCTTTCACAAAGTGCATTTAGCCATATAGTGAGTGAAGCATTAAGTGATATAGAAGTTTGTTATTTTTCTTCGGAAAAGTCATTACATGTAATGTATGAAGCAAAAAATCACTCCTTAACGGCTACGGAATTTTGGGATGAAATAAGGCGTTTTAAAAGTCTTTTTGATACCCACCCAAAAAACTTTATTTGGTTTAATTTAGTATGCCCAAGTTATAACACCGCTATCTCACCATTAATTTCAAAAATAGACCGATTAAGAGGGGTTGGATCTTCTTATGATGACGACTCTTCAGTTTCAGTGAATGGGCGCTCGGAATACCTTGATTGGTGTGTTGGTAAAAAAATTGATTTCTCTTTAGCTGAATTTGCTCTTGATTATGTTGGTTTCATAACTTTTAATTCTGAGAATAGTGAGTCTATATTTCTAAGTGAAATTCAAGACACAATAAATATTGAACTGCTCAGGAGTCAGGTCAAACAACTAAAAGATCAGTTCAAAAATCTAATTTCTCGTTCATCTTTTGGTCCAATATATCGTAAAGACTTTGAAAGTTTTATTTGCCATGCTCTTGAAGAAGATATAAGTAGAAGTCAGTGGCTATCCGATCCTATAAAAATTAATCTTTCAGCATCATCCAGTCAGTATCAAGACTTAAACTTAGATATTAGTGATTTCAATGGTCCTGATCGTGCTCAAAAAAACTCCAGCGACTGGAACAACCTAATCAAAAAAGCAGTATCGATTGGGGATTTTATTCATAGCAGTGGTGACCGTAGAACCCTCCTTATAGATGGCAAACAAAGAATGTCCAACGCATGTATGCTTGGCTATGTTTTTAGTGCCACACGTAACTTCCTACTTGAAATAGAACATAATGGCCTCGCTTATCGCACTGATGACCATAAACAGAAAGAGGGACAATTTTTTAATAAAATCGACCCTGTTGAGCTACAGGGTGAAACTGAAGCCATAGTTACTATCGGATTTCCTACAACTATAGGTAAAGACATTGACTCTACAATGGATGAAGTAAAGAGCTTACCTAGACTGAATTTAGAAAGCTCTTATGTGATTGATAATATGGAAACTCTAAATCTTGCTGTGAGAGAGGCAAAATCCGCTTTAGTTTCATTCAAATCTGAAAATAAGTTATCTAAATTACACCTCTTTATTAAAGCACCCTCAGTTTTTGCAATGGTCTTGGGACATCGCTTGAATGGTATTTGCGATATCCAGCTTTACGATTGGGTAGATGGGCAATATATCCCTACAGCCGAACTGAACTTATAAGAAGAATTGACTAGTCGATAATATTACCAATAGAGAGGTTGATCATGAACAATCATTCTAATGAAGAAAATACTGATAACTCTTTAGATAAAAAAAAATCACCCGCATTCAAAGTTCTTGAATCCAATGCTGAAAAGTTCTTAATGGTGTGGTGGTATGGGGCGTTAGCAAAAGCTGAACGTAGAAATACCCAACCTAAAGTTCATGTGGCTTTTAGGGAACTTCTGGAAGATTACACACCCACAGATAATTTTATTTTTATTGATGCCAATATAACAGATTTGGTGTCTTGGCCTATTGGCACAGTTTGGCATCATGAACGATTGGTTGATTATCTTCCCTTAGAAATACGGGAGTTTGATATTGACCATACGGATTTTAAACATACCTATGTTCAAACATATAAGCGAGACGAAAAGACTGGGGAAATAGATCATTTCCTCTCAAACATAAATGAATTTTATATTAAGCCAAGCAAACGTGAGAATTGTATTTCTTTCTCCTTAACGGATCAGGAATATAAGGAACTTCTCGTACCTTGTTTTGAGTTTCTGGTTAGAGGGTATGGTCTATCTACTGAACTTCCTAGAATTCTGACAACATACGATGAGGCCGAACGGCATGAACGGCTCTACACTCCTCATCCAGGAGAGGAAGGCACATGGACTGTTCTTATAGGTGATGGCCTTACATTAAATGACCATGTATTTATTGCCTATTATCAATACAGTGAATATACCCAAAATGCTGTAAGGATATTATTTAGCAGTATTGCAAAACATGATGATTTTGATAAAAAAAATCATATATACCCTAAAGTAATGCCATGGCACGAGGAAACGAGAAAGATTCGAGTTTCAGGTTTCAATATTTCTGGTACCAATGCTTTTTTAGGTCTAAGAATTCTTGGAATAGATTTACCAGATCAAACCCTCATCAGAAGTGTCACAAAGGAAGTTCACCAAGTTAAGAAACCTATAGACCACAACGCACCTAAGCCTCCTGAGCTACAACTAGGCTCTGGTCAGATTAATGTATCTGAAGATCAAGGAGGGCGCAGACCATTGTCACAAACGGTTATTTTAGATCATGAATTTGAATGGTTAGGTTCAGGACCCATCGCGAAAAAAAGTAAAACAAAACATGAAAGAACCATTACTCGGTCACAAAGGAAGAAAAATATAAAAGAAACCAATACAGTTGGTACAGGGGAACCTGATAGCTCCAAGGATGTTCTTAATGCCACAATTAATCCGACCACTAATAAAGATAATGCCACAGAATTTGAAGCTCCAGAACAAGGAAGAATTATGGACCTTTGGAATGCTTGCGTAAAAGCACGCTTGTTAAATCCCAGTATTGTCAATGCAGTACACTATTATACTTTTGAAGAAGACTTTAATTACAACGATAAACCCACTCTAATGGCCTTTTCCGTCAATTCAGAAACTTTAGAAAATGAAGATATTTCAGATGGAGAAAAGCAAGCTTATAAAAATTGGTGTTATGCAAATTCAAATAAAACAGCAACTCGCGGAGCATTAGTCATTCGACTATCTCTTAAAAATTGCCCTCCAGTTTATATTTTCGATATACAACCAGCGATTTATATTTCAAATGTAGAGGGAAAAAGCATCCACAAGGAACGTGGGCATTCTGGGCTAGTATTTAGGTCAAAGACCCTAGAACAATTTGAACAGTATATTTCTGATCTCATGAAGAGCTTACCTTTGTCAGAGGGCTCTTATTCGAAAACTCTTCAGGGCTCCAATCTTGTTACCCAATTATTTGTTTTTAGGCGCTCAAAATCTGCTGGCTTTTCAGATGGTGAATCAACTTTATTGAATGCTCTAAGAAAAATTGGAATTACCAATATTCAGTTAAAGGAAAAAACAGAAGAAAAGCCCACGGTAATCCCCCCGAAAAATAAAAGGATGTAAAAGTAGAATTTTCTCTTAAGATAGAAGCAGGAGATTCTGCATGAAAACATCT